>BQJN01000008.1 GCA_021604725.1 Lysobacteraceae bacterium | reverse complement strand
CCGCGACTGACCGGCTCAATCAGGCCTTGATCGCGCAGCTTGTAAAACTGGTAACGGTTGAGCCCAAGCGCCAGCGCCTCACCCAGCCGCAGTTGGCCACCGTGGGCGCGAAACAGGCCCACGGGGTCATCAGGCGCATGGCTATGTGAGCGTTGAGCGGTCATCATCAATCAGACAAACCGTCACCATGTATTAATATCTGGTGACAGTTTGTCTGATTTCGGGTGGGCGGTCAAATGGCTCATCGGCGGTCAGCTCGCCAGAGAATGCCTTTTGCAGCAGGGATTGTTTCAGTTCGGTTAGGGCGGTTAGTTTTTGTTTGTATCTTTTGACGACACTTGATAGCTCATCGCCAATAGTATCCAGTGCTGGATAGTCTTCTCCTGCTGCGCGAATTGGCGTGGCACTACTTTAGTGCCTGTCCCCTAGTGTGCTAAAAAGTCGGGCCATCCCGCAATCAGTTTGATCGTTGTGGAAGGCGGGCACATCCGCCCCCCTCTTGGTGAGGGAACGGTGTTGTTGACTAGTTCGTAAAGAAAGTACGGCAAACGCTCTGGATCGGGCTGGGTAGTGGCTTCGTTCATTTCAACAGTATCGGCTTCGTTATCGCGTCTTTCCGGCTTTAATTGGTGGCAAAACGCGGATGTCGAATACATGGGTGGCCATAGGGCTTGCAACGCGAGGCGCGCGGGTTCCAGTTTCTTTCACTGCCGCTCGGGCCTAGCTTCATAATAGATTGCATCTAGGAGTGCGGCGCGGCAGTCCCACGCTTCAGCAGATGAGCCAGTTGGCCTAGGAGAATTGTACCAACTTGCAGACCTAATCGGCTCGACCACACGATCCCAGTAGTTGGTTAGGTTCAACGTGGAATGTGCGAAGTCCAATGCGTTCGCTAAACCCCTTACGTTTCCGTCAGTTACACAAGCAAACACATCAGGCCGTTTCATGGCTAGTAGTCTTGTAGCCGACGCACGACCACCGCCTCTGGCGGAGCCCGCAAAAGCATCTGTAAATAGCTCGCAAAACTTATCATAGTCATCCTTGGTCACCACTTCTCGGCGAGGTATGCTATCGATAGCCTCCGCCATGGCACTGCTATTCGTCGCTATGAGTTTGACGAACGCGCCTGAGCCGATCATAGAGCCAAACCATCCAATCTGCTCTAGTCCGGACGTTTCACTTGCCTCACGGTGGGGGACGCCCGCAACGACCTTTCTATCTGCACAACTTAGCTCGCCAAACGAACTCACTTGGGCAAGCGAGGTTTGGACGTAGCGCAGGAGTTTCAGCCGGGCGGAGAAGTCGTGATTCGTATCTTTTTCTACTGCGAGAAGAAAATCCGCCCAACTCATTCTCAGTAGATCAAAACTGATTTTCTTAGAATCGTTTTGCTCCTTTGGCAGGATAAGCGGCGAAGGCCTTGGGTGGCGTGCTGCGATTTCGGCCTGCCGGCGATATTCGTCCGCCAAGTTCTGGGTTACCGGTTGCCCATCGGCAGCATGGGATTCGATTTCTGCGAGTAATGCAGGGATAGGAGCCTCGTTCGCGTCGCAGCTTAGCTGCAGGCAAGTTTCAATGTTGGTCCCCAACCCGCCCTTGGTTAGGTTGGCACTACCAACGATTGCATCAACATTATCGCCAGTTCGGAATAAGTAGACTTTGGGGTGGAAGCAAACCCCGCGCTTCTGGAAGGCAAACGCATTCTGGACGCCAACCAATTCATCTACAAAATCTGGGTGCGAGGAGCAAAAATCCAAGCCGATGATTACTGATTTGAATTTGTGTGAATTCTCGATCAACTGATCTGCTACTAAGCTCATGTGAGCCCAAGCGACGGCCATATATATTTGTTCATGACGAGCTATCAACTGAAGCAAAGCCGTGCGAAGCGAATTGGCATTAAGAACTGAAACCTTCATTACCTACCCCTCTTGTTCTGCGGCCCAACCGAGCTTTTGGGGCGCCTTCTGCCGTCGGCATTTGTCCAGTCCTTGGACGTAAGTCATTGATGGCAATAACCACGCCTCATCAACGCAAGTATACAACTATTAAAAGTAGAGAGCGTTTACAGGTTTATGGGCTAAATTCGTAACGGCAGTCAGTGAGTCACATTGCGCTTGAGATAGCTGTTTTGGGTTGCCGAAGGCAAACCAGTCGTTGGCGCAGCAAATCAAACGCCCGCCGAGCCCTACAACGACCCCATTTCTCCGCCACCAATACCTTCGTCGTTCAGTTCACCCTGGCTCGCTTCCTCTGATCCACAGATACACGGAAAATACAGTGAAAGTTTTCACGCCGCCCCTGTATGTCTATTTACAAGGAGGCAGATTCTCTGTATTGTGCCTGTATGAATACAGTGATCAAAGCACAGCGAATTATTGAAACCGCCGCACAGCAGCTGACAGGCCTGATGCAGGAATGTATGCAGCGTCACGAGTACGAAGCATTGGCCGAAATTGCGAAGCTTGCGACGCATCTTGCGAGCGCGATCGACACGGCGGATGCGAAGGCTCCTCGAGTGGCACCGAAACACAACCGCTCAAAAGCGGATTCACGAGCTAAAGCAACCAACAAGACGGTGACCTCCACGAGTCCCACGAGGACCAACTCGAGAGCGTCTGCGGCCAGCAAGCCGACCAGCCAACGAAAGCCAGGGACTTACCCGAAGTTTCGCATTGACGGTGATCGTCTAGTCAAGGTCGGGTGGTCGAAGAAGCGCCGAGAAGAGTATGAGCACCGTGCTGACTGGAGTTCGGTAGAGCTTGTCGTGAAGAAGCTCAAGACGGCTTACTCCCCCAACAAGACTTTCACTATCGAAGAAATCTTCCCGGTGACTGACGCGGATCAAAATGAAGTTCCGACGTACCAGGTGTATCTGACATTTGCATGGTTACGAGAGTCCAACACACTTCAAAAGTGCGGTCGGGATGGATACGCTTACGACCCCGGCGCTCTGGACAAAGATTCAATAGCCGAAATTCGCGCGATAACGAAGGGGTGTGCCGAATGAAACTATCAAATAGTGAAAAAAAGGAGTTGGCCCTTAGCCTCTTGCGAGCTGACAGCACAAAGGAGGTGATCAATCTACTCTATGCAGCAGGTCTTTGGCAGAACAAGGACTTGTGGCGTCTGTACGGTGATAAAGAGGGGAACTTCGCGCAAGTCGGAAATCAGCAGCAGGTACCCGAGGCCGCCTTGGTCGAAAAGGCCATCAATAGCGTCGACGCTAGGCTCATGCGGGAATGTCTGCGTCGAGGAATAGATCCGCAGTCAGAAGCAGCTCCGTCTAGTGTCCGTGACGCGGTTGCTAAGTTTTACGAAGGAAAAGAGTCGCCGGATGATGAAGCAGGAGTGATAAGTCAATGGTCTAAAAAGAAGCGTGGGGAAGAAGGAAAAAACATTACTATCGCCGCTACAGGTGCTAAGCCTAGAAACAAGAAAGGACACCGGATGTGCTTGACCATAACCGACCTCGGCGAAGGACAGAGCGCAAGACGCCTGCCGAATACGATTCTGTCGCTCAATGAAAAGAACAAGCAGCGCATCCCGTTCGTGCAGGGAAAGTTCAACATGGGAGGCTCTGGGGCACTTCGTTTCTGTGAAGGTGGGATCCAGCTAGTAATTTCAAGAAGAGACCCTGCTCTCGCAGCGATGGTGAGCGATGACGATACAGCGAGCGAGTGGGGTGTAACCGTCGTGCGCAGAGAAGAGCCGAGCAATCGCGCCGGAGAGCCTCGCCACTCAGAATATACCTACCTGGCACCGGTCAATGCGGCTGCCGACCCTAGACATGGAGACGTTCTGTCGTTCACGGCAGACTCATTACCTATCCTCCCCGAGGGCAACCATGCGTACAAGCGGGGCGCTAAATGGGGAACTGCAATAAAGCTTTACGAATACGAGACCGCGAACTGCGGGCAGAGCAATATCTTGATGAAAGACGGTCTTCTGTTCGCGTTGGAGAGGCTCATGCCTGAAATTGCTCTCCCATTGACCCTACACGAGTGCCGCAATTATGGAGGTAAGGATGGCAGTTACTCTACGCCACTTGCTGGTCTGGCAGTTCGTCTCGAAGCCGGAAAGGGCGACAACTTGGAAGAGGGGTTTCCAAAGACGGCGAAGATTTCGACCGCCGGAATGGAAATGAAGGCGAGGATCTACGCGTTTAAGAGCGATAAAGCCGCTACCTACTTAAAGAACGAAGGGGTGATTTTTGCGATCAACGGCCAAGCTCACGGCCACCTGCCGAAATCCATCTTCTATAGAAAGTCCGTAGATTTGCCACGATTAAAAGATTCGCTGCTGGTCCTCGTGGATTGCTCAAAACTCAAAGTCACGGAGCGCGAAGATCTCTTCATGAGTAGCCGTGATCGACTCAGCCAGCACCCGATTCGGAAGAGACTTGAAAAGGAGTTGGAGGTCTTGCTTCGAGAAAACCATGACCTCGCCAAACTCCAGAACGAACGGAGAAGGAAAGAGGTTGAAGACAAGTTAAGTGACGAAAAGCCGCTAGAAGAAGTTCTCGGCCGGGTTCTCAAGGCTTCCCCTACCCTAAATCAGCTTTTCCTAAAGGGCCAAAGGCTGTCTAAGCCGTTCAACAGGGCTGGCAAGGGAGACGGCGACGGAAAACTCACTACAAAAGACAAAGCTCGATACGAGGGAAAACGGCACCCAACTTACTTTCGAATACCTAAACACGCCGGAAACAAAATCTACGAGCGGAATTGCGAATATGGGCGAAGAATCCGCGTTGACTTCGAAACAGACGTTGAGGACGAGTACTTCTCTCGATCAACCGATGCCGGCACACTTGATCTAGAAATCGTCGACTCGTCCTCGGATGATCTCGAAGCGCCTGATTTCTCCTTCTCGCTTGGAAGCGGAATTGCTCACCTCAGCATGAACCTTCCCGCTGACGCCGAAGTCGGAGATTTTCTCACGATCTGCGTGACGGTGGCCGACCCAACTCTCGTCCAGCCCTTTGTGAATACGATCTGTCTTACCGTAACGCAGAAATCGAAACATAAAGGTGGTAGTGGAAAGAGATTAGCGCGCGCCAACAGTGGGCCTGGAGCTGGAAGTGGCGATCGCGGAATCCAGCTGCCAGAAGTGATCGAGGTCCGAGAAGGAGACGATTGTTGGAAGCAGCACAGGTTCAGTCATGAGTCGGCGTGCAAAATTATCTCGGACCCGATCGTCGGTGAGGACGGCGAGACTCAATATTCTCACGTATTCTACATAAACCTCAGCAACAACTCGTTGCAGAACGACATGAAGTACTCTAGGCAGGATCCGCGGATTATTGAAGCAAAATTCAAGTACGGAATGGTCCTGCTAGGACTCGGCATGCTGCATCAAGCATCTGAAGACGCGAAGCGTGGCGAAGAGGATGAATCGATAAATGACGCGATTGACAAGGCTACCCGGGCCATCGCGCCCGTATTGATTGCAATCATTGATCAGTTGGGAGGGCTCGATGAATCCACCCTCGAAGCATTGGATTCGGGGGATGATGACTGAATCATCTGGCGACATGAACCAGCACAACTTCCTTCGACGACGACGTTCGTCCTTGTAGCGTTGCGTGCCATCTTCGCCGCGGAATGCTTCGCCAAATGCGACGTTCACCAGCCTCTCGATGCTCATTAAAACCTGCCTTTTCCATCATACGTAGATACTTTGGGAGCTGACGAGCCCGGTTGGAGAACGCAATCATCTGGATCAACACGGAACCTGGCTTCATGACAGACCGAATACCGGAAAAGCTGCGAAGGGCCTTATCGAAATACCTTCCCTCCGCGGCCAGCTTTCGGTCCGCGAAGTTGTAATGTGACGCGCCCGCGCCATCTAAACAGCCGGCAATCCAGTAAGGCGCGTCAGTCTCTTTTCTGCCGTCTACCTGCCATCGATGGTAGAGCATGTGTATGCCCGGATAGGGAGGAGAAGTTACGACGAGATCCACAGGTCCTGCCGAAACGATCTTTTCGTCGAGATAGATGTGCTCAGCATCAGCTCGTCGCAGGATCGGTCTGTGCTCTGAGCTCACCCAGTTCACTGAATTGGCCAGCTCGGAGTTCGATTGGAGCATCTCACACGCCACTGATTCAACTCGGGCTCGGAATTCTGTGACAGTCGGAATTCTACGGCGCCCGTTTAACGCCCATTGGCCCACATTTAGAAGGATACATTTGGCAAAGTCTCTGGAACCGTCCGAAGGAAGTTGCGAAGCGGACTGCTTAAACAACGCAATTGTTTTCTTCAGCCAACGTACCGATGGCGCGGACAGGTTCTTTGGGGCGGACTCGTCATCTGAGACAAGTTCATGGCGACAACTCTGAGTTTTCACTGAAGTTCGGACCCAGACCTTAACCTCCTTCTCCTCTTCCGGCCCAAGCGGCGTTGTCTTGACCTTAGCTACAAACAGTGAAAGGGAGTTGATATCCGAGCCAATCACCTTGCGGTTGACGCTCATGGCCTCTAACGCTGTTGTGCCTCCGCCCATGTAGGGGTCCAGCACGAGATCGCCAGGTCTCGAGAACTGCTCGATGCATGCGCGCGCAAAGACAGGGGAGAATCTTGCCGGATATCGATAGTAGGTATGCGTTAGTCCGACTATCGGGTCGGTGTTGCACGCCGCACTTCTGAGGTGGCTCTTTTGCGTTGGCGTCAAGAAATTTCCCTAAGAATAGCGAGTAAGGTATTGAAATATAATGGAACACATAAAGTATATTCACTCTGAGGTGAGACGTCCATTCACAATTTACTTTCTCTCGACTCGTTAGCGGTCCAAGCACAATACATCCGTGGTACATCTGGGACACCCACCTCTTCGATTTGGGACACCCCCATCTTAAAAAAGCCATTTGCGGTTCGAGTCCGACGACTGAGTCGCCGATTGAGAAGAAAGGGTCAGCTTTGGCTGAATGCATATACTGGACAGGCATCGACTTGAACGTGCTCTTTAGGGGCAATCCCAACGACCCACCGGCTAGCGGCCCCTACTACGGTGCCTCGGCAGTCTCCAACCACCCAGATCGCTGCACCTCAAAGGGGAAATGCCATAATCCACGCAGCACAATCCTCACGATGCTTGAGTGAGGACATCAAAATGCCGTCCAATATGCCATTGCTCACCCACCTCGCTGATTTTGCTGCACTTTCCTGAATTACGGCCTCCCTGATCTCTTTGAACTCTGTGGCTCGCGTCGCGAGTTTCTAACCTTTGCCCGAGTAGGTGGCGAATGGAGCAGCCATCCCTGGCGAAACTCTTTCACTTCGTTGGAAACCCCAGCCCAGCCATCCATGGCTGGTCGTTCAACCTGCGGCGTGCCTTGGGGCACCCCGCACCAACGGCGGCTCACCCGCATTGATCTCGGCATCTCGGCGGTTAAACCTGTATTTCATTCCCGCGCCAGCGGCCTTTTCCTTCTTCCTTTGCGTCTTGGCGATCTCTGCGCGATACATCCCCGTATTCAATTCAATCTAGGAAACGCAGCAACCGCTGCGCTCACCGGCCCTCCTTCTCTCCTAGTGTCATATTTTTAAAACGCGTGGCGCGCGCCTCCCTGACCTCCCCGAACTCTGTGGTTAGCCGTTTCTTCTTCGGGGCAGCGGCGATCTAACCAACTGATTTAATTACCATTTCATCTAGATCAAACCACCAATTAGCTGTATAATAAAACAGTGTCAAAACCGCAATGGAACAGCGAAGAATGAACCAGCCAGACCCCACCCAAACCGCCTCAACCGTAGAACAACTCGAAGCCTCAATAACCGAGCTTGCAGGCCACATGGCCGCCGCCAATTACCAGCTTCTGGTTCTGATACGCGAGTTCGACGAGGCTGGCGGATGGAGCGGGGCAGGCGTCCTCTCGTGCGCACATTGGCTCTCATGGAGGGTGGGTACGAACCTCGGCGCCGCCCGAGAAAAAGTCCGTGTGGCTCATGCCCTAAAAAACCTCCCCCAAATCAGCGACGCGTTCTCAAAAGGCAAAGTCAGCTACTCAAAGGTGCGGGCAATGACGCGAGTCGCAACGCCCGAAAACGAAGAGTTCCTGATGACAATAGCGCGGCACGGAACGGCCCGGCATGTTGAACAACTGGTTCGGCACTACCGCAATGTCAAACGACGTGAGGCACTGGAGCGGGACAATCAGCGCCATGAGCGTCGATCATTATCCGTCCAGGTCGACTCGGATGGCATGGTGGTACTCAAGGGCCGCTTCTCGCCGGAGCAGGGGGCTAGCATTATTCAGGCACTGGATAAGGCCATGGATAATGCTTTTGATGAATCTCGGCAACACGAAGACGGCACCGACTTGCCAAGGCCCGAGCCTTACTCTACTCGACGCGCCGATGCCCTGGAAACCTTGGCCGATAACTTCCTTGCTGGCGAATCCGGCACGCAGTCCGGCGGCGACAAGTATCTGGTCAACATTCACACCGCCGTCGATACCCTTCGCGACGATGGAGAATCCGCCGAATCAGAACTCGAAGGCATCGCCAACGTTTCCGCGGAAACGTCACAGCGGTTGAGTTGTGATTGTGGTGTCGTTCATTCAGTTGAGAATGAATGCGGCGATACTCTGAGCGTTGGCCGCAAGACACGCACCATACCTCCGTCCATTCGTCGCGCCTTGGAACGCCGCGATCGCGGTTGTCGTTTTCCTGGCTGCAGCTGCACGCGTTATGTCGACGGGCATCACATCAAACACTGGGCCAACGGAGGCGAAACCAAGCTCTCAAACCTGGTGTTGCTATGTCGTCGTCATCATCGACTGGTACAT
Organism: Lysobacteraceae bacterium; assembly: GCA_021604725.1. Taxonomy (GTDB): domain Bacteria; phylum Pseudomonadota; class Gammaproteobacteria; order Xanthomonadales; family BQJN01; genus BQJN01. Next base: position 52,290 of record BQJN01000008.1, on the reverse strand, counting down.
GAGGGTGGGTTTGGTGTTCAGATGCTGGACAACGGCGACACCCAATTCACTCGCCCAGACGGAACCATCCTCCATGCCAACGGCGACCGAAGTTTCCGCGGAAACGTCGTATCGTTGACCGCACACAACCGCCGACAATCACCTAACCTGGACCCAAGCACCATAGTCTCTCGCTGGGCCGGCGAGAAAATGGACTACGGGCTGGCCGTTGAGGGGTTGATTTGGCGTGATCGGGAGGTTTCTGCGGAAACTTGAGGCAAGCGATCCTGGACTCCCGTTAGTCGTGTGTCCTGATTATATTTACTTGGGACACAGCGCGAAATACAGTGGTAGTAGGGCGTGGACGATAGGTCCACCTGTAGCTTCCTTGGCTCTCGGCACGACAACCTCCTTGTCAGTTCAGCTCACGTACGTCCTGAACCGCGGGAGCAGTTCGCCACCGCGGTCACTCCAGGCTGTCTTGAAATATCAGGTCGCCAATCGGCCCGCCAAACAGGACATATGCCAACCCGGTAGTCATAAACCGATAGTCACTCCACTCGGCCCCGATGACTGCGGTACTCATATCCTGCGCTATGGAAACCCCAAAACTGTCGCCCTGTTCCAGATTCGAAACGGTGAGTTTCGTAACTTCGCCCCAATTGTTCACCCCACCTTCAGTGCGCGAATAAAGATACACCGCACCGGTTTCCATCGCGAAACTGTCGCTATTGGTCGCGCCGACCAGGACAGTCTGCTCATGAACCGACACGGCCTCACCAAAAAAGTCGGCTGTAGAGGCATCCGAGGCCGTAAGCTTCTTGACCTCGCCCCAATTGTCGATTCCGCCGTGGTGGCGTGAAAACAGGTAGGCAGATCCACTGTGCGTTCCGCCATCGTTATCCAACCATGAACCGATCACCGCCAGGTCCCCGTGAACGGAAACGGATCGCCCGAATTCGTCAAGAGGGACACCATCGGACGCAGTCAACTGCAAAACCTGACCCCAATTGTCGCTGCCACCCTGATCGCGGGAAAACAGGTACGCCGCTCCGGTGTCGATTCCGCTAATAGAATTAACACCGCTGGCACCAATAACCACTGTCTCGCCATGCAGCGACACTGAGAACCCGAAAAAATCCCCGGATGCCGCGTCTGCGACTGTCAGTTTGGTCACCTGCCCCCAACTGTTGACCCCACCCTGGTTGCGAGAGAATAAGTAGGCTGCGCCTCTATTTCCGTCGTGCCCGCGGGCACCGACAACGACGGTATCCCCATGCAGTGACACGGAATGGCCGAATGCGTCCCCGGGCGCAGCATCAAAGGCGGTGAGTTCGGTCAGCTGTCCCCAATTGTCTGGTCCACCCTGGTGGCGAGAAAAGACATAGGCCGAGCCACTGCCCGAACCACCGTCGTCCGTCCCAACCGCACCGACAATGGCGATGTCACCGTGCACTGATACGGCGAAGCCAAAGAGGTCATCGGCATCAGCATCTGATGCGGTGAGCTTGATCACCTGTCCCCAATTGTCAACACCGCCCAGATGACGCGAAAACACGTAGGCCGAGCCGGCATCATCGTTCCCCCCGTGGTCATCGCGAGACGCGCCGACGACGATAGTATCAAGGTGCAGTGCCACCGAGGATCCGAAACGGTCGCCTTCGCGCGCATCCGACGCATTGAGTCTGACGACATCCTGGGCGAAACAGCTCATGGGTATAAGCAGGATTACAAACGCGGCTGTAGCGTTAAGGCGTTTTGCTTTCATGGGACTGAGTGTAGACCTAGGAGCCAACCCATTCAATCCGATGAGTTTGGGGCCGTTCAGTCGCACGGCGTAACGATTAGCCACCCCGTACAAACGCGGCTTCACCCTGTTCAGTTGGTCACCCTACTCTGCCAAATCAAAGGCCATTTGTCTGTAGGAAAAATCCCTCAGTTTGGGGTGTGCTTGACCTTCTTTCGCCCGCCGCAGAGTGCCTTGGGGCACTCCGCACTATGGCGTACTCACCTTTACGAGAGACATTCCCCGTATTCAATTCAGTCCAAACGCACCAATTGGTGCGCTCACCGGCCCTCCTTCTCTCCTAGTGTCATTTTTCCCGAAACCGCGCGGCGCGCGCCTCCTTGATCTCAATGATCTCTGTGGTTTACCTTTCTTGATTTAGCGACAGCGGCCTCTTCCCTTTGCGCCCTCTGCGCCTCCGCGCGGTCCATTCCCCGTATTCAATTCAATCCAACGCAGCAATTGGTGCCCTCACTGGCCCTCCTGTCCTCCTAGTGCCCATTCTTCCTTCCTGAAAATCGCGCAGTTGCGCTCCTCTTTGAGCTCTGTGATTTACTTTTTCTTCAAGCTCGCAATGCGAGCCACGTTTTCCGGCTAAGCAAACGTCGCGTACAGAATGCTCGCACCTAGCACCAGCGACAGCGCTGCAAACAGCGGCAGAATGCGAATCGCGAACGGGATGGCCCACTGACCGAAACGATGGTGCCAGCGCCAAGGGGCTAGCAAAAGAGCGGCACTGCTAATGACCAGCACCCAGCCGAACAGGTTGAACGCGCCAGAGTAGGCCATGTCGGGTGCGTGCATTACTAGTGCGCCGCCGGCGACGATACGTATCGTCATCTCTAGATAATGAGCAAGACCAGAGCTGGCGAATTGCCTCAGGAAATTGCGGGCCTTGTCCGGGGCGAGCAAGCAGAACGCTGACAGACCGATGAAGTACAAGCCGGTGGCGATGACGACGATCTTGGCCAGGACGGCCATCATGATTCGCTGGCCAATCGGGCGGTCCACGAGGCCTCGAGCAGCAGCGATTGCCCGTCGAGCACACGCCCTGTAAAGCGGTCACCTGGTCGGACTGCACCGACGCCCTTCGGCGTGCCGGTCATGACGATGTCGTTGTCCTCAAGGGAGATGAAACGCTGAATGTGTTCGATTAGATCGAGCGGTTTGTGCAACATCAATTCGACACCTCCTTTTTGCTCCATCCGGCCATTGATCTGCAATTCCAGATTAAGCTTTGCGACGTCACCCTCAATCTTCACGAAATGACTGAAAACCGCCGCGCCGTCAAAGGCCTTGGCGCGCTCCCATGGCAGGCCCTTCGCCTTGAGCTCGGCTTGTACGTTCCGCTTGGTCAAGTCCAGGCCGAAGCCAACAGCGTGGGGCCGGCCCGCGCGTATCAAAAAACTCAACTCGCCTTCGTAGTGAATGCCGTCGTTGTCATCGCAAAACAGGTATACGGAGATAGATGAGTTGGGCTTTAGAAAAATGACCGGCTCGCGCGGAACCTTATTCCCTAACTCAGTAATATGGTCAAGATAGTTGCGGCCGATACAGACGACTTTTGAAGAGTAGGCCTGGTCACTGCCGAGTCGTACAGGGTTCATGTGGTCTCCCGAAATATGCAGAGGCACTGTGACGCTGTGATTGCGGCAAGTCAATCTGGTCGAGATAGTCCAATGATATGCTCTGCTGCAACCGCCTGGGTCAATGCGACGTCTAAATCCAGTCGGTGATGACAAAAAGGGCGCATATGACGAACAAGACATGGCTGGCCGTTGGCATAATTATTGGTCTGGTAGCCGGCCTTTCGTTGTTTTTGATAAAGAAGCCGGGCTATTCAGTCGACTATCAGGGCTACGCGGAGCCGGCCAAACCGGTCGCTACCTATTCTGGGCCACCACCGCGAAACGTTATTGTGTTCGTAGCCGATGGCATGGGTTTCGGCCAACTCAGTTTGGCTATGCTGGCCAGTCCTGCTGAGGCATCGGTTTGGCAGCGGTTTAGTGTACGGAGCTGGTATGACGCTCGCCCTCTTCGCGGCCCAATTAGCGATTCGGCGGCGGGGGCTACCGCATTGGCTACGGGGGCGCTTACCCAGCCCGGACGGGTCAGCGTCGATGTCGAAGGTGAGCCACTGCAAAGCGCCTTTGAGTTGGCTACAAAGCGAGGCTGGCATACCGGTATTGTCACCGACTCCTACATTTGGGACGCCACTCCAGCTGCGTTTACCACCCATGCTGTGGATCGAGGTGACGCGGCGTCAATCTTGCGTCAGCAGGCGATGAGCGAGCTGATGGTGTTGTTCGGCGAGCTTGAGGATGTCGGTGAGGATGAAGTACCGGGTTGGGCTGCCACCGAGGCCATCCTCAAGCAACGGTTTACATTGCTGGACGCAAAGCTGACCTTGCCCAAGGGCGTGACGCCAAACCAGCCCCTGGCTGCCGTCTTTCCCGAGGACAGTATCGAGGACCAAGGCTCGGTGCCGACGCTGCGCTCAATGACAGCCCTTGCGCTCGAGCGATTGGCCGCGATGGAGGGCAGCTTCATATTGCTGGTGGAAAGTGAAGAATTCGATTCGGCTGGGCATCGCGGCGACTCCCGGCGACTGGTGTCGGCGCTGGGCGCCATTGAGGACACTCTGACCTTGATCATGGATTTTGCTCAACAGCGCGGTGATACGCTGGTGTTGGTGGTGTCTGACCATGAGACCGGTGGCCTGGCCTTGACCTACGATCCAGACACCTATCCTGCGATCGAAATGAAATGGGCAACGCGCGATCATACCTCTGTCTTCGTGCCGCTGCTTGCTGAAGGCCCCGGTGCCGAGATCTTCCAGAATATCAGTAGAATCTGGCAGGTGGGGGAAGGCTTGAACAGCTTGGTTGCATCGGCTGACGATTAAGTATGCACAGCCAGCCACAACAGCTGGCCATTCGTTTCTACGGACGCGTTTCAGATGGACGTGGTCTTAGCGCGACTCACTGGCATTGCGAAATTCGTTCGAAAATTGAAAGCCGCAGCGGTGGGCCCGTGGGCCTGGATGTGTTCCAGCTTGCTTCGCGCTTCGTCCGTCGTTGGTTGGTGGCCTGCCGGTACCCACCATAACACCATGTAGGCCTCGCTCAGCCGATGAAACCATTCGCGCTTGCGCCGCATGATGGCGACGTGCTCAGGGGCAAAAACGAAAGTTTTCAGGGCCTCCAAGTCACGCCAAACCGACATATTGACGATCATGTCGTCGTCAAAGGGTCGCAATGCCGTGGCGTTGTCATCTTCATCTTTCAAGCGCCATACGAAGCCGTCTGAAGCTTCGGCCAGAGCGTTGATTCGGTCCAGGTTGTTGACGAAGTCGGCCAGCTGTGGCGACTCGAGCGGAGCGAGAAGCTTGGCCACATTCAGTTGCGCCAGTTGATAGGCCGCGCTCATTGCACTGGCTCCGACCAAACCGCCAGTTCATTGCCATTGGGATCAGCAAAATGAAAGCGGCGGCCGCCGGGAAAGGAAAAGATTGGCTTGATGATGCGGCCCCCGGCGTCGAAGACCGATTGTTCACAGGCTTCAAGATCAGTTGCATACAGGACAATCAATGCCGCCCCATTTTCAGTTGATGAGCTACGGTTTGCACGGTAGAAGCCGCCGTTATTCTGGCCGTCGTTGAAGGCCAGGTATTCAGGGCCGTAGCTGGTAAAGCTCCAGCCAAAGGCGTTTTTGTAAAAGGACTCTATGGCCTCCAGGTCGGCGGCTGGAAGCTCCACATAGTTTATTCGCACGTTTTCGGACATCAGCACAACCTTGGAGAACGATGACATCATGCTATCAGCGCCGCCCCACCAAGGTCATACCCAATTTGCCTCAACAGACAAAGGTAACTGTTCTGGGTAATTGGTTGGGTTTCGCTGAAAAAAGGGTGCGCCTAAGGCATCGAGTCCGTATCCCTTGGCGTCACCTGGTCCAGCAGTTTGCCAATCGTGGTCAACAGATCCTGTTGATCATGCTTGGTCTTGATCAGCACGGCTTCCGCCATTTCAGCCAACGATTGTTCGATTTCGTTGCCGGAATAGATGATGACAGGTACCGGTGCCGGTGATGAATGGATCTCATGCATAATCTGGCCTCCATCCCCATCTGGCAAACCGATATCAATAATAGCCAGGTCAAATTCGTTCTTGCGCAGCTCTAAACGTGCTTCCTGCACGGTTCTGGCCGGTGTGACATCGGCGACCTTTTCGATTTGTCGCTGTGTAATTTCAAGCACACCTGCATCATCTTCGACATGCAGCACTCGCACCCGATCTGTGCGTCGTTTCGCGGCATCCAGAACGGCGTTTTGCAATAGATCCAGATCGATCGGTTTTTGAATCCACTGCACAATGCCGAGAGCATTGCCAGCCAACTCACGTTTGCCCTTGTCAGCTGTGGCTGACACCACGATTACCGGTGGCATCCGCTCCTTTAGTCTGGCTCGCATGCGTCGAAATAGATTGATACCGTCTTCATCCGGCAAGCCAATGTCGAGAGTGACTGCGCAGTAGCGGTTCGTCAGTAGTTTGCTTGCGGCTTCAACAGCAGTCGGCGCAAGATCGCAGCGTATTCCTTTTTGTGAGAGCATCAGTTCAATCAGATGAGCGATGTCCGGATTGTCCTCGACGACCAGTATTTGAGTTGCTGTGCCTGCTGCCTTTGGTTTCGTCGCAGGCTGTTCAGCGATCTTCGGAAGTTTGCACCAGAATGTTGCACCGGAGCCGGCAGTGGAGTCCACGCCCATGGTTCCGCTATGCATTTCTACGATGCCCTTGCTGATGTTCAGGCCCAGTCCCGTGCCGCCCGAGGATTTCGAGGTGCTGCTGTCTGCCTGACTAAACCGTTGGAACAGCTGTGACTGGAACGCTGCGTCTATTCCCGGCCCGTGGTCTGTTACACACAAACGCCAGTCGTCCTTGTCGTGTTCGATGCTGACATTGACCTTGCCTGTATCTCGCGCATACTTGGCGGCATTGGAAAGCAGGTTATCGAGCACCTGGATTAGCCGATCCTGGTCGCCACGAACCCACGCATCCTTGGGAGCCTCGGTTAGGCAATACTCAACGCCATGATCGCGAGCAAATGTAGCGTTGGCGGCAATGCTATGTTCAGCTACTTTCCGCAAATCAACGGGCAGGCGATTGATCTGCAGCTTGCCGGACTCTATCTTGTCCACATCCAGCATGTCATTGATCAACCGCACCAGGCGATCGGTGTTGTTGCAGGCCATTTTGACCAGGGACATGGCCTCACCAGGAATGTCGCCTACCGCGCCACCCAGCAGTAGCCCCAATGAGCCACGAATTGAGGTCAATGGGGTGCGCAGTTCGTGACTCACTGTTGATACGAACTCGTTCTTCATTTTTTCAATGCGTTTGCGATCGCCAATGTCTTGGGCTATGCCGTAAACACACTGATTTTCCGGGTCTGCCGCCAAGCTCCACAGCAGCCACCGATAACCGCCTTCTTTTCGAGCAAACCGATTCTCGACAACGGTGCGAGATCCGGCAACCATGGCATCTGAGGTGACCGATTGCGCCTGGTCACGGTCATCTGGGTGCAAGAATTCATAGAACGGTCTCGACATCAGCTCCGGTAGGCTATAGCCGAGCAACTGTTCTGCCGCGGGATTCAATTCTCGAAAATAACCGTCAAAGCCGCACACGGCCAGAATTTCATGTGTGGTATCGAAAAACCGGTCCTCCGATGATCCAAACTGAGATCTCACCCGTTCCCGCAGAGCTTCTTCGCGAATGGTTCGCCGTACTCGGTGTCGACTAAGTTCCGCGGAAATTCCGTCTGCGATGACCTCAGCAACAGTGTGATCATCGATGGTCAGTGGTTGAACGTCTTGAGGCGAGGCGAATAGCAGTATGCCCGTCGGCTCTCCATCCAGAACCAAAGGTACCGCAATTGGGCTGTTGAGACCGAATTGCGCTGCAAGCACTCTGGCGTCCGCGGTGGCAGCGACCTTCTCTGGGTCAACTTTTTCACCCATCCATTGCCAAAGGTCATCGCACATTTTGTCCAGCGGGGGGCGCGGGCTGTCGGTGGCGGCCACCCAGTTTCTAATGGCCAGCCGGCCTCTTTTCACTTGCGCAACCAGACCCAGATGTAGCCCCAGCAGATCGAGACCAGCATCAATCATCAAGTCGATGCGTTCATTGGTCGACGCGTTGTATTGCGCCGCGATGATCTGCAATCGATGCAGGCACTCGGCCTGGCGTTCGATTCGCTTGCGCGCGAGACGTTCAGCCGCAATCGCCTGTTCCGACTCAAGCAGGTGCAAACGCAACTCCATGCGGCTGACGACTTGCCGGGCCAGGGCCTCCAGGGCCTCAATCTGCTCGGCTGAGGGTTGTCTTGCGTTGCGGTCGATCACACAGAGGGTGCCCATTGCTTCACCCTCTCCGGTGATCAAAGGGGCGCCCGCATAGAAGCCGATGTTCGGGTCGTCTGTGACCAAAGGGTTGTCAACAAAGCGCTCATCTTTGCTGGTGTCGTTGACGACCAAGGTAGCCGCGTTCTGTACCGCATGTCCGCAGAAGGAAATGTCGCGCGGCGTCTCAGTGGCGTCCAGGCCCAGCTTTGCCTTGAACCACTGACGATTCTCATCAACCAAAGACACCAGTGCGATAGGTACCTCGAAGATACCCGCAGCGATGCGGACCAAGTCATCGAACCCATCTTCGGCCGGGGTGTCGAGAATCTTGAATGCACGCAACCGCGCCATTCGCTTGTTCTCATTCGTTGGCAGTTTTGGAAACTCCATCAGTTCCTGGCCGGCTCGACGATAGAGCGTAGAAGATCCGGTAGCAGCATGGGATCAAATGGCTTGTTGATGACGCCAGCGGCTCCGGCATTGAGGTACATCTCACGTTCAGCTTGTTGCGTTTTCGCGGTCATGAAAACGATAGGGCAGGCCAAACTCGGAAAGCGTTCCTTGATCTGATTGAGCGTTTGTAGTCCGTCCATGCCTGGCATCATCATGTCAAGCACGACAACATCCGGCTGTGCGTGAGTCAGCTTGGCCAGCGCCTCTTCACCTGACGAAGCGGTCTCAACTTCGAGTTTACCGACGGTTTGCAGGGCAATCCTGCTGACCATCAAAATATCAGGCTCATCATCAACCAATAAAACGCTTCTGATCATTTCCATGATGGCAACTACACCTGGTCCTGATCCAGGGGGTTGATCAAAAGGAGGTACTCTTGATTGTGGCCGACGTGAGCGAACACAGTCACTTGCAAGGTTCGGCCTTCGTAGGGAACAAGGTGCTCGCTCATGGACGAGGTCAGGGTGCATTGCGCCAGGTTCAGCTGCTGGTCTGGGAAAATTGCTTCCAAAGCGCGACCCACCAGATTTCGGTCATCGAGGATGCTCATCGCTTTTTCGTCGGCAGTAGTCACCAGGCCCTGCGGTGTCGCGGTGATGCAACCCTCGTTGATTCGGCCAAGAATTCTGGCCTGCAGATCGTGCAAGTGCGCCAGTGTTTTGTGCGCACGCGCCAATTTTTCGCCACGCGTAGATGCCAGGCGCAATAGCTTAAGAAACTGGTCAACATCGACTCGCCCTGCGTTCAAACGCGAAAAGCTGGAGTTCGGCGCGCATTTGCGCAGCTGCGGTCGCAGCTCTGGATGCTTGAGCAACAATTCGTTGTCCACGAAAATCACATCGGGTTGGTGTCTGGACACTTCCGCTTGTGCTTTGCCAATGTCACTGATGACATGCAACTCATGAGTATCCATTACGAAGTCGCGTAATGCTTTTGCGCTACTCGGGTCTTCAACGATCATTGCCAAAACAGGCCGATCAACACCGTCATCGGATGGGGTGGTGGGATCAGCAATGACTACCCGGTTTTTGCCTTGATCCTTGGCGTAGTGAAGACGACGATCCGCCACTGAGATGAGGCTGGAAAGCGTCCCGCCATCGCCGGGAAACTGTGCCAGCCCAACACTGCACGTGACCGAAAATTTGCCCGCCGGAGAAGTAAATTCAAGCTTCGCGAATTCTTCCAGCAAGCGCTCCATTACGCATTCTGCCTCTTCAATGTTGCTGCCGACCAGCAGCAACACGAACTCTTCACCACCCCAGCGACAGCGAAGATCCTCGAGTCGAAACCGAGAGATCAGCTTTCGCCCGAAAGACCGCAATACATCGTCGCCATACAGATGCCCATGGATTGTATTGATGCGTTTGAAGTCATCCATATCCATCAGGCACAAGGTGGCTGTTGTGTCCTGACGTGATGCCTCGGCCAGTCGCATATCACAACGTTGCAGGAACGCACTTCGATTCAATACCCCGGTCAACGCGTCGCGTTCAGCTTGATGCTTGAGCAGGACCTGGCGCTCAAGTCGGTTGCGGACTCGAGCAATGAGTTTTTGCCGGATAATGGGCTTGTCTACAAAGTCGTCGGCGCCCGCTTCGTAACACTGCGCCTGTGTTTCCGGATCCTTGTTGGCAGTCAGGAAGATCACCGGCAAATCTGCCCAGTGCATTGATGTGCGAAGCAGTCGGCAGCATTCCAACCCAGAGAGGTGAGGCATTTGCAAATCCAGAATGGCCAGCTCAGGTCGCCATTCCCGGCAACGCTCAAGCAGACGGCGAGCGTCATGCTCGACTTGTACAGCCCAACCCTCATCGACCAGCCAATTGGCCACTTCCAGGCAAAGGTCCGGATCATCGTCGACAAGCAATATGCGGGAGCGCACGCGTTCTGCCATCGCTGCAAAGCGTCGCAGCAGCGTGGAAAATGAATTGTCGCTTACCGGCTTTTCCAGAAAAAAGACGCCGCCGGCATGCGAACAAGCGACACGAGTAGACAGCGAATCGTCGACCGATACGAAGGCAAACGGCAAGTCTCGAAACTGCTCGAACTCGCGCAGCTGAAGTGCGATGTCGACACCGATCAGGTCGCCAAGGTAGTAGTCGACAATCACACCCTGCAGCGAGTGCTTTGACGCGATGGCCACCGCCTCGTCGACAGTTGAGGCCGATAGAACATCGACCAGGCTGGACCGGCCCATTTGAACCAGCTGTTCAACAAAATCCGGATCATCCTCTATGAGCAATACTCTGGGAGGAACGACCGGCGACTCGGTGACCAGGCTGCGGTCGGCCGCCAGAAGAGCTGCAATTCCGGTTTCACGGCTGGATTTGGGCTCAACATCCCAGTCGAAGCCACCCAGAAGTTGGCGCACTATGCCCCGTGTATTGCCACTGGGCTCACCGGGGCTAACGACTGCGGCCTCTACCTGTTCGGCAAACTCCGATTCGCGCTGAAAACCGAGCACGCCGGCTGTGCCGTGGATCCGATGCGCGAGTTTGTGCAGGCTATTCGCATCCTCGGGTGTTCCAGACTCCACGAAAGCCTTCATCAAGCCTTTCAGCTCAAGAAGCTGTGACTGTAGCTTGGTGATGTATTGATTCAATCGCGCGCCTGCAGACGTAGGGTCCCCCATATTACGCCAATCGACGCCGGTCGCACGGTTAAGAGCGGTGATTTTTTGTTTCGGGTGTTTTCCAACGGTGGCGACCAGAAATTAACCAAGTGTGGCGTCCGGACTGTACACTTGGCGCCACAACAGACAATCGAAAAATAGGGAAGCAAGCAAATGCGAGCAGTCATCAGCAGCACTTTCAGCGCCGGTTTGGTGCTGGCCGCAGGCCAGCTTAACGCGCAGAACCTTGACACCGAAGCCGGTGCCTTGATCCAAAGCGCAACCACTGATCCCAGATTCATCACCGAATGGGTATCGACATTGCCGGATGACCCGGTGGTGCCCAGCCCGCGCGACGTGTTGGGCTACACGGCGGGCACGCCTGGTGAACTGACCCATGTAGATGACATCCACCGCTACTTTCGCGCACTGGCCGATGCCAGTGAACGGGTCAAGTTGTTCTCTCTAGGCAATAGTGCCGAAGGGCGAGAAATGATCGTGGTGGCGATTGCTGATCGACAGTCCATCGGCAAGCTTGATGATTACAAAGCGGTGACCAATCGATTGGCCGACCCGCGTGGGCTGGACGATGACGAGGCGCAATCTCTAATCGATCAAGGCAAGCCGATTTACTGGATCACGGCCGGCCTGCACTCCCCGGAGCTGGGTCCGCCTGAAACGACCATGGAGTTGGCCTATCGACTCGCTGTGGATGAAAGAGCGGTATTTGAAACTATTCGTCGCAATGTAGTGACCTTGATCACGCCGGTGTTGGAGACAGACGGGCGGGCTCGTCAGGTTGAGTGGTATCGCCGTCATATTGCGGCATTCGATCAATACGATGACACGCCGCCCAAATCACCGCCGTTTTGGGGCCACTATACCTTTCACGATAACAATCGCGACGGACTGACCTTCTCGCAGCCATTAACGCAAAATCACGTACGCGGCTTCTACGAGTGGAAACCGACCTTGTCGCTGGATTTGCATGAATCGGTGCCGCTGCTGTACGTGTCTACCGGCACCGGACCATACAACGAGGCGGTTGATCCCATCACCATCACTGAATGGCAGTCCATCGCCAACTACGAGGTGTCGCGTCTGACTGGCAAGGGCATGCCTGGCGTTTGGACCTGGGGGTTCTATACGGGCTGGTTTCCCGGTTACCTGCTTTGGGTTACCAACAACCACAACGCCAACGGTCGCTTTTACGAGACTTTTGGCAATCACACAGCGCGGACTGTTGAGCGTGACATTACGCGGGCCCGATTGGCCGGCGATAAATTGACCGACAAGACCTGGTATCGCGCCGACCCGCCCGAGCGCAAGTTCATGTGGTCGATGCGCAACAACGTCAACTTCATGCAGTCGGGCGTCATCGCCTCGCTTGAAATGGTCTCTCGCAATCCGCGCATGTTCCTGGAGAACTTCTATCAGAAGAGTCGCAATGCATTGCAACGTGCGGTCAGCGAGGCGCCGTATGCGTTTGTTATTCCTCGCCAGCAGCGCGACAACAATGCGGCCAACGATTTGATGCGTATTCTGGCCGGTCATGGCATCGAGTTTGGCGTGGCGCGCAAGAAATTCGAATATGGCGATGAGCAAGAGGTGGCCAAGGGCGATGTCCTGGTGCAACTGGACCAGCCCTATGGACCGCTGGCACAGAATCTACTGGAAAAGCAGTCATTCCCCGAGTCGGTTGATGTGCCGCCGTATGATGATGTGGCATGGACCTTGGGCCTGCAAATGGGCGTTGAAGTCAAAGCGGTCGATGACAAAGACGTGCTGGAAATCGAAGTCGATGCCTATGATGGCGCTGACTGGTTTGTTGCTGATGCGGTCGACGGTCGTGGCCGCTACTGGGTGGTCAATCACCAGGCACAAAACGAGTTGGGGCCGTTTCGTTTCGCTTTGGGAGCGGATGTGGAGGTCAGTTCGGCTCGTGCAGCGTTTGACCTTGGTAAACAGCAATTCAATGCTGGCAGCCTGATCATTGATACCGATACCGGCGATAGCGAACAAATCAGTGCCTTGCTCGAAGCGCATGGTCTGTCCGCCAAAGCCAGCAGCAAACGTCCCGACGTTGATCAACACGAGGCAGACCTGCCACGCGTGGCGCTGTATCAGAGTTGGGTATCGACCCAGAATGCCGGCTGGGTGCGTTTCACGATGGATCAGTCCAAGGTGCCCTACACCTTGATCTCCAAGGACCGGGTGCGCGCTGGCGATTTGTCGGCCGATTTTGATGTGATTGTAGTGCCCGCTGTTCGCGGCAACGCAGAACTTAGGCATTTCATCAATGGCATCGACAAGAAGTGGTCACCGTTGGCCTATACCAATACCGAGGCCACGCCGTCTCACGGCTTGATTGACAGCTCGGAAGACATCACCGGCGGCCTCGGCTTCGAGGGCATGGCAGAGTTGAGCCGTTTCGTCGAAGCAGGCGGCACCATGGTGGCTCTGCATTCGTCCGGTGTGCTTCTCAGCGAGTCGGGCATTGCCTCGGATATCTCGACCAGTCGTCCCTCCGGCCTCAATACGCCGGGCTCGATCCTGACCACCAAGGTGCTGGCGGAGCACCCCTTGACCTGGGGCTATGAGCAATTCAGTTACGCCTTCCGTGGCAATGGCCCGCTGTATCAGGTCAGTGATCAGAAACGGCATCTGGCGGTGATGCAGTTCGGTAGTAAAGCGGTGCCCGAACCATTTGAAGATGAGGCCGGTGACAAGGATAAGGACAAGGACAGCAAACCGCCTGAATTGGTGCGTTCCGGGGCGATCCTTGGCGGCAAGAGCTCAATGGATGGTACGCCAGCGTTGTTGCACCAGCCGGTGGCTGACGGGCATGTGGTGATCTTTGCCTTCAACCCACTGCATCGACACATCAACCATCACGATCATGCCTATTTCTATAACGCCTTGGTGAATTGGAATGATTTGGGTGCGTCGGTTGCACCAGAACGAGCGCCATAACGGCGCTAGGTCCCCGGGTGAACACCCGTACATAGATGTGGACTGGGATTTCCTATCTTGGGTGGCGTTTTGCCATGGATGGCTACGCCATGGTCACCCAGCTGCTGCGTATCCCGTAGATGAGGTGCCGCGCACCCTTCGGGTAAGAATCCTACGTCTAGCATGTCGTTTTGACTCACCACATTTGCCAGGGGCCTTTCTGGGAAGTATGGTTGAATCCGCTATTTTGTCTGTGCTCATGCCTGATCTGGGGGGGCGGCATTGCCTTATGGTGGCCGCGTCTTCACTTCACTCAGGGGGTAGAGTTCATGAACATCCGTCAATGGATGCAACGGGTCTGGGCTGCGATATTCTTGCTAGTATTCGGCTCGGTAGCCGTGACCACTGCGCAGGCCGCTTGCTTGGCTTTGTCTTGCAGCAACATGGTGTGTACCGGCCAGGCCAAGCCTTTTACTTACGTCTGTAATCCCGGATATGTGCCGACTTGGGGTACGACATTGTATGGGACCTGCAGCGGAGGGGCCGTTTTCAACCCCAGCCCGAGTTTTGGTTTCATGGTGACGGCGGTAGGCTCAACTTCCAGCTGTACGTTCGCCGTTCAGGCGGGTTGTTCTCAGCTTTATGGCACCCCCGTGAACATTGAGACTGGGGAGTTGTGCATTGTTGGTCCAGGTGACGGCCTTCCTGTCGAGTTGCTAGAGTTTGAAGTCGGACCGGGCGGATAAGTTCTAGTTTGAGGGCGATGCATTACACACAGCCCTGGTGCATCGTCCTTATTTGCCTTTGTCGGTCTCTTCGGACTGACGCTTGCTACCTCGCCATGACTGATTGACTGGGCCCGGTCGTCAGTGGCTGCTCGGTCGGAGGCGCCTGCAACCGGATTTTTAGAGCCGTCGTCTAAACAGGCAACGAGCACTTGAACTCAATGGAGCCTTGAAACATGCAAGATCAATTTTTCTGGCCGATATTTGGCGTGCTGTTCATTTTGGCGCTGATGGCGCTGGCGATGATCCGCAACCACCTGGCCGCTTCACGCAAGATTCAGCTTCGGTCTATCCAGAAGGAAGAGCGTTTGAAGGCGATCGAGGCCGGCGTGCCGCTGCCTGAAGTTGAAGAACCCATTGGCAATGCGGTTGCCACGTCCGATGAAGGATTTTCCAGGCAACTGGCCTGGTTTCGGTTGCTGTCACTGGCGACCGGCTACTTCATGCTGTTCGCAGGTATTGGCATCTTCCTCGGGTTCAACATCATTGATGACAAAGACCTGCAGCAAATGGCGGCAATAGGCTTCCTGCCCGCCTTCGCAGGGATTGGTTTGTTGCTGTTCTACTACGTCAGTCGGGAAAAGTGATCGGAACAGGCCGGATGGAGGTCACCGAGTTGATTGGCAACGATGCGCCGGTTGAGACTGCAAAGACAGGCTCTGGTCTGGATGACCAGAACCTGATTGCGCGCATCCTTGAAGGCTCCGATCGCCATTTTTGTCTGCTGATTGAACGACACGAAACACACGTTTTTCAGCTGGTGTCGTCGGTTTTAGGGCCGGACCACTGCAGCCGAGTAGAAGAGGTTTGCCAGGATGCTTTCATAAAGATTCACCGAAACCTGGCGCGGTTTCGCGGTGAGTCCGGTTTTGGCACCTGGGCCTACCGAATTGCATACAACACAGCTCTGGATCACTTGCGTGCGCTGGCGCGACGTCCCAAGACGATACCGCTGGATCAGTTCTATGATGCTCGCCCATCGCCACAGGCCGGACCTGCAGCGACAACGGCAGGTGGTGATGAGGCGGCGCGAACGCGCCGAGCGGTCGATCAACTGCCTGATATTTACCGGACGCTTATTCACCTGCACTACTGGAAAGGCTTGACCATAAACGAGATCTGCCAGGTGCTGCAGTCCAGCCCCGGTACGGTTAAATCCTACCTGCATCGAGCTCGAGCGCGGCTGCAAAATGCGCTTTCAGACGGAGAAAACGAATGAACATTGAGCAAAAACTGAAATCGGCGTTTGAGCAGCAGCCAACGTCGCCTGCCCCTTCGACGGGTTTTCAGGATCAGGTGATGGCCAAGGTGTCGGCCCATGCAACAGCACAGCAGTCAAGGTCCAGCCGCCTGCTCAAGGCTTACTGGTTGGTGGCCGCAATACTGTTCGTGGCCGCCATTTCGCAGGTCAGCTGGGCTGCAACGTTCGATCCCACATTGCTATGGGTCGTTGGCGGTGCAGCAGTCCTCACCGTTGGTCCGGTCATACTGCTGGCGCGCCTGGCCGGCTTTAGCCTGCTTGATCTGGTGTGGCGCACCATCGATCGCTAATGCGGTTGGGGCCCTTGGCCTTAGTTAGAGGTAGTCCACGATTAGCCATCCGTGGCTAACGCGGACACGAACTTTCAGAAGCGTGGTTATGAAAGTTCTTCATTTTCAATGGCTTGAAAATGCCGGTCCATCCGTGGACCGGTCGAGCCGGTCTAGAAACGTAAACTGTGGACGCGCTCTAGCTCGTCTTGCGCCGAATGGTCGCCGTCATTAACACCACCAACAAGGCGAAGATGGCTAACGCCGTTAGTGACAAGGTTGGAATGGGAATGGTCAAACCTCTTTGACCCCAACGTCCAGGTGCATCCGATAGTGCAAGTGCGGGAAATACGCTCATTTGCTCGCACGAGGAGTTACCTGCATTGATGATGCCAGCCTGGTCGGGCATAAAAGCGCTGAAGTCCATGAATCGTTGCGGGTTGCCCACCATCGGCTTGGGGAACTGCCGAAGTGATATCGACCATTGATCAATCTGGCCGTTGGCATTGGTCGCAACGGAAAAGTTACACAGGCTTGAACTATCCAAAGCCCGAAATTGGGCACCATCCTGGAACATGAACTCGAGCAGGCCGTTGCGAATATCGGTCATCGGCATGTTGGCCGACAGCGGTGAATCGAGGGTCATGCTACCCACCAGCTCGGCTCCGACCATCCAGGGCGCGTCGGCGGTGATGAATTTCCGGCCGAAGTAGTCGTAGGTGGTGACTGGGCCACCATCCACGATATCTACCCAACTGCCCGGGGTAGAGCTCTGGGCGCCGGTGAAGTTGAAGAACTGCTCGCACAGGGTTGCACCCGCAGGGCCGGTTCCGGCCTGATCAAGCAACGTATTGACATCAAGCAACTGATGCGGGTCACCAGGTGGAGGTAACGGTGTGGCTCGCAGTGCGATCGCCCAAACCGCAATGTTGCCGGCACCATTGGTAGCGACCGAGAACTGGCAGGGTTCGCTGTTGCCCGGAACACGAGTCTGGATGCCGTCCGTGAAGGCGAAGTCGATAAGGAATGGATCAAGCTGTTGCAGCGGCCAGTACGGTGGCAACGGACCGGTTAGCGTCATGCTGCCAATGATCGACTCACTGCCGCTGTATGGTGGCATTACATTGCTGTCCAATGGCGCACCAATGTAGTCGACTGCCAAAGCGCCTGGTGGTGTATCACTGCTCCAGGTGCCCGGATTGTTAAAGACCTGGCCGCCCACGCCCATCTGTACGTTGTCACAAGCGAACAAGCCGGCCTGGCCGATGCCACCCTGGTCCACAACGTCGGTCGTATCCAGAAATTCAATAGGGTCATTGACCGGTGGCTGTGGTTTCTGATGAAGAGAAATCAACCAGCCTGTGATGTTGCCGCTGGCGTCGGTGCTGACCTTGAAACTGCACACGGTAGAATCGTCCGATGTGCGCGTCTGTATGCCGTCGGTAAACGAAAAATCCAGAAGGTAGTCGGTCAGATCGACATTTGTCTTTGACGGGGCCACCGGCAAGGCCAGTTGGAAGGTGCCGGTAATACGATCTGACGATGTGTAGGGCGGCGGTGTTGTCGTGAATGGATTGCCGCTGTAACTGTAGGTCACTGCACTTGCTGCACCACTGAGTATCAGCAAGGTGAACGTGACGGTCAGACGAATCGAACCCCTAAGGTGAAAACGCATGGCAAGCCTCCCGGAGAACCTTACTCGGTTCTGAGTCAACCCAAGGTGCCACACCCCACCCAAAATGTCGGACAGCGAAAATTTCTTCGCGCCGGCTCCAGTCTAGGCCTCGTAGCCGTGTTGTGTCAAAAGCATTGGCGACGCGTTATTGCGCCCGGTTTAGCAACTGCTCGAAATAGTCTGGCATGACCGCTTTTAGGGTCAGGTCCTCGCCGCTGACTGGGTGTTTCAGTTGTAGCGATGCAGCATGCAAGCACAGTCGTTTGATGCTGCGGTCTTTTTTTCCATACTTCTTGTCACCCGCTACTGGGCACTTGAGGTCGGCCAGGTGCACGCGAATCTGGTTTTTGCGGCCGGTAAACAAGTCAACTTCCAGTAGGCTGTAGCGAGCGTTTGACTTCACCACTCGGTAGCCGGTCTTGGCATATTTACCGGCACTGGGGTCATTTACTGAGTACATGCGATGAATGCTGTTCTCAGCCAGATAGGAGGTGATGATGCCGGCGTCTTGCGGGGGCCGACCTACAACAACGGCATAGTATTTTTTGCGGACGTTTTTCCAGTTGCTTTGCAACGCAGTTTGCAGCTGTTCGCTTTTCGCAAACACGACCAGGCCCGAGGTGTCGCGGTCCAGTCTGTGCACGATGTAGACTCGGTTTTTCGACTTGTAGTTGCCTTTCTTGACGTAGTCGTTGAGCAGCATGAAGGCGGTGCCTTCGTCCTGGCTGTCGTTGGCGACGGTCAGCAGCCCACTGACCTTGTCCACCACCACGATGTCATAGTCTTCGAACAGCACCTGGAGCCCCGGTGGCTGGTGTCTTCTTGGTGGGCGCTTGAAGGGCTTTCGTTGTGTCATGTGGACTCATTTGACGAGCGATATTTTAGCTCGATCCTGTTCTCGGCCGGGTCTTGTACCACAAACTTGCCTGACTCATCGGGCTGGTTTTCCTGTCGCAGTTGCGGTGGCAATGCAAACGCGATGTCGTTGTCGCGTAACTTTCTCGCCAGTTCGAGCCAATGGCTTTTGCTCAGAAAGCAACCGAAGTGGTCAATCGCCACCGCGGGCAGTGTCCGCGTTTGCTGGTGCAACACCAGCTGATGACCGAAGAAGTCGAGCCCGACCCAGCTGTTGTGGTCTTCAGTCAGTTCAACACCGAGCAAGCGATAAAATTCGACGGCCTTGCGCAAATCGGGGACGACCAGTGAAAGGTGAAATGTATGCGTGTTCACTGTGACGGCTCCAGTAGTGCACTGCCTACCTCGCTGTTCCAGGCCCGGTGATCGGCAGTCAGGTCTGAGAACTGCCACCCCATCAAACCGCCGAAGGCATCGCCATATCGTTTTTTCAGGGGCGTGATGATGTGCTCGATGACATCGGTGGGTGCAATGTGACCATTAGCAGCATCGGCTTTGTAGACCGGTTTGCCGACCAGCAGTTTGGTGCTGGGCCAGTTGGGCCCCGATGGGTGTTCCACCAACGAGATGTACGACGTGACGAAGGGGGTTTTTCCGGCACCTACGACGTGCGAATCGGTAGGCAAGTCAAAGCCTGGATTGTCATAGTACTGAACTGCAAGCCAATCGATGTCTTGACCCACTTTGGCGATCACATCCAGATACGGGCCACCATGCCAGCTCTTGTCCAGGTAGGGTGGTTGCGGGGCATGGCTAATCAAATAGCGCGGCGCGGGCAGGTGCTGGCGCAGTGCCTCTGTTAGCCTGATAAGGAACTGTCGACCATCGATGACGCCGGCCGGGCGTTCGGTGTGGAAGGATTCGCTGACTTCAAAGTCAATGTCTACGCCATCAAGTTGATACTTGCGGACGAAACTTGCCAGGCTCGTCGCCAGTTCAGCTTCATGGCCGATGATCGGAACGTAGTCAGCATTTCCCGACAGCCCACCGCCGAACGAGATCATCACTTTCTTGCCGTCTTTCTTGAGCTCCGACAGATCGGGCCAAGGTTGCAGCTTCGGTGGGTGAATCAGGCCAACCGACCCGTCCGCCTCGATTACCGGTCGGACGAAGGACAATATGACGTGCGTATACGGGGTGCCTACCAGCGCGTTCAAGGGAGTAGCCACGCTGTTGTAATAAATCACGTAGCGGGGAGAGGAGAGTACAGATGGTGCCAACGTTTGCAACACCAGCGCCAAGGCAATCAGGACAACTCGGTGCTTCAACTACCCCACCTCGAATGAAGTAATGCCGTAGGTGCGCTCAATCGGTAGCACGGGGGCTTTGCCAAGATACATGCGCGCAGTTTCAAACGACAGTTTCATGCCATGCCTGCTGGCCAGGGTTATGGCTGCTTCGTTCACTTCCGGTGTGTCGAGAAAGAAGGGTATGCCCGCAGGTACATGGCCTTTCAGCGCCGAATAAATTGACTCGGCAGCACCCTCAGTGTCTGCCAGCAGTGGCCCGATCTTGAAACCGTTACGGCACTTTCGCAGTACGCCGCAGCCAACGATGGCATCTCCAGCAAGCTGACAAACTGCCCAGGCACTGGGTTGGAACAGCCAGGCGTGGTCGAACTCCCGCCGCGCAGCGGGGAAAAACTGACTGGTATAGGCCAGGACATGTTCGTACGGCAGGTCCTTCACCGCGATAATGGACTGGTTGCAATTGGCATGGCCATCGCCTCGGCCCTCGTAGCGCACGTTGCGAAAAGCGTACTCAAATCCAGACTTGGCATAGTTTGATTGCTGGTCGACAACACCATCCAACGCGACGGTTCGCCCTGCCAACTGCTCTATGGCGGCATTCCAGATTTGTAGGCCAAAGCCTTTGCCGCGCCACTCGGGCTCGACGATGTAAAAGCCGATGAAGCCGTAGTCATCGCCATAGCGAACGGCGGAAATGCTGGCTATTGGCCGGCCACCAACAGTGCCAAGCAGGAAGCCGTCTGGGTCGGCCTGGAAGTAGCAATCGGCATCGTTCAATCCGGGATTCCAGCCCTCGCGAGCGGCCCAGTCGATGATGCTGTCCAGTTCGTCTCGAGTGGCCTTGCGTATGTGCATGCCTGGCTTGCTCATGAGGTGGTTGCTCGAATCCGCCGCGGTTACGTTGAAAAGTCATGGTACCTGCGCGATGAGATACTGATCGCCATCATAGCTGAACGAGAAGCACCGCCCCAACGACAATGAATGCCGCCCTGCGTCGCATCACTGCCAGTGACGCGTCGACTTAGTCGCCAAACCCGCTGTTGAAAATCGAGTACTGCGGCAACTCGACCGTCCATACGCCGCGACCATAGGTGCCTGCCACCAGCAGTGAATCATCCATCAGCAGACGCAAATCGCCCATGTTGACGTTGGGCAAGTCAGAGCCTGTGTTGGTCCATGTTTGACCTAAATCGTAGGACCACCAAACGCCGGCTCCGGTACCGGCATAAAGTACCGGAGGCTCAGCTCGCCAGTCGACTTCCAAGGCGCGAACCGCCACGCCCGAAGGTAGGTCGCCTGACACATCATCCCAGTTCAGGCCGCCGTCTTGACTGTGAGCAACGCGCAGACCAGATGTTTGAATAAAGCTGGCAAATACTCGTTCCGGTTGCTGCGGCGATACGATCAAGTCACTGACAAAACCGCTACCGGATGGCGTGCGATCGAGCCATGTGATCGGGTCGCCACGTCCGTTCCAGATCGCACTGGTGTCGCTGCCGGTATAAATGACGTTTGAATCTCGAGCAGACACGGCAATGGCGCTCAGTCGACCGGCACCGCCAACGTCAATATCGGATATCGGGCTCCAGTTGGCTGAGGTACTGGCGTTATCGGTGCGCCAGACTCGGTTGGTCCCGCCCAGTAGTGTGTTGGCATTACTGGGGTCCATCACCAGGGGCGCGATGAAACGTTTGGGGTCGGCTCCCCAGGGACCGGTGATTTCGCTAAACGAACCCCCGGTCAAGCGGTAAATAGCCAGGTACACATAGGTGGTATACCTGCGGTTTGGGTTGTCGAAGTCAAACATTAAAAAGCCGCCGTCGCCGGCCACGATCTGTGGCCACTGGTCGGTACCAATGTCTCTGGACACGGTGCCGTTGTCTTGTGTTCCGCCCATCACTTGCTGGTTGTCCGATGGATTGACCGCAATCTGGTAGTTCTGGGTCACCTGCAGCGTTGAGTTGGTATTGACCCAGGTGTCGGCCCGGTCGTCACTGCGCCAAACCCCACCATCGTTGCCAACCCAGATCGTGCCGGTAGGACCAAAGGCAATGGTGTGTTGGTCTGGATGCAGTTGACCACTGACCCGTCCGAAGGTGACGTCTTCCCAACTGTCGCCACCATTGGAACTGGTGATGACACCGGCTACCGCGTAGCTTGGAAAGACACCGCCGGCCCACAGCTCATCGGTAGTTCCGGGGTGTACCGCCAGAAATGCATCGTAGGAGCCTTGCGGTGAAGGAAAGTCCGGTGTGTTGGGCTTCAATGACCAGGTGGTGCCGCGATCTGTCGACCGGTACAGGCCGAGCAGGCTGTTGCCGGTCAGAAACGCCGTATACATAATGTTGGGGCGCGTATCGGAAGCGGTGATCAGGATACGACCGATCTGTGCTGTCGGTAGTCCCCCTGTCAACAGGCTGAAGCTCGCACCATCGTCTGTGGACCGGTGGATACCGATGCCATGTTGGGCGACAAAGATGCCGGTCTCGTTGACCTCAAGGTCAGATGCACGCCCGGTAAGAACAGTCGTCCACGTGCTTCCTCCATCATCACTTCTGAGGTAACCAGCTTGTCCTGTGAAGTGCAGCACCGAAGCGTCGTTGGGGTCAACCACCAGGCCGCTACAGGTGTTACCCATCACTTGCTCGTTGGCCAACTGTACCCAACTGTCGCCGGCATCGTCGGACATGAAAATGCCGGCCCCGCTGGACCCGGTCGTATATTCGCCAGTCCCCACGTAGACATGATCGGGGTTGCTCGGGTCGATGGTGACGCAGCCGTGATTCAAACTTGGCAAGGCGTCGGTCAATGGCGTCCACAGTGCGCCGGCATCAGTTGTCTTCCAAACGCCGCCGGATGCTGATGCGATGTATACGGTGTTGGGGTCGGTTGGGTGCGGGGCAATGGACACGACTCGACCACTGGCGTCGTCATTGCCGCTCCAGAATTCATCGACAATTGGACGCGGACCCATCGGCTCCCAGTCCAGCACCAAGGCGCCACGATGCTGATCAGAAGCCTTCCAGCCAGGCAGTGGTTCGCCAACAATCAGTGGGTCGTTGGGCGGTGGAGGGCCCATTCGGCGTCCGCTATCCTCGGCCTCGGCAATCACCGCACAAAACGCAAAAATCACTACAGCAGTGATAATAATCAATCGATTCATTTTTTGATCCCCTTGCGAACACCCTTTTGTGTCCAATCAGATCGCGAACCATCGATTTTCTAGACACCGATTTTGCCGTGATCCTGGCGTTGAGCGCGTAGCCTCTCGCAACCAGGGCCTATTGGCAAGCACTGTGTCGATGGAGTGACAGGAAACATCGATGAGTCACCTGTTTAACGTTGATGCCGTTGCTGTGAAAACGGTCTTATAATCAAGGGATGCAAGATCGAAGTTTTTGGCTGACCGTGGTTGTCGTTGGCGTGGTGGCGGCGTTGCTTATGAGCGTGACGAAATGGGCGCAATACTCCTATTTGTTGCGCGACTGGTCGGTTGAATTCTATCTGTTGATCAGCGGGGCACCGTTGTTGCTTGCTGGCCTTCTGTTTGGACGTTGGCTTGGTCGGTCGCGACGTGAGCGGCAGCCCAAGCCAGCCAATTCGCCGTTGTCGCAGCGTGAGTTCGAGGTTTTGGCTGAGGTCGCCCGTGGCCACAGCAACCAGGAGGTAGCAGACCAGTTACATGTTTCGTTGAACACGGTCAAAACCCATCTGCAGAGTATCTATGGAAAGCTTGATGTGAAACGCCGAACCCAGGCCATCGAAAAGGCCAGACACCTGGGCTTGCTTAAGCAAGATCATTCCATCGGGTGATCGAAATCACCCTTTCGGGCGAGGTTGTTCTGATGGCGGCAATGCCACACTGATACCTCACGATCAATTCGAGGAACATCATGAAAAATACGGCTATAAAGTTTGGCGCGATCGCAGGTGGGTTGCTTGTAGGCTTTAGTCTAGTTAGCCAGGCAATCCTGGGTACAGACACCAGTAGTTTCGAGGTCGCCGAGATCGCTGGGTA
This sequence comes from Lysobacteraceae bacterium, assembly GCA_021604725.1. Classification (GTDB taxonomy): domain Bacteria; phylum Pseudomonadota; class Gammaproteobacteria; order Xanthomonadales; family BQJN01; genus BQJN01. The sequence continues at coordinate 27,930 of BQJN01000008.1, read as the reverse complement.
CGCGGGAATTCTTCTTTCCATGTCGGTGATTTATCTCGTAGTGAAGAAATATCGGCATGAGGTGGCTGGCCCGGTTGGGTTTGCTCAAGCGTTACTGGTTGGTTTGGTGACGGACCTGATTGCGTCGATTTTGTACGGTCTTTTCATGCTGTATTACTTCATGTCGCTGTCGCCGGAGTTTCTTAAGGTGTATATGGACTATTACCGCGGGCAGATTGAAACCAGCGGAGCCAGCCCCGAACAAATTGCCAGCGAGTTGGCCGCCCTTGAGGCCAACGCCGGCCTGTTCACCAATCCTTATTTCCAAAGCATGGTCATGTTTCTCACTGTGTTTGCTATTGGTGCGGTCATCGCTCTGATCTCAGCCTGGATTCTTAGATCGCCGTCACCAGTGGGTTCAAACGACTGAGGTACGCTGCCGTTCCTACGGCTTCACGGTCAGTGCCAGAGCACGCCTGGCATTGACCGTAATCTCGATCCAGGTTTTGCTGGCGACCACCGATGGTGGCACCAGCCAGGAGCCGCCAACAGCGAACACGTTCGAAAGCGCCAGGTAGTCGCGCGCGTTTCCGGGCGAGATCCCTCCGGTGGGGCAAAAACTGGCCTCGGGCACCACTGCCGACCACTGACGTAACAATCCAGGCCCGCCGCAGACACTGGCTGGGAAAAATTTCAGATGGGTCATTCCAGCCTCAATGGCGGCCAGTACTTCTGAAGTAGTGCTAACGCCCGGCAGGAAGGGTAACCCCGAAGCTTGCGCTGCCGATAGCAGTGCATCTGTACATCCGGGTGACACCAGGAACTGCGCGCCGGCAGACGCTGCCCGTTGCACACAGTCTGGATTAACAACTGTTCCGGCACCGACACTCAGGTCGGGCAGGTGATGCCGTATTGTTTCAATCGCGCTCAAGGCCTGCTCGGTGCGCATGGCGATTTCAATGAGCTTGATTCCACCTTCGGCCAGCGCTGCGGCGATAGGCACAGCGTCGGCGATATCAGTGATGGTCACCAGTGGCAAAATCGGTGAGCCGAACATAAAGGCTGGGTGCTCATTGTTGATCATTTCATAATAGCGGCGATGCGCCGTCCTCAGCGGTGCCAACGTGTTGGCGTAGGGTTTGAAACAACGGCCAGCCGTTGTTGGCCCGAACAGTTGCTGGTCGCGCTTGTAGCTCCGATTCATCCACGTGCAGTTTGAGACTGCCGTCAACTGCATCGACGGTGATTCGATCACCGTCCTGTACGCGCGCCAGGATTGCGTTGTCCGCGGCCTCAGGGACCAGTTGAATGGCGGCCAGAACCTTGCCTGATGCACCGGACATGCGACCGTCTGTCACCAAAGCGATGGCCTGACCTCGGTCCAACAGCACACTCAGAGGCGGCGTTAGTTTGTGCAACTCCGGCATGCCGCAGGCCTTGGGCCCCTGACCGCGAACGACAATCACCAAATCGCCTTGCAACTGGTCTGTTTCGAATGCCTCGACGACCTGTTGTTGCGATTCGAAGACTCGCGCAGGCGCCGACACTGTTTGATGGTGTGGCGCGACAGCAGAGACCTTGGCAATGGCTCGGCCAAGGTTGCCTTTCATCAAACGCAAGCCACCGCTTGACGCAAAGGGTTTATCGGTAGCGGCAAGCACCGACAAATCCAGGCTGCTTTTCGGCCCAGTACGCCAGTCTAGAGCCCCATCGTTCAAGTAGGGCTCCTCGGTGTATCGGTTCAGTCCAGCACCGACGACAGTTTCCACGTCGCCGTGTAGCAAGCCCGCGTCCAACAATTGGCGCATGAGCAGGCCGATGCCACCGGCAGCATGGAACTGATTGACGTCAGCCTGACCGTTCGGATAGACACGCGCCAGCAGCGGTACTGCGGCGGAAAGGGCGTCAATGTCATCCCAGTTGAGCAGGATGCCGGCGGCTCGGGCAATAGCCACCATATGGATGGTGTGATTGGTGGAGCCACCGGAGGCTAACAAGCCAACCAGCGCGTTGACTATGGAGCGTTCATTAACCAGATAGCCGACACACCGCTGGGTGCCGAGCCGGCTGTTTTCGATTGACTGCTTGACCGAATATCGGGTCAGTGGATCACGCAAGGCCGATGTCGGTCCGAAAAAAGACGTTCCCGGTAATTGCAGACCCATGAACTCCATCAGCAATTGATTGGAATTGGCGGTACCGTAGAACGTGCAAGTGCCTGCACTGTGATAGGACGCTGACTCCGCTTCCATCAATTGCGCACGGCTGGCTTTGCCTTCGGCGTAGGCCTTGCGAACACTGGCCTTCTTCGCATTCGGGATGCCGCTGGGCATTGGGCCTGCCGGTATCAGCATGAAGGGCAAGTGGCCGCAGCTCAGCGCCCCTATCAACAGGCCAGGCACGATCTTGTCACAGACGCCCAATCCGACTGCGGCGTCAAACAGGTTGTGCGATAGGGCGACCACCGTTGCCATGGCGATTACGTCGCGACTGAACAATGAAAGCTCCATGCCGTCCTGGCCCTGGGTGACGCCGTCACACATAGCGGGCACACCGCCAGCCATCTGCGCCGATGCGCCCAGTTTCCAGGCTGCTTCCTTGATCAACTGTGGGTAGCGATGAAACGGTTGATGCGCAGACAGCAGATCATTGTAAGCAGAAACAACGCCAATGTTGCAGCGGTCTTCGCTATTCAATACCTGCCTTGTTTCGGTTGGGCAGGCGGCAAAGCCGTGGGCCAGATTGCCACAGGACAGGTCGTGCCGCGTCGGACCCTGGCGATGGGCCAGGTCGACTCGCTCGAGGTAGTCTCGGCGCGGCTTTGCACTGCGGCGAATGATGTTGTTGGTGACTGATTCGACGATCGGGTGCGTTTTCATGGGGCCCAGTAGAAGTAGACTGGCACGGCACACATTGAAATCAGGCGAGCGGCCGGCAGGTGTGGGTGCGTGTCGTTTAGTAGTTGCTCGAAAACCGCTCTTTTTTCCTTTCCAAAGCCAAGAAAAATCAAGACCTCAGTATTGAGCAGTGCTGTTGGGGTCAGAGTGATGCGTGCCGTTGGTTGGGTTCGGGGTAGTGCCACGGCCAGGCGTTGCCCAGTTTCAAACAGCGAATCGATGTTGGGGTCCGAGGCGAATAACGAAGCGGTGTGACCATCGGTTCCTATGCCGAGCAATGTTGCTGCAACCGGCCAATGCAGGCTGGCCAGCTTACCTTCAGTCTGCTCTATGGACTGTTGCGGTGACATTCGGCTGTTGTAAAGCGCGATGAAATGGGTGGCCGATGCCGGACCATGGAGAAAAGTCTTGCGCAGCATGGCCTCGTTGCTCATGCGATCTCGGCTATCGACGCAGCGCTCATCGCTCAACGTCAGCTCCAAACGGCTATATGGCAACGTTTGCAGCGCCAGGTGCGCCAACACCGGTTGTGGACTGCTGCCGCCTGGAACAATCATTGAGGCTGTTGGCTGATGCGCAAGTTGCCTATTAATGCTGTCGACCAAATGGCGGCTCAAATCTGCCACCAGTGATTCGCGCGAGTCGTAGGTTTTCAGGCGCATGGTTCACAATGCCAGCTGCGATGGTCTTTGCCAATCAGCTCATCGGCTCCCGGTGGTCCCCAGCTGCCAGCAACATAGGACTGGCATGGCGCGTGGTGTTTGTCCCAGCCGGCGATGATGTCATCAACCCAGTGCCAGGCGGCCTCGACCTCATCGCGACGCATAAATAAGGCGGTTTGGCCGCGAATAGCCTCCATAAGAAGGCGTTCATAGGCGTCCGGGTAGTTCGCGTCAAACGCTTCGGCGAAGCTGAGGTCGAGCGGCAATGCGCGGAGAAAGAAGCCGCCGGGTCCGGGTTCTTTGGTCATGATCGACAGCGTGATGCCTTCGTTCGGCTGCAGCCGAATGGTTAATCGATTCGGTTGTATGGTGCCGGCGTCTGGTGGAAAGATGGAATGCGGTGCGTTGCGAAAGACAATCACCACTTCCGAGGTTTTGGTCTGCAGGCGCTTGCCGGTACGCAGGTAAAACGGTGTATCTGCCCAGCGCCAGTTGTCTATGTCGGCGCGCAGGGCGACGAAGGATTCGGTGTCGCTGTCGCCTCCCAATTCCGTTTGGTAACCGTCGACAGCGGTGCCATCAATCGCCCCCGCACGGTACTGACCACGCACGGTGGAGGTGAGGACGGCAGCGCCCTGAATTGGCCTGAGTGCACGTAGCACTTTGGTTTTCTCGTTGTGAATCTGTTCTGGGTCCAGTCTGGCCGGTGGCTCCATGGCCACCAGGCAAAGCAGTTGCAACAAGTGATTTTGGACCATGTCGCGAAGCGCGCCGGTCTGGTCATAGAAGGCACCACGATTGCCTACACCGAGTTTTTCGGCGACCGTAATCTGCACGTGGTCAATGGCCGTGCGATTCCACAGTGGGTCGAACAAGGCATTGGCAAAGCGCAAGGCCAGCAGGTTCTGCACCGTTTCCTTGCCAAGATAGTGGTCTATCCGGAAGATCTGGGATTCCGCGAACACCTGGCCGACGCCAGCGTTGATTGCACGCGCCGACTCAAGGTCAGTGCCAATTGGCTTTTCCAAGACTATACGTGTGTGTTGGTTGACTATGTTGTTGTGACCGGCGCCGCCGGCGATGTCGCAATACAACTTGGGGTGGGTAGCCAGATACAGGACGCGGATGCGGCCATTATCGTCACTCAACTGTCCCCGCAACGCGCTCCAGCCATTTGCGTCAGTGAAGTCCAGTGAAACGTACTCAATGAGTGCGCAGAAGTCATGCTGCTGTGTAGTGTCAGTGGTTTCTGCATCAAGCGTTCGCAGCAATGACTCAATTACGTAGGTCCGAAACTGAGCGCTGGAATACTCCTGACGGGCCGCTGCGATGATGCGGCTGCCTGCAACAATCTGGCCATCACAGAAGCGATGGAACAGAGCGGGCAATAATTTTCGTGCTGCCAGGTCGCCTGTGGCGCCGAAGATGACCAGATCAAACGGTTCCGCCGGAACAAATTGAGCCATCAAGCAGTAGTCCTGATAGTGGGGTTGAAGAGGCCTATTGTACGCGAATTGACAGCGCTGTCATCGTTTGTCATGCTGATCAACAAATTTGGGTATCGGATAACAAACAATGATGATTGAGGAACCTGCTTGCCGGCGTAATATTCGCCGCGTGTCTGTGGCGGTGCTGGTGCTGGTAATAGCATCGCCGGCGATGACCATGGCGGAGCGGGAGGTTCACCCCGAACTGTGGCCCGAAGTAGCGCCGGTAGTGGCGTTCGACCCGGCCATCGAAACCCGCGTTGATGTATTGCTGCAACAAATGACCCTGGCCGAGAAAGTCGGCCAGATCATTCAGGCCGACATTGCCGAACTCACCCCTGATGATGTGCGCCAGTACAATCTTGGGTCGATCCTCAACGGCGGAAATTCGGGGCCAGGAGGTGACGATTTCGCGCCGCCGGACGTCTGGCTGCAATGGGCCGACAGTTTCCATGCCGCTTCGATAGATACCAGTGATGGTGGCGTGGGGGTACCGGTGATTTGGGGATCGGACGCGGTGCATGGCAACAACAATATCATTGGAGCGACGCTGTTCCCTCACAATATCGGGCTGGGCGCGGCCAATAACCCCGAGCTGATTGAGAAGATTGGCGAGGTGACCGCGATCGAAACGCGCATCACCGGCCAGGACTGGACCTTCGGACCCACTCTGGCGGTGGTTCGCGATGACCGATGGGGACGAACGTACGAGTCCTATTCAGAAGATCCAGAGCTGGTCGCTCGCTATGCGGGCCGAATGGTGACCGGGCTGCAGGGAAGGCTAGGTACAGAAGCCTTCTTGGATGCCTATCACGTGCTCTCTACGCCCAAACATTTTCTCGGCGATGGTGGCACTGACGGTGGCATCGACCAGGGAGACAACCGAAACTCCGAGGCTGAGTTGGCAGCGATTCATGGTGCTGGCTACCCACCGGCATTGCAGGCCGGAGCGCAATCGGTGATGGCCTCATTCTCCAGTTGGCATGGCGACAAGCTGCACGGCCACTTCGGGCTGTTGACGACAATCTTGAAAAGTCGAATGAATTTCGGAGGCTTTATCGTCGGCGATTGGGATGGTCATGGTCAGGTCGATGGTTGTAGCAAGACGAATTGCCCGCAGTCCCTGCATGCCGGTCTGGATCTATATATGGCACCCAACAGTTGGAAAGGGCTGTATCAGACCACCTTGGCTCAGGCGCAACAGGGAGCTTTGGACCTGGGCCGCCTGGACGACGCAGTGCGGCGCGTTTTGCGTGTGAAGTTTGGTACCGGGCTGATGGATGCGCCCAAACCGTCACAGCGCCCGCTGTCTGGTCAGTGGCAACTGCTTGGCGGCAAGCCACATCGAGCTATCGCACGCCAGGCCGTCAGAGAGTCGCTGGTTCTGCTAAAAAACTCGAATCAGCTACTGCCCCTGGCCGCAGACTCGAAGGTTCTGGTGGTTGGTGACGCCGCCGATGACATCGCACGGCAAAGTGGTGGCTGGACCATTACCTGGCAGGGTACAGGCGTTGGCAATGAGTTCTTCCCTAATGCAACATCAATCTTGGCGGGGATAACTCATCGCGTACAGGCCGCTGGAGGCCAGGTTGAACATTCGATTGATGGCCAGTTCGCAACACGTCCTGACGTTGCGATCGTGGTGTTTGGTGAAAAGCCATACGCCGAGTTTCAGGGCGACGTAGAGACACTGGACTTCTCGCCGGGTGACGAAGAGCACCTGGTGCAAATGCAGACCCTGAAGGCCGAAGGCATTCCGGTGATTGCGGTGTTCTTGTCTGGCCGACCAATGTGGGTCAATCCGGAGTTGAATGCCGCCGATGCATTTGTCGCAGCCTGGTTGCCTGGCTCCGAGGGTGGGGGCATCGCTGATATACTTTTCCGCGACTCGCATGGCGCTGTCCGCTATGACTTCACTGGTCGGCTGTCATTCTCTTGGCCGGCGACGCCTGACCATTTTGCCAACAACGGTCAGCCCGGTGAACGGCCCCCATTGTTTCCTTTGGGCTACGGATTGCGGCTGGGAGAAAAGGGTGAATTGCCCACGCTGGACGAGTCGATGGGCGCAGTTGCGCGCAAGGTCGAGCGCCGAGTCTATTTTTCTGATGGTGTATTTGGTTACGGTTGGTCCTTAGGATTACACGGCGATGGCGGAACGGTGACGGTGAGCCACTGGCCAGCGCTTGAGGCGGGGGTGCGAATAAGTGCCTATGACCGAGATGCGCAAGAAGATTCGCTGCGACTACAATTTTCCGATCAATCAACGGCGTCGGTGGGCTTGACCAGTGAGCAGGCGATCGATCTGCAACGTGAGGTCAACGGCCAGGTCTCTTTGCTGCTGGCCATTCAGGTAGCCAGCTCAGGAGATGGACCACTTGAGCTCATCGCTTTGTGCGGTGATGCTTGCCAGGGCAGGGTGAACCTGGATCGGGAGGTAGTGGCAGATGGGGCATGGCGTGAATTGAAGATTCCATTGCGTTGTTTTCAGGAGTCCGGCGCCGCCATGAACACACTCGAAGGCTTCATGCTTCGGGCCAGTGGGTCATGGGATGTGCGGTTGAGCGAGCTGAAACTCGCTACCGGCACGGAGGACGCCCTGACCTGTCAATGAGGCGGGAGGGCATAAAAGATTAAACATCACCGCTGAGTGGTGGGGATAAAAAGAGGGAAGGGTTATGACGTTTTCTGCGCTCGATTGGGCGGTGGTTGCTGCCTACTTTTTGATGATATTTGGAGTTGCTTTCTGGGTGCGAGCACAGGCTAGTGGCAGTCGCAGTAGTGCCGACTATTTTCTGGCTGGAAGAAACGTAGGCTGGTTCGTCATCGGTGCTTCATTGTTCGCATCCAATATCGGCGCAGAACACCTGGTAGGCCTGGCTGGAACCGGTGCCGCCAGCGGTATCGCGGTGGCTCAGTTCGAGATTCTGGCCAGCCTGATTTTGCTCATTCTTGGTTGGGTTTTCGTTCCCTTCTATATCTCCAGCGGCGTATTTACCATGCCGCAGTTTTTGGAACGCAGGTATTCGAAAGGACCCCGCACCTACCTGGCGATTATTTCAATCATAGGTTATGTGTTGACCAAAATTTCAGTCACCGTTGCCGCCGGCGGCATTGTCTTTGAGGCCTTGATGGGCATCGAGTTTTGGACCGGCGCGGTGATAGTAGTGGTTGCCACCGGCATCTATACCCTGTTTGGTGGGCTAAAAGCGGTGTTGTACACCGACATGATCCAGATGTTCGTGCTGCTGTTTGGGGCCATCATGGTCACCGTGCTGGGGTTGAACGCGATTGGTGGCTGGAGCGCATTTACCGCTGAAGTTGATCCGGCCATGCTGGATCTTTGGCAACCGATGGACCACCCTGATTTTCCATGGACCGGGATACTGTTTGGCGCGCCTATTCTCGGCGTTTGGTATTGGTGTACAGACCAGTTCATCGTGCAACGGGTGTTGTCGGCTCGCTCAATCGCCGAAGCGCGGCGAGGCACTATCTTCGCCGGATTCTTGAAGCAATTGCCGTTGTTTATCTTTGTCATCCCCGGTCTAATCGCCTATGTGTTGTCGCAGTCGGGTCAGCTCCAGCTGGACCACTCAGACCAGGCGCTTCCTGCCTTGATCGGTGCACTGCTGCCGGCCGGATTGCGAGGTGTAGTTGCAGCGGGGTTGCTGGCGGCGCTGATGAGTTCTTTGTCATCGGTGTTCAATTCTTGCGCAACCTTGATCAGTTTCGACGTTTACAAAAGGGTACGACCAGCCGCGAACGATCGGTCGTTGATTATCGTTGGCCAGGTATCAGTGATCGTGCTGGTACTGCTTGGCTTGCTGTGGATTCCGTACATGGATCTCATTTCCAGCCGTCTATATACCTATATCCAGAGCGTGCAGGCTTACATTTCTCCACCGATTGCCGCGGTGTTTCTAATCGGTGTGCTATGGCCCAGAGCCAATGCCAAGGGGGCCATGGCGGCGTTGGCAGTGGGTTTCGTACTGGGTATGGGTCGCCTGGTCATGGAGGCAAACTCCGATGCACTAGATGGCTTCGCGCTGGTGCTGGCCACCGAGAACTTTTTGCACATCGCCGTGGCCCTGTTTGTGGTCTGCAGCATGACGCTTGTGGCCGTGAGCCTGGCAACGCAAGCACCTTCCTCCGAACAGACCAAAGGGCTTACATTCGGCCAGTTGCGCGACGAGTTCAGACCTTCGATGCGGGACAAGGTGACACGCCAGGACATCGTTTTGACCGTGATTCTGCTAGCATTGGTGGCAGTAGTCTGGGGTATGTTTAGCGGCTGACTTCAAGTCAACGAAAAACCATTGGAGGGGCGAGTGCAGCGATCGACTATTGATGATGTTGCTCAAGCGGCGGCAGTTTCCATCAAAACGGTGTCACGGGTATTGAATCACGAACCGAATGTTCGTGAGTCCACACGGCAACGGGTGATGGCGGCTGTAGAGTCGCTGAACTACCATCCAAGTCAATCAGCGCGCAGCCTGGCCGGCAGTCGTTCCTATGTGATCGGCTTGCTGTACAACAACCCCAGCGCCAATTACATGTTCGATCTGCAAACCGGAGCCATGGAGCGGTGTCGGCAGGATCGCTTTCAACTGATCATTCACGACTGCACGCGTCGTCGCCAGGACATCGCCAAACATGCTTTGGGCCTGATTGACCAAACGCACGCCGATGGCCTGGTACTATCAGCGCCGGTGTGCGATGAGCCGCTGTTGCTGGATGCATTACACCAGCGATCGGTGCCGTATGTTTGTATTGCGCCAAATCAGTCGCCGCACCACGCCTCGTACTCGTTTATGGATGATCGGGCAGCCGCGCGTGAGATCACCGATCATTTGCTGGGTTTAGGGCATCGGCGCATAGCTGTGATTGTGGGTCATCCTGATCATTACTCGGCAGTACAGCGCTTGCTGGGGTTTAAAGATTCGATGAAGGCCGCGGGTGTCGAACCCAACATGCAATTGCAGAAGCAGGGCTTCTATGACTTTGAGTCGGGCTACACCGCGACCAGGGAGCTGCTGGCACTGGCTACGCCGCCATCGGCGATATTGGCGTGCAATGACGATATGGCTGCTGGGGCACTAATGGCCGCCCATGAAGCCAATATCAACGTGCCCAACGACTTGTCTGTTGCCGGCTTCGACGACACCTATATTTCGAAGGTTGTGTGGCCTCGCTTGACCACTGTGCATCAGCCAATTCAGGAAATGGCCAAGGTTGCCACCGACCAACTCATCAGACAGTTGAAGTCGGGGGCGCAGAGTGAACCAAAGCGAATTGATCACTGCCTGGTGGTCAGAGATTCAACCGGCCCGGCCCCGACCTGAGGATTAGCTCCCTGGCACAGTATTCCAGGAACATTCATTCAAATCTTGAAACACCGGTTGACAGCGCTGTCATACTCGCGTAAAAATGCAATGACAGCGCTAGACAATTTCTAAGCAAGAAAGCATAAAAAGCGCAAAACAAATAGATGAGGGAAGACCATGAAGAGGGTTCGATTTTCACTGACTTGCCTGGTGATGGGCAGTTTTCTGTTCTCTAGCCAGGTCGTATTCGGGCAAGACCAGGACACCACTGAGGACACCGGCGAGACCGAGCAAAGCGAAACGGCCGATAGCCGCTATGAGTTGGATGACGTAACGGTGACCGTAGAGCGGCGCAGCCAAAGCCTGCAGGACGTGTCGTCACTGGTGCAATCTTTCACTGAAGACGACTTGAAGATATCGGGCGTGGGGTCTGAGCTTCGCAATCTGCAAGCTGTGGTACCTGGACTAAACATCGCCAACCAGGAAGGCAACGTCGAGATTTTCATTCGTGGCGTGGGCACCTCCAACAATACCGAGTTGGGCGACCCTTCCGCGGCAACCCATATCAACGGTGTCTATCTTCCCCGTCCACGTGGGCTGGGCGCGATGTTTTATGACCTGGAGCGCGTTGAAGTTCTCAAAGGGCCTCAGGGTACGCTCCGGGGTCGAAATGCCGTGGCAGGGACATTGAATATCATCACCAAAAAGCCAGAGCTTTATGACATGAGCGGCTTTGCCGAGGTCGGCTTTGGCAATTACGACAGCACGCATCTTGAAGGGGCCTGGAACGTCCCGGTCGGTGACACCTTTGCCTTCCGCGTCGCCGGCTTTGCCGAAATGAACGATTCGACCTTCGACAATGCCGGCAACGCGCAGCATCTGAGAGCCGCCGGTGAAGAGGACGAAAAGGCAGTGCGCCTGTCTGCGCTGTGGCAGCCAACGGATCAGTTTGAGCTGTTCTACATGGGTGATTATCTGGAAGAAGGTGGTACCGGTTACCCAGGATCAAACATGTTCAGTGCTTTCACAGCTGGTTTCGATTTTGACCAGGTCGATCCACGTCAGGTCGTTTACCGTGGCTGGCAGGGCGACATGGATTCAACGCATTTTGGCCATCAGCTCAATATGGCCTACGACTTCGATTCGTTCAGCATGGAATACTCCGGTAGTTATCGCGAGCTGGACTTCAACCAAACCAACGCGCAGAACGATGGCATCGCCTACCCCGGACGCGACCTTAATGCCGTCGATTACGACAACTGGGGCAATGTCTGGTGGTACACCGGGTCCAAATCCCAAGTCCATGAGCTTCGATTCCTGTCGCCAGACGACTCGCGAGCACGCTGGATTGGTGGCCTGTTCTACTTTGACGAGGACCAGGAAACCGGCTTTTTCTCAACCGCTGACAACGGCTATTGCTGCTACTCGGGCACCGAGTTCACCATGCCCGACGTCGACGGCACCTCTTACGCCGCATTTGGCGACCTGACCTACGATGTCACCGACGTGTTCCGTTTGAAAGGCGGTTTGCGCTACACCGAAGAAGACAAGTCTCGCTATGGTATCGGCGGCAACTGGGCGCTGGCTGCCGGTGGCGATGACTTCGCCTGCTGCTTCCGAACGCGTTTCTCAACGCCTGGTTTCATGCCATCGTTTTTGTCTCGACCATATTTTGATGCATCGGATCGGTCTCAAGCAGGTCTGGCGGCGTTATTGTTGAGCGGCATGACGCCAGGAATGCGAGATACCCTGGCTGCACAGCTGGCGGGCGTGGTCGATGGCACGATGCCGAATGGCACCTGCCTGAGTGATCCTGCCCTTAACAACGGCTTCGTGGTGTGCCCACCCGATGGTACGCATTCTTTCCTTGCAATCACCGCGCCGGACCAACAATTCGGAACCTATTCGGATGACTTCGTCGATTGGCGAGTCGGTGCTGAATGGGATTACAGCGAGCGCAACATGTTCTATGGCTCGATTACCACTGGCCACAAGTCAGGCGGCTTCAACGACACCGTTGCCAACCCCGACTACGACCCAAGTCTGCCTGAAGGCGACGGCAACCCACGCTTGCTCAATGCTGTGGAATTCAAGCCAGAGAAGCTGATTGCCTACGAGATTGGCAGCAAAAACCAGTTCGATACCAAATACGGTTGGGCTACGTTTAACGCATCGGCCTTCTACTATGACTACCAGGACCAGGTATTTCAGGTGTTGAGCGTGGTCGGTGGTACCGACGCCATGAATGTCGGCTTCTCGCAGCAAAACATCAATATTGCTGATTCCAAGATCACCGGCTTGGAACTGGAAGGATCTGTTCCTCTGGATTACGGTTTCACTCTGGGTGGTAACCTGTTGTGGCTGGACACTGAAATCCAGGAAGGCGTGGTCTCGGATGTGCGCGCTACCAACTTTGGTGACCTGGCGGCAACGCCCGATGCCAGTCTGGTGGGCAACGAACTGCCGAAAGCTCCCGACCTGACCGTGATTCTGAAACTTCAGCAATACATCGGTTTTGACAATGGCGGCTCATTCGACTGGCAGATCCTGGCCAACTACACCTCGTCCTACTACCTGAGCATCTTCAATGAGCAAGATGTGCTGTTTGATGACGATGGCGACGGCATCATCGATCGCAATGAGAGCGCGCGCGATCTCGGCTTCCACGACCGTCAAAGCGGCTACACAACATTGAATATCGGTGCCGGTTACACCTCACCCAGCGGCGCCTTCCGAGTCGAAGGCTACGTGGCCAACCTGCTCAATGAAGACGCCTCCAACAAGGCGATCCTGGGACCGAACCTCAATCTTCGCTTCCTGAACGATCCCAGAACCTACGGTTTGCGGTTTACCTATCGGTTCTGATCTGAAGTGACCGGCCTGCAGCGTTGCATGACCTCCTAAGGACGCAGGCCGGTTTGCTACTGGCCTGCCCGCTGACCAGTGGAGCAGGCCTATTTTTTCAGTCCACTTTAGTTGCGTGAAGCGCAGGATTTAGGAGTTCAATGCATGGGCGAACGTCTCGCAAGCGACCTGGCACTTGTCGCTGATATCGGTGGTACCAACACCCGGTTCGCCCTGACGGACATCAGAAAGTCGGGGGCTGTCAGCCTGTTGAGCTATCGAAGGTACGCGACAGCTGACTACCCCAACCTGGATGCTGTTCTGGAAACCTATTTTGCTGACGTCGGGGTCAAGCCAGGTCTGGGTTGTCTGGCATTGGCCAGCATCGTCCTCGATGACCATATTCGCATCACCAATTGTCCCTGGGAATTTTCTGTAGATCATATTCGCAGTCAATTTGGTATGGACAAGCTGGTATCGATCAATGACTTCGCCGCGCTCGGGTGGGCACTGCCGGAGCTGGATCGGCAACAAATGGTCGCCGTCAATGCAGGGTTTGGATCGTTGCCGTCTCATCGAGGTGATTGCGCAGTGTTGGGGCCTGGCACGGGATTGGGCGTCAGCGCTGTTCGCTATCTCGATGGCCATCCACTGGTATTCCCAAGTGAGGGTGGGCATGTCGGCTTTGCGCCCGGAAACCGGCTGGAGACCAGTGTATTGCAACTCCTGGAAACGCGGTTCGGTCGCGTATCTCAAGAGCGTTTGTTGTGCGGTACTGGTTTGCAAAATTTGCATCAAGCCCTGGGCGTGTTGAGAGGGCACAGGCCGTCGGATATAGACGCTCGCGAAATAACCGAGCTGGCTTTAAGCCAACAGGATTCCTTGTGTGTTGAAACCATAGAAGTGTTTTGCGGCCTGCTCGGCAGCTTTGCCGGCGATGTTGCCCTGATGTTGGGCGCGTGGGATGGTATTTACCTCGGCGGTGGCGTGGTCAAGGCGCTGGCTGATTTCTTGCCAACTAGCCAGTTTAACGATCGTTTCACTGACAAGGGCCGCTTTGCCGATACATTGGCGTCCATCCCCTGTCTTGCCATTACCCAGCGCGATGCTGGCCTGGTCGGTAGTGCAATGGCGCTAAGGCACAGCATCGCGGTCGGCGCGGAACGCGCAGAATGCCTGGGTGTCCGTTTCGCCTCCTAACGCGTTGCAATTGCGATTTGGCAAACCAACATGACCTCAATTAATCGCTTGATTTGCGGCAGCGCTGCGGTGGTGACGAACTATTGATCGGCGTCAATAGCGCTTTTCAACGGATCGTCGAAGATGGAGTTAGAGATGATCCTGGGCGGCTGGCCAGGATGCTCGACCCGTTAACCATCAACGAGGCAGACGATGATCCACGAAGTATCCGGCGACATTTTATTGACCGAGGCGCAGATGATTGCACATGGCATTGCCGCCAACGATCCAATGGATCAAGGCTTGGCCCTGTCGTTGCACAAACGCTATCCGGCAATGCACAAGGATTTCCACCATTGGTGTCACGTTCGACATCCGAAGCCCGGCAAGGCCTGGATGTGGGGTGGCGTTGGCGGCGTGCGTATCGCCAACCTGATCACTCAGGAAGGGGGTTATGGTCACGGTGCCAAGCCAGGTCAGGCCTCGGTCAAGAATGTCAGAAAATGCCTGAAGTCTTTGCTCAAGATGATAAACAAAGAGGACATCAAGTCGCTTGCACTACCAAAACTGGCGACCGGTGTTGGCGCGCTGGACTGGGACGATGTTCATCCCTTGATCGTCCAGCAACTCGGTGAGCTCGATATCCCGGTGTACCTGTACACCGAATTTCATCAGGGTCAGAAGGCCAAGGAACCCGCCAAATAGGTTGACCTGTTCTTCCTTAGCTTACCAACCCAATCAATTGGCGCGACTTCTCGCTTTTCAGCGAGAAGTCGGTTCCGGCGTATGGCGCTCCGCCTTCGCCGCATAAAAAAGCAATGGCCTTGGCTACCCACTGCGGAGGAATGTGTACCGACGGGTCGAGTTGGCTCACCGGGTTGATGCCGCTTTGTCGAATGACGGTCTGCATTTCTGTCGCCACCGTCCCTGGGCTTAAGCCGACGACACGAATGCCTCGATCGCAGTACTCGGTGTGCCCGCATTGGGTAAGAGACAACACCGCCGCTTTGGTACAGCAATAATGACTCCAGCCTTCCAGTGCGCTGGTGGCCGCCCCCGAGCTGATGTTTATGATTGATCCGCCAGAGCCTGCAAGCATGGCAGGAATGGCCGCACGCATGCCGTGGTATACACCTTTCACATTGACATCAACAACGTGGCCCCAGGCCTCTGGATCGCTGTCTGCCAGATGCGCGATTGGCTCGATCAAGGCCGCATTGTTGACGAGGATGTCGAGGCCACCGAATGTGTCGACGCAGGCCTGCACCGCGTTTTCCATAGCTTCGTAGTTGGCGACATCACTTACTAAAGCAAGCGCTTTTCCGCCGGCTGAGGTGATGTCCGCTTCAATCTTTTCGAGTGCTTTGGCGCTACGGGCCAGCATTACCGTATTGGCACCCTGGCTGGCGAAGTACCGCGCCGTAGCTTCACCAATACCGCGGCTGGCACCGGTGATGAGAATCGACTTGCCTGCGATGGTCATTTGCTCTCCGACTCGAATGAAGATCTACTAAACATTGGCGAACGGCGTTCCGATTTCAAGCCATGAACCCATCGCGATCACCAGCTCGATCGTTGGTCTCTGTGTCTCAGGTAAATTGAATTGCCACTGAGTCCCCGATTTTCATGCACCAACGGGCCACCGAGGACATGCACTGCCCTCGGTGGGTGCTGAAATGATTCGATTTACTGAACCGACAGTAGCGGGTCGCCCAGTAACGATACACCCCACTGAATGTCTTTGTGACCACTGCCGTACAGCACTGCGTAGGCTTGTTTTGCGCGCACCATCGCTTCCCCAAACGTAGCGCCAGGTGCCAGCAGCTCGTTCTGGAACAAGGCTGAGAAACGGTTCTCTTCCGTCGCGTCGGTCAAAGTCGAGGCCCCCATAACGGCTGCTGCTCCCTGGTTACCGGACAACATGAAGGTGTGGCCCAGTGAATCCTCTCGAGGTTCGACGAAATAGGTGTTCCAGCAGCCCCATTGCAAGACTGCAAACGGGTCGCCGTGGTTTGCCAGCGCGGCGGCATCATAGGTGCTGAACAGTCCGTTGAACGACCAGTATCGACTTGACGAGTGTCCGGTAAAAATGGCCAGTCGCGGACCGCTGTTCAGCGCGTCAATTAACAAGCCATTGGCCGTGGCTGGACTATGATCGTCCAGGTAAACCTTTGTCGTGTCCCATCCCGATGCATTCAACAAATCGGCAAGAACGTTGCTGTTGTCGGCAAAATTGTAGGCCGCGCCCGCCTCGGAATCATCGGCTGCCAAAATAGCCACCTGTTCACCACTTTGGCCAGCGAAAGCCGATTGCTTGGCCAAAATAGTGCGCAATTCACTTAAGGTTCTCACCGGCAGCCGGCCCATCGGAGTGTCGGGCTGATTGTTGCCAGTGGTATCGCCATACAGCGCATCAACCGCTGAATACTGGATTTGCGCATCGGTAGCGCGATACAAAGTGGGTACGAAACTAATGCTGCCCAGCCCCAGGTTGTCATGGTAATCGTAGGTGTCGCCGCCCACGATCAGAATCGATTCCAGCGCGGATCGATTGGCCAGGTCCTGAATGAACTGGCGAATAGCCTCGGCATCGACAATACCCCCGCTGTAGGCGTGGTAAATGTCCAAAACGTTTACGATAGTTGAGCCGCCACGTTGAGCACCGTAGGCCGACAGGTCTGGCCCCAGGAAATCTGGATGGCTGATAATCAGGTTTTGCGCTGTCAGGCTGCTGATGTCCTCTGCGGTGTGCCATTCAAGCACAGGGGTATTCCAGCCCTGATCGCCAATCACATGGTAAGTGCTGCCGACGTTGGCAACATTGGCAAACGAAACCTCACCGCTGTTGACCCGTACATTGCGAAGACGCGTCACATCGTCACCATCTTGAACGTAGACAGCTACGTCGCCTGTGAGCCCAGCCACTTTCAGATTGCGTCCGTCAGCGGAAAAGCTCAAACGGTTATTCTGAGCCTGCAAAGTTCGGGGGTAGGTCAGGCTAACCGACTCAATGTTAACGATGTCAATCTGGTTGCTGGTGTCTGCTGGAACCAATGCGGTGACGGTTGCGCTTGAGCCAATCGACGAGGTTGATAGCTGATAGCTTTGTGATCTCTCGACGATGCCATTGAAGACATCGCTGCCCAGTGCTGTTCCGTTGACACTCCACTCAATGTGGTGGTCGGCATCATCATTTGGAAAGTCCAGGCCGCCCCAGTAGTTGACGTCAATCGAGACCATGCCGTCGACTCGATTGCCGAGCGTGAAGTCGTAGCTCTGCTGCGCTGGGCGGAAAATGCCCCGCAACGAAGTGTCGTACCATGGCTCTCCGGCCACTGGTGAAGACGGGCTGTACTTCAGGTTCTGGGTGACTGTTTCGGCATGCATGTAGTGACTGGTAAAGTCCTGGCCCCGGGGGCTGGCTGAAACCTCGCTGACCTCAGTTCCAGTGCCCGCACCGATGGTCAACGTATATACGTTCTGGTCGGTGTACAAACTGGAGTAACTGTCGCCAATGAACTCCATGTAGCTACCAGCTTCGAATGCGCCCCTGCGCCCAATGTTGCCAAAGTAGACGGGAACATGACCGTCGGCATTGCTCAATGCGTAGTCAGATGCATTCCGGTTTGCAGCCACACCCATCGCCTGTAATTGCGCGTAAGTGATTCTGTGTACCCCGGCCTGCTCCACCAAAACACGAATTTCACCTGAACCATTGTTCTTCAGTGAGGTTGCGTGCCGGCGGTCTTTTCTCGCTTGGTTGTTGGTCCGTTCGCCGTGAATGGCTGACCAGTCCGTTGGCTGTGATGCCAGTTTTTCCGCCGGCTGTCCGGTGTGGCCGAACTTGAAAGCCCCATGCTGCGATTTGCGGCCCTTGATATCGACATCTTCGATGAAAAACTCCGGCACCATGCCTTTGAAGTTGTCCGGCACGCTGAAGTGATAACTGGTGGTAGTCATGCTGTCGACCACCTTGCTTTGAATCAGCTTGTTGTTGACCGGGAACCGGGTTTGACCCAAGCGCGCGTAGAGGTTAAAGCCCAGGTTGCCACTCTCGGCAGCGGTGGTCCAGGCGAAGTCCAATGTCCCGGCATACTTGTTGCGCTCGACCTCGAAACCAGCCAGTGTGACCGGTGTGGTGAACGAGTCGGAGGCACACATGTCGGTGTCTGAGGCATAGCTCAGGACCTGTGGCGCGCTGTCGTTGTAGTAGCTACCACACACTGTGTTGGTGATGGTTGTGATGGTGCTGGGTAGCGATGCCGAGGTCTGGAAGTCGTAGACCACGGTCATTGACGAGCCGCCGGCGATGTTGCCTGGGTAGATATTCAGTGACTGGTCGGTGGTGTCTGCCCCGGCTGAATCGGAAATAAAGCCATCAACGGCACTGCCTTGCGAAGGGTTGATGGTGGCACCGACGATGGAACCCTGGTTTTCAGGGTAGTTGTCTTCGAAAAAGAAACCTTCGGTGTCATCCGCGGTTGCGCCTTGCATGATTCCAAGCCCGTTGTTGGTAATCGTAATGGTGCAGGTCGTGGAATCGCCGGGCGCGACGTCGGTGGGTGTGCAGGATTTGCTGACAACAATGTCTGGAACCTGAACGATGATAGGGCCGCCATCAAATTCACCACAGTTGCACTTTGATGGTGTTTCGGGCTGGATCTCGCCGACCTGCGGTGAGTTCGGCCAATTCAAATCGAATTCTTGATATTGCGCCGTGTTGCAGACCTGATTCGAATTGTTGCTCCAGGACGTGCAGGCCGAGATATCGGTGACGCCATCGAGTGCCGCCGGAGTGGTTCCGAAAGTGTCGTTTACCGTCGCGGTACTGACGTCGCGGCAGGGCAGTATGAAATTCTGTTCGTTCTGCGGTTGGATATTGCCGTTGTTGCCGGGGACGTCGACGCAGGCATCACCGTCCACATTGCGGGTCACGTCTCCGGGTGTGGTAAGACCAGCATCAATGCCAACTCGCGTGCAAAAATCACCGACATAGGCTGTTTGCGCCGTGACGTCGCCGCCACCGGTAGCACCTCGATAAAACCATGCGCCTACTTCGTAACGCGTTGGCTGGCCCTTGGAAAAGGTGACATCCATGTCGACCATCATGTAGTCATCGGGTGAACTGCAACCGTCCTTGATGTCGGTAATAGTGATGGCCGTGATCCGAAAATCCTGCGCTGTGCAACTATTGGCCCCGGTGGTATCCAGGCAATACCCGACCTGACTGGCATCATTGAATGGGTCGGTAGCAATGGTGTCAGGCAACGGCAATGGCGTTGGCGTGGCAAATTGCGCGGAGGCAGGAAGCGACCCCAGCAGTGGCAGGGTGAGCAACAGGTGGTGTAATTTCATAGTTATGGCCTGTGAAGAAGGCAATGTTTTCAACCATTTTACGCCGAAGCTCGCGCCAGTGGCGTAAATAGTCGATACAGATTAAATGTTGGTCATCAATATCTTATGACCCAATGCTTTTTTGGGTTTGTCTTTTGCCGCCAAAAGACTGTCTCTTGAGACAAAAGTGGAAAGTACGGGAGGCTATTATGGGCCCCATCAACCGTGGAGTGATGCAATGAACAAAGGCAGCTGCCTGTGCGGCAAGGTTTCTTTTAAGATCAAAGGTCCACTCGGTGACAGCGATGCCTGCCATTGCAGTCAGTGTCGAAAGCAGTCGGGTCACTACTGGGCGTCGGTGGATGTGCGCAAGCAAGACCTGGAACTTAGCGGAGAGGAACACCTTAGCTGGTATCAGTCATCGGAGAAGGTGCGTCGCGGGTTTTGCTCAACATGCGGGTCCTTTTTGTTCTGGGACCCGATTTTCAAAGATCGTATTGGGGTGGCGATGGGGGCATTGGATTCACCGACCGGTACCAAACTAACAATGCATATTTTCACCGCCGACAAAGGCGACTACTACAGTATTGATGATGGCTTGCCGCAGAACCTCCAGTAGGGCCAGCGTTATGGGTATCAATGCGGGTGCTACTTTGCGGGCGCAGTCGCGGGTGGCTTGGTAAACGACAATGTCCTGCGCATGCTGCCAAACAACAACCAGACACTGAAGGCAGCCTGAAGCGTCACCGTGGCAACCGAGGCATACCAAACGTGCTTCAGTTCGAACCAGGGTTGATTGGCTATCCACAGCACAGGAAGTATGAACGTGACCAGACGTGTTGCTGTGGCCAGCAAAGCGGGCATGGTGTTACCCAGACCCTGAAACATGCCTGAACAGCTGAATATGATGCCGGTGGCGACAAAGTTTAGAGAGATGATACGCAGAAACTCGGCACCGTAGGCCACGACCTGTGCGTCGTCGGTAAAGAAGGCGACCATGGCGCCAGGTTTGAGTTGGCACAGCAGGGTGACCACTAGCATCACTGCTGTTTGCAGTGTGACTGAGGCCTTGAAGGTGCTTCGCACGCGACCGCCCAACTGGGCGCCAAAATTCTGTCCGGCTAGTGGCGCAGTTGCGAAGGAGACGGCCATCGCTGGCAGGAAAAAGGCTTGCATGATCCGCGACCCGGCACCGAAGGCGGCCTGGGCATCACTACCAAAACCTTGAGTCACCCAGTAGATAAACGCCATATAAACAAACAGCAGGGCAAACTCACCGCCGGGCGGTAGACCGATGGCGAGAATGCGCTTCCAGACCAACAGCCTGGGACGCAGCTGTGCGAGCTGAAAGCTGACATAGTGTTCCAGGCGCACGAAGTAGAGCGCCATCAGGACCACCCCGAGTGCAATGGAAAGGGAGGTCGACAGGCCGGCCCCCATCATGCCCATGGGGTAGCCGGTCAACCAGCCGGCAATCATGATCGGTGCCAGGACAGCATTTAGCAGGACGGTGATGATTTGCACCACAATGGTCGGGTTGACGATGCCGGTGCCACGCAGTGCCGAGCCCATCGAAATCAGTGCAAACTGCAGGGCCAGGCCGGGCAGGAACCAAAACAGATAAGTCATGCCTGCCTGAACCGTCGCAGCGTCTGGTGCCAGCGCTTCGATGTACCAGTGTCCGGCACCGTAGCCAGCTGTTAGCGTGATCGCGGCGCACAGCGCAGCAAGGCCAATGCTTTGATTGAAAACGATATTTGCATCGGCCTGATCCTTGCGTCCGGTGGCTTGGGCAATCAATGCCATGGTGCCAACGCCCAGCACTTGGGTGATCGCCATGACCAGAAACTGCAAGTTGCCTGCGGAGCCCAAACCGGCGATGGCGGCATCGCCAAGCTCGGCGACGAAATACAAGTCGACCAGCACATACAGGGTCTGAAAAACCATGCCGATGGCGATAGGCGCAGCCATGCGAATCAAGTGCTGAGGAATCGGCCCGGTGGTCAAATCATGCATCGGACCTGGTCCTTGGCATCGGTAGGGCGGCTATTGTAAAGCACAGTGCCATCGATGTACTTGCTGACTGGCATTGCCTATACTCGGACCATACTTGAGAGGGATTGAAGCATGTCGAACAAGCGCTCTGTTACTGCGGCTTTGGCCGTTCTCGCCGGTGCCAGCACCCAGGCCGTTGCTCAATGGGATGATGAAGAAGACAATACCATCTACAAGGTGGTCATCAACCACGAAGAGCAGTACAGCATCTGGCCTGCAGACCGAGAAAATCCGCTGGGCTGGAAAGATGTCGGCAAGTCCGGTAGCAAGCAAGAGTGCCTGGACTACATTGAAGAAGTGTGGACTGATATGCGTCCATTATCGCTGCGGAAGAAAATGGAAGAGGACGCCAAGCGTAACCCCAATCAGGGTTAATCCTTTCGTTTTCGCTTTGATTGCCCAGGTCATGCTTGCGGTCTGGGTCGAAGGCACACGCCGCGTGGTTCAGTTTTCGCTCTCGGCCTGCTGCATGAAACCATGGTCTGCGGTTCCATGATTCGGCGTATTGTAATTGTCGGTGGTGGCCTTGCTGGCTGGGCCGCAGCCAATCTTCTGCATCATCGTCTGGTGCAATCAGTACAATCCCAGAGCTCTCAAGCTACGGCTCCGCCGCTGCAGATTACCGTTGTTGCCTCAAGCCAGATTGGCACCATCGGCGTTGGCGAGAGCACTACGCCTCTGTTCACCGGATTGCTGCGCCAGTTGGGCATCGATGAAGCAGAACTGATCTGCGAGGCCGGTGCGAGCTACAAGTTGGGTGTGCAGTTCGAAAACTGGCGTGGCGATGGAAGTCAGTACTGCAATCCCTTCGGCGCGCCAGATCAGCTTCCGGCATCGACACCGCCCGAGTTCCAGTATCTCGCGGCCTGGCTGTTGGCCAACGGCGAATCCTTGCCCGACGGCATATTGCCCCACCCAGGCTTTATGAAAGCGCAGCGGTCTCCCTTCTTGCGAGATGGACAAGATTTGTCCTCCGGCCGAGGGGCCTATGCGTTGCACATTGACGCCGGACGAACCGCAGACTACCTGCAAGCCCGTGCTGTTCGGCTGGGCGTAGAGTTCATCGATGCCGAGATTTCTTCGGCTCAGCGCGATGCAGACAGTGGCTTCATTACTGCACTCGATATAGATGGAGGTGCCATCGAGGGTGACTTCTTCATCGATTGCAGCGGCTTTCGGCGCTTGCTGGTTGGCGAAGTCCTGGACGGCAGTTGGGAGTCCTTTTCTGATCATTTGCTGACCGATTCGGCGTTATTGATTCCGAAAGCGCCAACCTCATCTCAGCATGTGCCGCCGTTCACCCGAGCCCAGGCGGCGCCTCATGGGTGGATTTGGCAGATACCGATCCATGGTCGTTGCGGTCGTGGTTATGTCTTTCGTTCGGAATGGCTCAGTCCCGAGCAGGCTACTGTCGAGGCGGAGCAGGTGCTTGGCGAACCAGTTGCTCCACAGCACTGCCTGCATTTCGAGCCGGGTGCCTACCGCAATCCCTGGCAGGGCAATTGTGTGGCGGTTGGTCTATCTGCTGGATTTGTAGAGCCGCTGGAAGCAACGGCCATTCATGCGACGATCGTACAACTGTATGCCCTGACCGCAGTGTTGACCCCACGCTTGGACTTGCGCGCGCCGGTAAGCGAGCCTTACAACCGGGAGATGCGGCGCTTCAATCGTACGGTTCGCGATTATCTGCTATTGCATTACCTCGGAGGGCGCCAGGACAGCGAATTTTGGCGCCAGATCGCTGCACTTGAACTGCCGGATAGCCTCAACGACAAGTTGTCGGTGTGGAAAGCCCGCCTGCCGATAGAGGGCGACTTTGACGGTCATTGGCGTTTGTTCGGTGCACTGCAGTGGATGTTTGTGCTGCAGGGTGTTGGCCTGCTGAATCCGCAACAGGCGGCCGCCGAGCTGGCGGATCGTGGGCTTGAGGGCCTGGCACGAACAACCCATCGGAGGCTGCTCGATAGCCACCAAAGCCTGCTTGCGCGAGCGGTCGATCATGCAACACTGTTAAAAGCCGTCAGAGGCGAACCGTCGCCATGAATGTGCTTGGTGTTTCAGCCTTTTTTCACGACTCGGCCTGCTGCCTGCTGCAAGATGGGCAGCTAAAGGCTGCAGCGGCGCAGGAACGGTTCTCAAGGCGCAAACATGACCGTCGCCTGCCAGTCGATGCGTTTCGCTACTGTTTAAGAGCAGGGGGCATCGACATCAGCGATGTCGACTGCGTTGCCTATTATGAACAACCGGTGAAAAAACTGAGCCGACAGCTTTGGGCCGGTCATGTCAACATTGAAACTCCGGGTGCTCTCGACCCTAAACAGCCCCTGCATGCCATACGCACCGGGTTTGGGTTTGATGGCACCATCAAGTGCTTCGACCATGTGTTGTCGCATGCCGCCAGCGCCTATCTGTATTCCGGTTTTGAAGATTCGGCATTGTTGACCGCCGATGCGGTCGGTGAGTGGGCCAGCATCGCCTACGGTCAGGCCAGCGGCGATGAGCTGACAATATTTGAACAAGTGGACTACCCGCACTCGCTGGGGCTGCTGTACTCGGCGCTGACGTCCTATCTTGGCTTTCGAGTCAACAGTGGCGAATACAAGCTCATGGGCCTGGCGGCCTATGGCAAACCCCGCTATAAGCCAAAGCTACGTCAGCTGGTGGACAACAATGACGGTCCGCTTCTTGAACTCAATCAGGAGTATTTCGATTTTTCGCGCGGCGCGCGGATGTACGCACCAGCCATGCAGGACCTGCTGGGCGTTCCACCCAGGCATCCTGATCAGCCACCGACCGAACACCATGCCGATCTGGCCAGCAGTGTCCAGCAGCTATTGGAGGAGCAGATGTTGGCAAAGAGTCGATGGCTGCACCAGCGCACTGGCAGTGACCGACTGTGTTTCGCCGGTGGCGTGGCGTTAAATTGCGTTGCCAATGGGCGGTTGCACCGAGAAGGGCCCTACCGTGAGGTGTTTGTTCCACCTGCCCCGGGCGATGACGGCGCTGCCATGGGCGCCGCTGCCCTGGCGGCCATTGAACTGGGCGAAAGGCGGCCATCGAAGTTGAGCCATGCTGCCTGGGGGCCGAGTTGGGCCGGTCCTGATATTCGGGCCATGTTGGCAGAAACGCCACTCGAATGGACCAGCATGGTCCAGGATGAGAAGGGTTTGATGAAGGCCATTGCTGAACGCCTGGCCGCTGGCAAGCTGGTGGGCTGGTTTGCTGGTGCGATGGAATTTGGTCCACGAGCATTGGGTTCCAGGAGTATCCTGGCTGATCCTCGAAACGCTGAGCTTCGAGACCGCCTGAACAAACAAATAAAGAATCGGGAGTCGTTTCGACCGTTCGCCCCCAGTGTGCTGGCTGGCAAAGCATCTGACTGGTTCGAGTTGTCTTGCGCATCCCCCTTTATGCTGGAAACCTGCTCAGTCATTGAACCGGACAAGTTGCCGGCGGTGACTCATGTCGATGGCAGTGCCAGGCCACAGACGGTAACCGCCGAGAACCAGCCTCGATTTGCCCAGTTGCTGCAGGCTTTCGAACAACTGACCGGGTGTCCAGTCCTGCTCAATACCTCGTTCAACGTGCGTGGAGAACCCATAGTCTGCTCGCCTGAGGATGCCCTGAGGTGCTTTGTTCTGGCGGGTCTGGACACATTGGTTCTCGACGACTGCCTGATCGATTCTGAAGCAATTCCGGCCGAATGGGCTGAGCTGCTGGCGCATGGCCGCGTGGGTACGCGCTGGATTGATGACAGGCCGGCCAGTCAAAACCTCTATGCCTTCAGCTAATGAGTAAACAGGCCGATCCCAAGCGTGCCTGGGCTGATGAACTGGCTGCCCTGTTAGCGATCGATCCGGTGCAAGGCAAGGCTGAGCTGAAGCGCTTGAAGGACAGCGAAGGCTCAACTGAGCCGGAAGAAGATCGTGTTTCGATACACACTAACAAGCGACCGCGAGCTATACAGATTTGGCGGCCCATAAGGCTGGGTGGTGATCTGCAGTTCATTCGACCGGAGCCTGGTCCATACTCTGATCACTATGCCCAGAGGCTATCCATTCCTGCCGAAAAGCCGGCCGGGTTAAGACGAATTTGTTTGTTCGGCGAGTCGGCGGCGGCAGGGTATTTGTATGCACCACACTTGACGCCGTCGAAGGTGTTGCAGGCTCAACTATGCTCGATCACTGGCGAACAAAGCTGCGAAGTACTGGATTTTGCGCGAACCAATGAAACGCTGAGCAATCTGGTGGCCACAGTGGAGGCCGCCTTGCAACTGTCACCCGACTTGCTGGTGTTGTATGCCGGCAATAACTGGAACCTTCTGGAGACAGCCGAGTGCTCACCCTATTATCCAAATGAGCAGGGTCGCACGGACTATGCCGAGGCACTCAAGCAAGGTGGGCTGGATCAGGTGGCGGAGTGGTCGGCGCGCCGTATGCTATCGCTTGCATCCACTGCTCTTGAGGCCATTGCCGAACTGGCCAATTCGAACAATTTACCCATGGTGGTGGTTGTACCAGAGGTCAATCTTGGTGATTGGCAGAACCGTCAACCTGCTCCCTGGTTGCCGGCAGATGGGATCGCACGTTGGTATCACCACCACGACCTGGCTCGGGATGCGCTGGATCAAGGGCAGCCAAAGGTAGCTTTGGACCATGCCATGGAGATGCTGCAACTGGATGCCTGGTCGGGCTCTACGGCCTACCGCTTGATGAGCCTTGCCCGCCTGCAATTGGCCGATCATGCTGGGGCAATACAGGCGGCTCGAGCAGAAGTCGACAATGTGCTGTACTCGACTCAAGCCATGCTTGGCAGCCCACAAGCCGGATCAATGGTCCAGGCCTTGCTGCGCAGTTTCGCTACCCGGCACGAATTCATGTTGGCCGATTTGCCGCAAGTTTTCAGCGACTACTTGCACGGTGAGATGCCCGATCGCCGCCTTTTCCTCGACTACTGTCACTTGAGTGTCGAGGGCATTGAGCTGGCCATGGCTAGTGTTAGCGCACAGATACTGAGTTTGTCTGGACAACTGGACGCCAACGAGGGCTGGCGAACGGTGCATTCGCGAGTACCCGCAGCTGACATTTCGCCGCAGGCCTCAGCGACTGCGATGTTTGGTGCCGCCATGCATACAGCACATCGAATGGCATCGGTGACAGCGATGGACGAGCTGCTCGAGTATTGGTGCAACCGGGCAATCGAAACCTGGCCGGGGATTGCAAGCTCAATGCAGCAGGTGTTGGCAATGCGTAGCAGCGACCTTGGACCGACCATGCATGCTGCTGAGCTGGCAAATCAGGCATCTGAATGTCCGCTCAATCCTCAACACGGTTGGCACTACGACTACGCCGACATCGACCTGGTCAATGCCATTGTCAATGTTTTGCAGCGCTGCGGCATTGACTACGATTTGCCCGGTGAATCGACCATCAGCGACCAATGCCTGGATTTACTACTTCCGCGGCATCAGGCATCGCCGCTGAACCGCTTCTTCCCGGAGTTGATGGTGGATTCGGCCGCACCGCGACGAGCCTGGCAGCGCTTTGCCTGGCCGAGGTGTCGGTTTGCATTCCAGTTGCCCATGCCCGCGCCACTGAGCCTGATACTGACGGCGCGGCTTGCTGAGGGGCCAGCTTCGGTCAAGCTGATACTCAATGGCACTGAGTTGGCGAAACTGGAACTGAAGACCAACTGGCAGCGCCACAGAGTACACGTTGGCGAGGATGCGCTGAGAGTCGGCAGCAACGTCATTGAGCTGGTCTGGCCAATACCCGACGTCGATGGCGCTGCGTGGCTGAATCAGGCACAGACTTTGTTGTCCCAGGGTCGTGAAGCCGACGTGCATCCTGTTTTTGGCGAATTGGCCAGGCTTGAACTTGTCTTTGGGCCAGCCGATAAACTGGAATCAGTCCGGCCTGAAAAGGCGCTCAGCTGCGATGACTGAAGTTGGCACCATGCAATTGCTGGAGCGCTTGGAGCAGTGCATTGACGGTGGTTGGTCGCCAAACGAGCTGGCGGCACCCCAGATGCTGGGCTATTTGCTGCGACTCTGCATGAACCGGGCCTTGCGAACAGGCCCCAAAGGCTTGGCACCAAAGTCGGTATTGGCATGCGCCGAGCAGGCGGTGAGTTGCGGTAGCGCCCCAATGGAGACGCCAGCGTTGTTGCGAAA
>BQJN01000007.1 GCA_021604725.1 Lysobacteraceae bacterium | reverse complement strand
CTCGCATTCATTTTTGGCCAGACGCTCAATATTTTGACTCGCCACGCTTTTCCATCCCCCGGCTCAAGCACAATCTGCGAGCCAAGGCGGTGCTGTGCCCCGGCCTCCACGTCAAGCTTGAAGTAGAAGCCAGTGAAGACGTCTTTGAGTGGTGTTACCAGGACGGCCTATCCAGCTATCTGACTGAAGCCATAGACGGCGCGGAGCAGCTCCCTGCCGAACCATTCACCGGTAGCCGTAAGCTTGATGGCGATGTGCCAGGCGAATCGACATGGGCACTGGCCTGGGTACCTGAGGGCGAACTAACCCAGGAAAGCTACGTCAACCTGATCCCGACCACACAAGGCGGTACGCATGTTAATGGCTTGCGCACCGGCCTGACCGATGCGCTTCGCGAGTTTTGCGATATCCGCAACTTGCTGCCGCGCGGCGTCAAACTGGCGCCAGAAGATGTCTGGGACCGAATATGCTTCATTCTTTCGGTCAAGGTGCAGGACCCACAGTTTAGTGGCCAGACCAAGGAACGGCTGTCGACACGAAGTTGTGCTGCCATGGTGTCCAGCGCCATTAAAGATGCGTTCACACTGTGGCTGAACAAACACTACGCTGAAGGCGAGGCGATTGCGCAACTGGCGATCGAGCGCGCGCAGTCACGAATCAAAAAAGCCAAGAAGGTGGTGCGCAAGAAGGTCACCAGTGGCCCAGCACTACCCGGCAAACTGGCCGATTGCGCCTCGCAAGACCCGGCAAGGACAGAGATCTTCCTGGTCGAAGGCGATTCGGCAGGCGGCTCAGCCAAACAAGCTCGTAGCCGCGAGTTCCAGGCGATCCTGCCGCTGCGCGGAAAGATTCTCAATACCTGGGAAGTTGAGTCCGGCGCGGTCCTGGGTTCACAGGAAGTACACGACCTGGCCGTCGCCATTGGCGTCGATCCTGGTCGGGCCGATATCGAAGGCCTTCGTTACGGCAAAATCATCATCCTGGCTGACGCTGATTCTGATGGGCTGCATATTGCCACCCTGCTGTGCGCGCTATTCCTGCGCCACTTCCCGGCGTTGGTAGAAGCCGGTCATGTGTTTGTCGCCATGCCGCCGCTTTTTCGCGTCGATATTGGCAAGAAGGTCCACTATTGCCTCGACGCCAGCGAGCGGGACATGCTGCTGGAACGTGTCGAGCGCGAGAACCTGAAAGGCAAAGTGGCCGTGACACGATTCAAGGGCCTGGGTGAGATGAATCCAAAGCAGCTGAAGGAAAGCACCATCGACCCTGACACCCGCAGATTGGCAGCGTTACGTATCGATGATCGTGATGCCACCATGGCATTGATGGATATGCTGCTGGCGAAAAAGCGATCGGCTGACCGCAAAGCATGGCTGGAAGACAAGGGTGACCTAGCCGAGGTCTAGGGAAGCTCTGATTAATGCGAGTGTGGCTCTGCGTGACCTCAAGCGTGCAGCTGCTGGGGTGAGCCACCGTCGATGCAGGGTGCCATTAGGGCACGCTGCTGGTGGTGAACGACCAGCCAGGGACGGCTGGGCCGGGGTTACATTGAGGCTCAAACGATGCGCCACGGATGGCAGCTCCAAATCCCTCGATGGCGACCTCGTCGTAAAGAAGTTGGTTGCCATCCATGGCGAAACGAAGATGCTTCGTAGCACCCCCCAGCCCCACCATCCCTGGTGGGTCGTTCGCCGGGATCGAGTGCCTTGGGGCACTCGCTCGGAATCCGGCTCACCCTTGGCAAGGAATGGAACAACGCAGATGTGCGCTTCAGGCCACGCCCTACGGGGCCTTAAGAGCAGCCCGCACTCTTCGTTATGCCTCCTCACCAGGCAGTGAGCATGCTTTCGGAGCCAAGCCTTGATTGCGAACTGCTCTGTAGGCCAGAGCCATATTCGAATTAATCAGAGCTTCCCTAGGCCACCAACAGTTTGTTTTGTACGGTTACCGGACGTCGCGGCTCACACGGTATTTGCGGTTACCCTGCTTGCTCAGCTCCTCCATGGACAGGTCAATCTCTCCTTCCAACCAATACCGCTCAAGACGAACCCGGGTGCGGCGAACGACAACGATAAGCGAGTCGCCGACATACAGCATGTCATCCTTCAGCAGACGGTTGGTTGAAACGGATTGCTCAATCGGGTTGCCCCCGTTGTATAGCTGCTCCATGCGAGTACGCTCTTCCAGGTTGTCGGTGAATTGAGCCGTTTCTACCAGCTCTTCCGGCGCCTCCTCAGTGACGACCGCAACCTCTGTATCTTCCTCATCGTCCAGCAGGCGTCGCACTTCGTACTTGCCAGGCTGCAGGAAACGAATCTCGTCTCGCTCCAAGTCAACCTCGCCATCCAACCAGTAGGCGCTATTGCGCAGCTGAGATCGACGAACCACGGCGATTACACCACCGGTTCTAAATAGCTGATCACCAGGGCGCAGCTGATCGGGGCGCAGGCTGTTGTTTATGGTTCGACCGCTGTTGAGTCGACGCTCCAGGCTGTCGCGGGCCTGATCAGTGGTGAATCCAGTATCGTCTTCAATCTCGTCACTGACGGTGTCGGCGGGCTGCGAAGCTACAACTTCAGTGTCCTGCTCGACAACCGCAGGTTCCTCAACCGCAGGTTCCTCAACGGCCACCTCTTCAACGGCGACGGGTGGCTCATCTACTACTTCTTCTTCAATCGCTTCCACGGCCTCTTCAGCCACGCTCTCGCTGCCGTTTGAAGCCGGTGGCTGAGCGATCGCTGTTTCACTCAATGCCAATTCAAGCGACGGACGCAGTGCACTGTTGGCACCGTTAACGGCCTGCTCAGTGGTCTGCTGCACGTCATCGACGGCGGAAGCTGCCTCTGGCTCCAGCGTTGCAGTCGGCCGCTCAAAAGCTACCTGAGGCCGTTCCGGCTGAATATCGACAACTGGCGGCGGCGCCGCCTGGATCACTTCTTCCTCGGCTGCGGCTTCAGCCTGAGCCTGCGCGCTTTCGCTTTGGCCAAGCGCACCCAAGCGGACGATGACGCTTTCAATAAAGGTCTCGCGATAGTTTATCGTCAGGGCATCATCGCCAGCACCTTGGTTCAGCTGCTCTTCGACCATTTCGCGCCAGTATGATGGCGCGGTAACGCTAACCGGGCGACCTTCAATAGAGGCTTGTGCACCGGCTTGTTGCAATACCTCATCGGCCTTGCCACTCAACAAGTCTTCAGCTGAAACGTCAATTTGAACGGTGCCTTCTTGTGCCAGCACCGACGCGGACAGGAACAGCGCGGTCACAGCAGCCGCTAATATTTGAATTGATTTAGTCATGTTCATGGTGTTTTGCTCTGGGTATCGACCGGACTCGGCTTACGACCCATTTCGTATTTGGTCGAACGATGCATTATACGAAGGCATTCGCACAGTTGCGAATTCCGAATGTGACAAGCGGTTATAACGCAGCACAACACGCCCGTCCACACATCCGCGTGATGTCAGTTGACATGCGGCTATTCAATAATGCCGCCTCGGGTCATTGGCGTGGGGTCCAGCAATCGATCCAGCTCATCTGCTGACAGCCCTGTTTCCTGCAGCGCCACTTCCTTGATGGGTCGCCCTTCTGCATAGGCTTTTTTCGCCGTGGCCGCGCCTTTTTCATAGCCGATTACGGGGTTGAGTGCAGTGACCAAAATAGGGTTGCGCTCCAGAGCCTTGGCAATGCTGTCGTGGTTGACAGTAAAACCGGCAATCGCCGAATCGGCAAGGCAACGTCCAGCGTTGGCCAGAATTTCAATACTTTGCAACAGGTTATGCGCGATTACCGGCAACATTACATTGAGCTGGAAGTTACCGGACTGACCGGCCACAGTTACCGTGGCATCGTTGCCGATCACCTGTGCACAAACCATGGCAGCCGCTTCCGGGATGACCGGGTTGACCTTACCCGGCATGATCGAACTACCTGGCTGCAGCGACGGCAAGGCGATCTCACTCAGGCCCGCCAGCGGCCCGCTATTCATCCAGCGAAGGTCATTGGCAATCTTCATTACGGTGCAGGCAATGGTTCGCAGCTGACCTGACATTTCAACCGAGACATCCTGCGAGCTAATGCCTTCGAACAGGTTGTCAGCTGACGTGAAGCCAAACCCAGTCAGTTCGGTCAACTGCCTGGCGATCCGAGGTCCAAACTCGGGATGCGCGTTGATTCCCGTACCTACAGCCGTTCCTCCTTGCGGCAGGGCGGTCATGCGCTTGAGGCTATCGCGCAAACGCTGTCGGCCACTCGAGAGCTGGCTACTCCAGCACTTCAGTTCCTGACCAAACGTCACCGGCATGGCATCCATCAGATGGGTGCGGCCAGTCTTGGCCACATCAGCCAACTCCTCGGCACGCCGATCAATGACCTCGACCATGTGGTCAAGTGCAGGCAGCAGTTGTTCTTGAACAGCCAGACTAGAGGCAAGCTGAATTGCCGTTGGCACCACATCGTTGCTGCTTTGGCCCATGTTGACGTGATCATTCGGATGCACGCCGTCAGCCACCATGCGACTGGCCAGCGTCGAAATCACCTCATTGCTGTTCATGTTCGACGATGTACCGGAGCCAGTCTGAAATACATCAATAGGGAAATGGCTGTCATGATCGCCCGCCGCGACCTCAGCCGCTACCGATTGGATGGCCGCTGATCGCTCGGCATCCAGATAGCCGAGGTCCTGGTTGACCTTGGCTGCCGCCGACTTGATCAGACCCAATGCGCGAATGAACTGACGAGGCATGGTCAGCCCGCTAATCGGAAAGTTGTTTACCGCCCGTTGCGTCTGTGCCTTGTACAGTGCCTCGGCTGGCACTTGAAGCTCACCCATGCTGTCTTTTTCGGTGCGAAATGCGCTCATGACCCGTTTCCAAAGTGTTCATCAAAGGGAACCGCGCAGTATATCAGTTATCGGCTCCGGACCGGAATTGTTGGCGCCGCATTGATTGAGCATTTTTTGCAAACTACGAACCGCATTCCGAGTTCAACTTCGGTGGACTCTCATGCCGCTACAAGCTAACCTCAATGCACGCTCAATCACCTGGAGAGTCCGCATGATTCGAATGACCGTAATCGCTCTATTGGCCTGTCTGGTCGTCAGCGCCTGCGCCAGCACCGGCGGCAACCGGGGCAAATACAATCGAATCTATGTTGGACAGTGTGCCGTTCCCGGCCATTGGTTCTGTGGCATGCAGTTCGACAGTCGTGCCGATTGCAACAACGCCCGCAAGAAACATGACTACGAAACATCCATGGGTGGGACTTGCTACAGTGGCGACGCGCGCGGCAAGCCAGACACACGAACGATGTGATCAGACGGCCTGATTGCTTTAAGCACGACTGATGCCCAGCGAACGGTTTAGCTCGTCCGCGGGCGCAATCCTGACCATGGTCGGCGTCGCCGTCGGCCTCGGCAATGTGTGGCGCTTCCCGTACATGATGGGCAGCTACGGGGGTAGCGCTTTCCTTCTGATCTACCTGGTTTTTTTGGTGTTCCTCGCCATGCCCGCCATCATGGCTGAATGGGGTTTGGGCCGAGGCCTGCGATCAGGTCCGGTCAATGCCTACCAGCGAACACTGGGGCACCGATTCGGCGCGGTGATCGGCTGGGTGCTGGTGTTTGCCGTGTTCATGGCGGACTCCTACTACGTGGTCGTCATTGGTCAAATTCTGACCACATCAGTCGCTGTCACATTCAATTGGAAAGCCCAGTCGAACTGGCCAACGATTGCCGCGACCGGTTTGATTGTAGTCTGCACCTACTGGGTGTTGAGTCGCGGACTAAAGCGCGGCATTGAGGCGGTCAGTCGCGTCATTGTTCCGTTCTTCCTGTTGGCAATGGTGGCGCTTGCCGTTCGCGCCTGGACTCTGGACGGGGCGACCGAGGCGATGGCCGAATTCCTGAAGCCGGATTTTTCCGCTATCGGTGCCACTGAAGTTTTTGCCGCAATGGGCCAGGCCTGCTTTTCCCTGGGTCTCGGCGGCACACTGTACGTCATGTATGGCAGTTATTTGAACAAGGACCAATCACTGGCCAAAACCGCGGGCTGGACTGCCTTCGGTGACGTCGGTGCGGCTATCATGGCCAGCCTGTTCATCGTGCCGGCGGTGCTGGCTCTGGGACTGAATATGGCGGCAGGTCCTGGCCTTTTGTTCAACACCCTGCCGCAATTATTTGCCGAGATGGCGTCAGGCCCGGTTTTGGGCTTGTTGTTCCTTTTAGCCCTCGGCGCCGTAGCCTTTCTGTCCAGCCTCGCTGCCATGGAGGTGGTTCAGCACGAATTGAAGGCACACGTACCAAAGCTGAAGAACCACGCCATCGGTGTCAGTTGTGGCGCGCTGGCGATCGCAGCCATCCCCCCCGCAGTCAACCCTGAACTCATTGGAACACTGGATTTGATCTTTGGTTCGGGCATGCTGATGTTCGGCTGCCTGATGGCTGTGATTGCCTTTGGTTGGGGTGTCCCCAGATTGCAGGCCGGTGAAGAGCTTGGGTCACGGGCCAGTGTACTGTTGCCATGGCTGCGCTTTGTGGTTCCGGTCGCCATCGGTGCCATTCTCATTGGCTACCTGGTCAGCGTTTAACGATTCGCAATACTTTTTGAACAGTGCTTCGGCCACACGCAGACCTGATTACGACCATTTTCCTTGGCACAATACAGCGCCTCGTCCGCAGCCTGAACCAGTTGCACCGTAGGCTGATCGCCGTCCGGTCGCATCACCGCGACCCCGAAGCTCGCTGAAACACAGCCAAGCTCAGTTTTTTCATGAATAATGCCCAGGTTGACAATGCCCTCACGTAACCGCTCGGCGGTCGCCTTGGCCTCATCCAGATCACATTCGGACAAAACGACAGCGAACTCCTCACCGCCATACCTGGCCACCAACTCCTTGTTGCGTCGTAACAGCTCCCGCAGGCAATTGGCGACATCAACCAGACAACGGTCGCCGGCCAGGTGTCCATAGTGATCATTGAATGCCTTGAAATGGTCTA
This sequence comes from Lysobacteraceae bacterium, assembly GCA_021604725.1. GTDB lineage: Bacteria > Pseudomonadota > Gammaproteobacteria > Xanthomonadales > BQJN01 > BQJN01. Next base: position 56,435 of record BQJN01000007.1, on the reverse strand, counting down.
TGTCCAAAAGCACCACGGCCATGGGGCGATTTCGAACCGCCAGGCGATGCCACTCGTCATCCAGCAGTTGATCGAAATATCGTCGGTTTGCGACGGTGGTGAGAGGGTCGGTCAACGAGCGTTGTTCCAGCTCTGAATTTAGTTTTCCGAGGCGGTCATTGGCGCGTTTAAGATCTACTGTTCGCGCGACCACAACCTCTTCCAACATTTGGTTCTCTGCTTGCAACTCGATATTGCGAGACTTGGCTGAAGCCATTCGCAGTGCGTTTCGCAATAGCCAGATTGGCCCCGACAGCCAGCGTGTTGGCCAAACCGGCGCTGTCACCTCGAAATCGGCAACGACCGCCACTGGGCCCCAGCCCACCAATGGTGAATAGGCCTGAGCTTCCAATTGGTACTCGCCTGGCGGCAAACTGTTGAACTGCACGTATGCTAATTCGGTCATCGGCAACCACTGTCGATTGAAACCCACCAAGCGGTAGCGAAAACGCAGATTCTCTTCGTCGATGTACCAGGCGCAATATACTGAGACGGTAACAAACCACTGTCCGTGCTTGACGCGGATGCGCCCACCATCGCTCATCACTTTGGCTGACTGCCATTCCAGTTTCGACAACCTCACCCTCGGCGAGGCTCTGAGGTCTCGAATCCGTTCACCATCAACCGTAACCAAACCCGAGTTGAGCCCACACCACAATGTTTGCTTGTGGAGGAGCAGGCTCCGACTGGTCGTAAACTCCCAATTCTCTTTACCCAGAAGGGCGTTTACATGACGGACGATTTCTCCGTTTTCCGCATTGACCAGCAACAGACCATCAGAACTACCAACCCACAGGCGATCCTGGCCTTCCCAGGTCAGCGCCCACCCCAACACGGGGTCAGAACCAATTTCGAAGGTATGGACGTGAGCATAGTCTTTGAAGATCAAGAGAAAACGCCCTGACAGCATGGCAGTTCGACCACCGTCGGTGTGGGCAATAGCGAACACATTCGCCTGTTCCAGAGGTGTCTCGCAAATCACTCGCCGCAGCCGGCCCGCTCGCAACAGCCAAACACCGTTGCCCAAGGTGCCGACCCATATACAATCTTCGGCATCGATGGCCAGGGTATAGACATAGCCCATATGCGCCGAACCGGGCGGGCAAACTTCTTTGGCCTCGCCACTGTCGAGATCGACCGACGCCAGGCCAAATATCGATCCGCACCACAACAAGCCGTCGGCCATGGCAAGGCAACGACAGGGGTGTTTTAGAACGCGAAGCTCCGACTCAAAGCGACGAAACGGTGTACCGTCTTTCGATACCTTGAGCCCCAGGTCGGTCGCCACCGCTTCGCCCCCAGGTACTGCAATCATGTCCCAAACTTTGTCGGTAGCCAGTGCCTCCTCTCTAACCGTTTGTTCAGACTTGTCCTCAATTCTGCTCGAGAAGCCGTCTCCACCGACAAACAAGCCATCCGCGATCCTCTTCACACACAGGATGGCACCAACATCTGGAATCGGAACACGTTGTATCAACCGATTCAGCAGGCTGACCTTGGCCACCCCCAAGCGCTCGGTAGCCGCCCACAGGTTGCCAAAGGAATCAAAGGTGATTGCATTGATAGGCGAAGAAATTTGACTGACCAGCAAACCCTCGCAACGGTTGTCCTTTAGCCTGCCGCGAATAAGCCCATCGTCGGTGCCAAGCCAAATGATGTCGTCTCGAAGGCGCATGCTGCGCACAACATGTTGATCGACGGTGGTTGAAATGCGAGTGACTTTGCCATTGCGGCCGAGTAAAGAGACACCGGCACGATTGAAATACATGACCCCGCTGTCTGGCAGGGCGCAAAGACAAACGATGCCCGGGTCATCGGCAACAACGATCATTGGTTGTTGACTAAGCCTTGGGTAGAACGCGACCAGGCCTGCGCCGGTAGCCGCCCACACCGTTCCCTCATCGTCAACCGCCAAGGCACGAATCACCTCAGCGCCAGACTCAGGTGCCTGCGGCTTGATCAGACCAGTCTTTTCGCTCCAGTGAACCAGCCCCGCCGCGGTCGACAGACACACATTGCCATCCGGACCGACCACGATGTCGTCCACCATGCCAAACGGCCATTCGTCGACCAGCGGACGAATACGACCGTTTCGAAGGCAATCCACACCGTTGTCGCTACCGATCCAAAGGGTATCGCGACCAACAGGCGCGACCGCTCTTAGCCCAAGTCGTGACAGGCCATCATCAACGGTATAGGACCTGACGCGACTTCCATCATATGAAACGAGCCCAGCGGGCCCGGCGGCCCACATCAAACCCTCATGATCGAAACAAAGGCTGTGAACCTGGCTGCTGGGCAAGCCAAGCCGGCGGTCGATATACCGCACCGGCCAACTGGCGAGCGCTTTGGGCAAAGCAGTTCCTTAAGATTGCACCTCGGTGATGCCATTCTACGCCCCAAACACCTATCAAAAACAGACAAGGTGTTTCAAAGCGTTACATCAGATACCTGGTGATATTGGATTTGCGCGTATCGGGCACCTTGCAGTAACCTCAGCGCCCTCACTGTCAACATCAAAGGGATGCCGCTTATGGCTCTTCGATCCATTGTCCTGGCCTCTGTCATCGTCGTCGCTTGCTCTGGTGAACAGCCGGCGTCAGCTGCGGACGCAGAGATGACCGGCAATCGCTTTTTCGACGCTGCGGCGACCAAGATCATGGCCTTCAACCAGGGCATGTCGCGCACCGCTGCCAATTGCGCCGTAGAGCAAATGACCGCCGACGGCAGCATCGGCCTTGGCGAGATTAATCAAATGAAGCTGGAAGCCGCTGGCATGGCTGACAATGCCGGTCGTTTGAATGAAGCCTATGAAGCAGCGCTAAAGGCGTGCGCGGACAAATAGCGAACGAGCGCTGATACGCCTGAACCGTGTTGGCGCCGCCTATGCGGTGTTCGTTGCTGCGGAGTGGTCCGCCGGCGGTGCAGTGCCTTCCTTCTTCCGTTCCGGCCAGAAAGCATCAAATACGGCAACAGCGACGCTGCCATACACGGCGATGGCAACAAACAAGCCGATACGGAACCAGAACGCAGAGGTGGCACCATCGCTACCAAAGCCATCCAGCACTGACGGCGCAATAATGACAATCATGGTCAGATAAGCGTAAGACCAGTTGCCAGCATCCGCAGCCAGTGATTTACCGACGAAAATTCGGCGACCAAAGATCAAGCCGATCAAGGCCACTGCCAGACAGTAAAGCAACAAGGATGGCCAGATGCTAAGCAGATACCAGATCGCGATCGCCCCGACACCGCCCCAAAAAGTCGAGAACAACAGTGATCGCCCCATCTTGCGACTGTCCTCGGTGGTGGCTTGCTGACCCATCGAAGAGACTTTGATCATCACCGCGGTGTAGGACGTGCTGCCGCTGATGAACAAAAAAACCAGGGCTAAAGGCAACACCACCAACAAGGCTTTAAGCGCACCACGCAAGGCCGTTTGCGGGTCGACTGCAGTCGGCTTTGGCCGAGGCGGTTGTGCTGCGGCCATCTTGCTTTGGCGATCCGGCAACAGCGCATGCGCGATCCAGACAAAACACAAGCCGAACATCAGACCCAACGCCAGGCTCTCAACCAGTGTTGTCATCAATGCCGGCGACACCGAGCCTATGGTCACCACTAGGGTCAAGCCAATGGTGATGAAGGTACCCAGTACCGCCGGTCCACCTTTGGCGGTGAAGTGAAAACTGTAAAACAGCGCCAGCGCCAACATCAAAATGCCGGCCCAGCGGGCGTGCATCAAAAACGGCAACATGCCCATCGCAATGATCACCGGCAACAGCATGGCGAGCATGAAGGCCAGTCCCTTTTTCAAGCCAAATACCGGCATCGGCGTCGACAGGATCATCAAGGTGATGATCGGCGCGATAAAGGACAGTTGCCAGGCGACCGCTTGAGAAAATGCCAGGCACAGTGAGGTGCCCAGCGCCAGTCGCAGAATGCGTCGGCTGGCCAGAGCGTGCATCAGGCCAGGCTCTCGATGCTATTGGCGATCATTGTCGATTCGCGCATCGAACCGATAGCGCGCTGTCGAATCAATAGGCATACGTCAACTTCGATACCAGCCAGATATGGAATCGAGCCAGTGCATTGAACAACCAGTGTTCACCGGTAAAGACGATCACCGAGACCTGCGAACCGACTTTCAAGTGACGCCGATCATTGGCGTCGGTGATGTCAAACTCGACCAGCACCGGATAACGCTGCGCGTCACGCAGCCAATTTTTATCGTTGTTGATGGTGGGCAGACTGCCCAATGGGGCCGAATCTACGGACACACCGAAACCGACCTCACGTACGCGACCCTTGATGACCTTGCCCGGCAGCACATCGAAAACGACCGCAACTTCATCGCCGACATCGATGTTGCCGAGGTTGTTTTCAGTGTAGTCGGCCTGAATCCACACGTCGCGGGTTGAGATGAACGTCAGTTGAGGATGGCCGGCAGCCGCGAAATTTCCTTTGTCCAGGCGCACATCGGTGACCACGCCGTCGGTCGGCGCTCGAACCGTCGCCCGTTGCAGGTTCAGCTTGGCCTGGTCGACGGCCACCAGCGCTTGTTGAATCGACGAGTTGTCATCGCCCTCAGCACCCAGTGCCTGAATGGCTTTTTCGAGGTTGGCCCGGGCCCCTTCCACACGGCCAACCGATGCCGCCAGATTGGACTCTGCTGAGTCGATTCGACGTTGCGATATGGCACCAGGATCTTCGTCGCGAATGTTGCGCATACGAACGGCATCCTGCTCTGCCTTTTTTTGGTTCGCCTCGGCGGTCGCCAACTGTGCCCGCGCCGCTTCAACATTGGCGTTGGAGACACCCTGGTTCTGGCGTGCCAACTCCAATGTCGCCTCAGCGTTGTCTACCGCCATCTGGTAGTTTTCGACATCGATCTGAAACAACACCTGGCCCGCTTCTACGCGTTGGTTGTTGCTGACCGCTACCGACGTCACCGTGCCCGACACTTCCGGCGCAATCGGCACCACCAGTGCGTGTACACGGGCCTGCGAGGTGTAGGGGGTCACGCGGTCTGCACGCAGGTACCAGATCACCAGCAACACGATTACTGCCAGCAGAATCAGTGTTACGCGCCGAACGGGATCTGCGTTCTTCGTATCTTCAGTCTCGTTGTCGGCAGCCACATCTTTGCTGTCAGTCATTTCGCTTTCCATTCGTCATCATGTCACTACCAATCGGGTCGGGGGTAGGTTCGGTCGCTGTCGACCGGCTCGATCACATTGATCAGTTGCCCCCAATCGGTTCTTTGCTGCATTGCTTCAAGCGTTTCCTGCCGTACTCTGGGGACGGTGTCTGCTTCCCATCCACCACCCAGCGCCTGGAATAGACCAATCAAATTGAGCACGGCCTCACCACGGGCGGCAATGTAGCGTTGTTGCTGTGAAAAAAGAGCCTGCTGCGAATCCAGTACGCGCTGGTAGTCTGAAAACCCCTCGCGATAACGCAAGGTAGATAACTGGTTCGAACGTTTCGCCGACTCCACCGCCTTGGCCAATATTTCGGCCTGTTGTCGCGCGCCGATGTAGCCTGCCATCGCATCCTCTGCCTCGCGCGCGGCCTGAAGCACGGTCTCGCGATAGGCCACCAGCGCTTGTTGCAAGCGGGCGTCTTGCACTCGTACGTTGTTCTTGATGCGGCCGTAGTTGAAAAACGGCCAGATCAATTGTGGGCCGACCGAAAAGCCCAAGGCATCGGCGTCGAACATCTGTCCAAAGTCGCTGTCACCGGGGCCGCCTGCCGACATGCCGATCGACCCGAGCAAACTAAAGCTGGGATACAGAGATGCCTCAGCCAAACCGACCTGCGCATTTTGCGCCATGGCCAGCAGTTCAGCCTGAAACACATCAGGACGCCGACGCAACATGTCCGCGGGAAAGCCAATACCCATGGCCTCGGGAATCTCAGGAATCGGACCAGCACCAATTACCGCATCTATAGTGCCCGGTGGTTCACCTACCAGCACCGAAAGGGCGTTATAGGCTTGCTTCAAGGCCGCACGCAGACTCGGTATGGAGGCTTGAGTTGCCAACAACAGGGTTTTGGCCTGTTGTACGTCCAACTCTGAATCTTCGCCGTTCTCATACAGCACACTAGCGATCTGAAAGCTACGCTCTTGCAAAACCACGTTCTGCTCTGAAATCTCTAGCTGAGCTTCGGTAATCCTGGCCACCGAATAAGCGCTAACGACTGCCGCGGTTAGCAGCACCTGAGCCTGGCTGTAGCCGGCTTTGGAAGCCATAAACGCAGCGTCTGCAGATTCAATGCCACGTCTGTATTTGCCCCAAAAATCGATCTCCCAGGAGGCACTCAGCCCCACACTATACTGGCCAAAGCCTGACTTCACGCCGGTATTCTCAGCCGGCGACACATACATCGCACTGCCTGCCAGGATTTGAGTTTGGGGGTAGCTCGATCCGCTGGCGATACCCAGAAGCGCTCGTGCCTCCAACACGCCAAGCCCGGAAATTTGCAAGGCGTTGTTGTTGCGTCGGGCGCGCTCGACCAGTTCGTTGAGCACTGGATCGTTGAACTGCTCCCACCAGCGATCCAGCGAATGTGCAGCAGGATCCAGTCCCTGTTCCACCGATTGCGACCAATCGGCTGGTGGGTCCAGATCCGGCTTGACAAAATCCGGCCCGACCGGCGCACAAGCGCCTGCGGCGAAAGCAATAGCCACGGCAAAAACACCGCTGTTCCGTCGCACCCTAAACCCCTCCAACAAACTCACGCCGACCGATCTCGCCGCTCGCTGACCGCTTCAACGTGTCGATTGAACAAGCGGTTCATTACCGACAGCAAAGTGCCCGCAGACAGGCCAAACATCAGTACGCCGTTGGCCGCCTCGAGGCCACCAAGCAGACGCCACTGGGGCGACATCACAATGTCGCCGTAGCCTAAAGAAGTGAAATTCACGGTCGAGTGGTAGAACGCGGTCGCGAAGTCTTCGAACTGGTCGAGCCAGACGAACAACATCGCCCACGTCGCAAATTGCAGGATATGTCCGGCGAACAACACCAGCATGACGGTGCTGACAACACGCACGTCAAAGCCAAAGCCTCGGCCGTGCCGGAACTTCTCGATCCGTTGCGCGAACATGCGCACCAGCACCACCACTGCCAGAACCTGAATGATCATGTTGCCCATGATCATCAGGCTTCCAATCGCCAGCGTCAGAATCATTTGTCTTCGCTAGCTACTGCCGGTGAATCTTCGACCGGGTCGTGCATGGTCAACCATTGCATGAACAGGACATAGCCCAGGGCCAGCACCACCGCACCGACAAACAAGCCCATGATGCCGGCAGTGATCATGCCACCGATGGCACCGAGCAGAATCACCAGCATCGGCACATCAAGTCCGCGCCCCAGCAACAGTGGTTTCAAGAACATGTCGGCAAACGACACGATCAAGCTCCACACCATGAACACGATGGCCACGGTAGAGCTCTCTTCGACTGAGAACACATAGACAATGACCGGCCCAAGCACCAGCCATGGAGGAAGCTGCGCAATGGCCACAATTAAAATTGCGAGGGTCCAGATGCCAGCACCGGGTACGCCTACAGCGACCATGCCCACTCCCCCGGCCACAGCCTGAATAAAGGCGATACCCAACACTCCTACCGCTACCGAGCGTACTGTGGCGACAGTCAACGCCAGCATTTCGTCGCCGTTGTCACCCGCCAGCCGGCGAGACAAGCGGCTCATGCCAGCCGAGCAGCTGTTGGCGCTGGCCAGAAACGCCGCCGCTATAAAGATGGAGATAATAAAGGCGAGGATGCCAATGCTGGTTTGCGCGACCTGCTTCAGCCCTTTGACCGCGATCTGATGCAGCCCGTCACTATGCTCTTCCAAAAGCCCCTTCAGATTAACCGCGGCCTCAGACCAGACTGCATAAGCCTTTTCACCCACCAGCGGCCAATCCTTGACGCCTTCGGCCGGTGGCCTGACATGAAACGTACCTGAGCTGGCCGACTGGGTGAAAGACTTGACACTGCCGGCGAGAGAGTCTGCAAACAGCGCAGCAGGCACCACGATGACAGCCAGGCTGATCAAAACGACTGCGGTGACCGCCAATTTCGACGAGCCGCCCAGTGCCGACTTCAACTTCAGAAACAGTGGATAAACGGCGACTGCCACGACCGCGCCCCACGCGATCAGGCCAACGAACGGCTGCAAAATCTGCGCGCACCAAAGCACGATCAACGCGATCAGGCCGACACCGATCACAATCTCGACCACTTGGCTGGTCGTCACCCCTGAGTTTTGTGTGCTCACCAGCAAACACTCCCCTTTGATAAATGTGGGGCTAATGTATCACTTTTTGAGCACGGGACCGATCGGGCTCTCCATTGGCGAACCCGCAGTGCCTGACGGCGAACTAAAGCCAGATCACAGCCAAGGTCCGCGGGGAATGCCTTGAAAGCCACAACTTGAAAGTGGCTCATTCATTACATCGGTACACAAAGTTTGCTGCAGACTATCGGGAGCTGCGTAAATAATGTTCATGTAGTAGCGGGTATTTGGCTGCAGGAAACAAACGGCCCCACCCGAGTCTTCATTTGCCCACCAAAGCAAACCGGATGTGCTGGCCGGACTGAACAAACAAGCCGCTGGCATGGATACAAAATCGCCGGGACATTCGGAGAACGAGAATATCTTCGGACGATCGCCGCCAAGCCAATTGTTCGGTGCCGTTTCCATTTTGCCGGAGGTGATGTCAGGGCCGGTGTCGAAATACAGTGATATCCACTTGTCGGTGTCCACTGCAACATTCTGCCAGTCACCGAACTCACCTGGCCACGGCATGAATAAACCGGCATAACTCGACGGCGACGCCTGCCACTCAACACCCGGGATCGGGTTGGTGTCACAACCCAATGGGAACACACCGAAACCCGGGAATCCAGACACATCCGATACCGCACCGAGTACAACCGTCCTTGTGGTCTGGCCAATATCATTGTCGCAGGTCATGGTAAACCGCTTGGTCGAGAACACGTTCTCAACCAGAAAATCGCCCATTGGCGGCGGGTTCGAAATCGCCGACCAAGCTGTTCCTGGCCCATCCGACATACTGCAGGAAATACTGTCGACGACCTCCCAATGCAGGTTGGATTGTCCTGCAACAATCACTGGATTGGGGGTGGCGGTCAAGACGATGTGCGGCACCGACTCCTCAAACGGGCTGACGAAAATCAAATCGACCGTCGGCACTCCGTTGATCTGACCAATGCTGTCATCACTGGCAATCGCATTGTTGCTGAAAGCCACGCCCAGTAGCGTCGCCATGGATAAGGCCGCACCGGCAGTTAACAGAGCCTTTCTTTTCAAAGTCATTTCCTATGAGCCAATGCCGGCACTTTAGCATGGGGAATGTTAGCCAGGCGTTAGAGAATTGTGAGCATTGCATTGGACGGCACATCGCCGTTACTGCTGATTGCAGCGCAAGATATGACCTGAGACGATACGCCTTCCGCTGCGACACGCTACCGCCATGCCACCAAACCAATCGAATATTCAGTTGCGAACCGCATCCCACGCCGACCTGCCAGAGATCGTCGCTATGCTGGCCGATGATCCATTGGGGTCACAACGCGAGCGAGACGCTGATCTGACCGCCTATCGAGCCGCCTTTGCGGCTATCGAGCAAGACAGCAACAACCACCTGATTGTCGCCTCAACGAATGACCAGGTGGTTGGCGTCCTGCAAGTCACGCTAATCCCGAACCTGACCTACCAGGGGGCGTGGCGGGCGCAAATCGAGGGGGTTCGGGTCCATCCCAACGCTCGAAACAAGGGCATCGGCAAACGGCTGCTCGCCGCAGCGGTCGATTTGGCGCGCGAACGAAAATGCGGGCTGGTGCAGCTGACGACTGACAAAGCCAGAGCAGAGGCGCTTAAGTTCTATCAAGACTTTGGGTTCATTGCCTCGCACCAAGGCATGAAGCTGCATCTGCAATAGCCTTTTGCCAACAACGATTAAGCGTTGATCGTGGTCCAAGAATGCAAACTGTGGACGATCTCGCCGTGGCACACGGAAGTGCCAGCCATTTTCAGTTTATTGAAAATGAAGAACTTTCATAACCACGCTTCTGAAAGGCCGTGTCCGCGTTAGCCACGGATGGCTAATCGTGGACTCTAACTACAGCGACTGCAGCAACAGCTGCATATCGGTACCGGTGACGTCGAAGCGCACGATGCGTCGAGGCATTTCCTTGGTGATGTATAACGTGTTGCCTGGCTGCCCGCCTTGCTGCGTCACCTTGTAGGTGTCGAAGGTACCTGCGGGAACCGTCACCTGTTCGCTGCCGACCACGGTTAATGTAATTGGTCTAATTTGTCCGTTCTGCGTATTGAACCAATTGAGTTCGATCACCGCATCCTCCTTGATGGCCATGGCATTGGCGAGAAACAGGACCGTGCCTCGAGTCAGTGCTCCTGCTGGCATCTCTCGATTGATGACATGATGGGCCAGTGCACCAGTTTCAAAGTTGTAGATCTCGGCTTGACCATCGGCCGCCTGTTCTGACCACAACCAATTGAAATCTACGTAGTTCGGACCCATTCGGCCGTGCACCTGGACACGGATCGGTGCAAAGGTTTGGCCATCGAGAATCATCATGATCTCCTCATCTACGCCCAACAACTCGCTGGCTGAGTGGTCGTGAATCACGTAGTGACCCGACTCGGTGAACCGAGTGTGAACCGTGATCAGCCCCGCCGGCTCACCTGCATTGACCACCTGGAATATTCGTTCACCAACGTAGGCCTGTTCGGCATCAATGGTCACCGGTTTGGATGGCAACAACTGCGCCGGTTCCTGGGCTGACACGCCGCCCGCGCTCACTAGTAACCAAATCATTCCGCAAGTCAAAAAGCGCATCACAGCCTCTCCAGTTGTTGGACCACCCGCAGCCTATCTGCGCAGGTGCAGCCATTCGCAGTGCCGAAAGTCCGGTCCGTCAGCCATTGCGCAACATCGGCAAAGTCATTGTCGAAATTAGAGGCTGTATGATGGTTCGAGGATAGAAACCGGGAATCTGAATCATGTGCCGAAACATCAAGACGCTGTTCAACTTCGACCCGCCGGCAACGCACGACGAAATACGTGCCGCTGCAATCCAGTTCACCCGCAAGCTCAGTGGCACCACTCGCCCATCAAAAGCCAATCAGCAGGCTTTCGACCAGGCCATCGATGACTTCACGGCAGTGGCGACCGAACTACTCGGCAACCTGGTCACCCAGGCCCCGCCAAAAAACCGGGAAACCGAAGCCCAGAAAGCAAGGGAGCGAGCGGCCAAACGATTCGCCACGCAGTAAGCCGACCAGCGCTTTCATCCGATGGTTCTGATCGGCATACTGATCAACAGATTAAAGCAGAGCGCTTTGCATGCCATACGCCTTTTCAGGCTTTATCCTAGATACTGAGCAGCGGCTACTGACGGTCTCGAATCGGCCGGTTCAACTGACTCGCCAGAGCTACGAGCTGTTGTGTTACCTGGTTGCCAACCCGCAACGAGTAATCACTCGAGATGAACTTATAGAGCATGTCTGGAAAGGACGAATCGTAGCGGACAATACGGTTGACCAAAGCATTTCCAAGCTGCGTAAATCGCTCAATAGCGCAAGGGAAGGCCAGTACATCGAAGCGCTGTATGGAGAGGGCTTTCGGTTCACCCCCAAAGGAGAGCTTACAAGCGCCGCAGGACGCACCAATCGAGGTAGATGGTTCATTATTGGAGTGCTTGTTCTCTTCCTGGCCGTGGCTGCATTGAGCGTTACCATCTGGAGCGGTTCACGCTCCATTGACGCGCCACCCCGCCCAACGCAATCGGCACCGAGTTTGACTCAGCCTTATGCGAAAGATCCTCGGCCAGCGGTGGCCATATTGCCGCTGCGAAACCACAGTGAAGGCGCAGCTTCCTTCGCCAGCGGTATTCACGAGGAGGTGTTATCGCAGCTATCACGAATCGGCACCTTGCGGGTGATTTCCAGAACATCCGTCATGCGCTATGAAGACACCTCTGCAACCATGCCGGCAATTGCCAGCGAACTGGGGGTTGATGCGATTGTTGAAGGCAGTGTGCAGCAGGCAGGCGACCAGATTCGTATCCACGTCAATCTGATCGAAGCTAGCAGCGATAGTAGCCTGTGGGCGCACACCTTTGATCGGCAGCTGAGCGCCGAGAACCTGTTTGCCATGCAAAGCGAGATTTCAAAGGCCATTGCTGCGACCCTGGATGCGAAGTTGACAGCCAGGGATGAAGCGCGGCTGGCCAGACGCCCAACAAACAATCTCAATGCATACCAGTCTTTTCTGTTGGGAAGGCACAACTTCGACCTCCGATTGAACGGTGAGCAAGGAATGCTGGAGCGCGCCGAGAAACATTACCTTCAGGCGCTGGAACTTGAGCCGAAGTACGCCGAAGCGATGGCAGGCTTGGCTATGGTCTATGCCGTCTATCGCGACTATTCGCAAAGTCCCCTGCCGCAACCAGCACGCGAAATAGCCATTGAATATGCACAGGCGGCACTTGAGCTTGAACCGTCATTGGGCGAACCACACGCGGTGCTTGGCTTGTTGTCACCCGATGTCACCCGCGGACAGTTTCACTTGCTTCGAGCAATCGAGCTTGAACCCAACAACAGTGCGGCTTTGTTGTGGGCCGGGGAGCTGGATTTGGCGACTGGCTTTCTGGAAAGGGCGGAAACCCGTTTCCTGGCCGCTCGTGACGTTGAGCCGACATCACCGTCCGCCACGCAGTGGCTGGCCATTGCCGCTTACCTTCGCGGCGACCACGCTGCGGCGATCGAGTACGCCGAACAAGGTCGCGCCATGGGTTTTATCCCGGCGCGAGGCATGTTGAGCATTATTCATTTCTGGAACGGGCGCGCAGAGAAGTCGGCCGAGTTGCTGCAAACTACCGCGCCTGCAGCCGAACGGGATGCCTGGCTCGATCTGGTCACCCGCGCCGAGCCCAACGGCAATCCATCGCCGGAGATGGTAAACGTGGTCCTGGGGCCAGACCAGGGGGCCAGCATTCCGCACTTTCGTATTCTTTACATGTTTGCCATTGGTGCCATCGACGAAGGTTACGAGCTGATCGAAAAACGCCTGCCACACGGCATATCGGCTTTCGTTTACGTCTGGCATGCGCAGCACCCTGAACTGAGAGCGCACCCTGCATTTACACGACTGGCTGATCAACTCGGTCTGCCGCAATACTGGGCGGCGACCGAGCTACCAAGAATGTGTCAGACCGTCCCCTCATCTGGATTCCGTTGTTATTGAGCCGTCCAGCGACAATGCATCAGTACCGGGCTCAAACCCGTCAGCAAGCAGTGGGCCGCAAGCATCGATACCATCGCATGGCCCGAACGGAATCTCACCGATAACAGGCTCCAGCAGCGACTCCAATGCCGTGCCATCTGCAGTGAAAGATTGTGCCGTGTAGCCCACCCGCAATGTCGCCCCATTGGCTAGCAGAGCCAATGGGTGATGTGTTTGATCGCCGGTCACCACGACCTCGGGCTGCGACCAGGCCGTGAGGGGATCTTCGAATGTCAGGCGACGGGCCAGATGAACTTCTGTGCCGTCCGACCAACTGATCGCTTGGCCGGCCAGACCGGACACGAATTGAGCACCATGAAACTGAGCGTCAACACCGTCCGTTCCGTCGACGTCAGCGGCAGAGAATGCCACCGTTGCCTGGGTCAAGTCACCTGAGGCCTGCATCACCTGGCCGTCATTTCGCCATAGCAAAGTCGCTTCACCGTTGGCGTCGAAAACAACATTGGGGGCATCATCAGCTGAGGCGTTGCTGGTTACATCGATTGGCACCAGCCAACTACCGTTGACCTTGCGTACAACCGCGATTTCGCGATCATCAGCATCACCCATATTTTCATTGGTATCCAAGGTCAGGGCGACCAATTGGTCGTCCGCATCAAAAGCTGCCGCTGTCCAGCCAAAGGTGTAGTGCAGGTCATCAGCCACCAGCTGAGTCGAATCAAATGCCGTACCATCAAAACTTGCAGTGTGGATTTGCACGGGCTCGGTCGGCGTGCCAAACAACTCGCCGCCGACACTGGTTTGCCAGAACACGTGCACCGATCCGTCCGTGGCGCGAACCAGCTGCGGGCCGAAATCGTTGCCAGGCTCTGTCGTGATATAGCCCTCGCCCTCGACCGATCCGCTCACCGTGTTGATCCGCATGTAGTAAATGTCGTAGCCGTCCGCGTAGCTATCCAGTTGCGCAAAGTCGGTGGGCAGGGCTAGCAAGTTACGCTGGAACACAAGCAGGACGGTCTGTTCATCAACATATGCTGCTGCCGGGGCAATGTCGGACTCGACATCGTCAGTGAGTTGAATGATCGCCCCCCAATCACCGTCGTGCATGAAACGGATCAGGATATCCCCAGAGGGCTTGCTCTGGCCGATATGTGGCTCAGTCCAGGCGGCAAGCGCGCTACCGGCCTCAAATGGCGACAGGGCCATTGCCAGCTGCCCATCAGCGGGTACCCAAGGATTACTTACGCCTCGAACGCGCAACTCCGGCACTCGAGCGCCACAACCGGCACCAAATGTGATGGTCTCTGTTGGCGATGTCGAGAAGCCAAGAAAGGAAAGCGTGGCCGAAATCACGACCTCACCGCCAACGGTATTCAACATGAAATCAGGCACCACTGCGATATTGATGCAACCGGTCCCACCCCCGCCAACGCTAACATTGGCTATCGAGGAAAGGGGGCGCGGCAAGGCAGAGGCTGAAACGGCGGCGGAAAGCGAGCCATCCACCGAACCGCCGGTCCACATCATTGGGCCTGAGTTGCCTTCGAAATCGGCGCTACCACCCAGCGTCGCCTGGGCCCGTCCCGTGATACCAAAGCTCGACACAACCGAACAAAGTGACTGATGAATCCCGCAGGCGGCGGAGATCAAGCCTGGTATGGCACTCAGAGGGTTGATCACCTTTTTCCAGTTCGCCGGTGGAATGGATACGTTGGCCGTTCCCGTGGTTGTCATTTGGTCACATTGCAGTGTGGTCTGATTGCTGCCACTAACCGTCATGGATACTGACTTGCCCGGGAAAGAAAAGTCCGCCGTGGTGGTCAAGGAGCCTCCGGACGGGCTGCCGTTGGACTGCGCATTGGCCAGGTAGTTGGACTGCGCTGAACCGGTCACGCCCCATATACCAGAGAACAAACTGATCGAGTTGATGGTTTGTGTGGTTTGCAGCGAAATGGGCCAGTCGATGTCTCCGCCGTAGGTAACGCCGGGCGAACCCTGCCAATCCGCGACCGTGCCAGCCCATCCTGGCAGCGGCACTTTCGGTGTATTGATTTCATACGGCTGTGATTGTTCATCACCAGCGCGGGCCAGCGCCGAGATGCTGGTAGCGCTGTCACCCGCATCAAACATAAAGGTCGCTGTATCACCGCTGGCGGTGACCGGTGTGGTGATGCCACCGTAGGTAAAGTCAACGATGCGGCTGCCATCTGCATCACGCCAGTCGACCGTTGCGGTGGCTGTGGTCATTACAGATATGTTCTCAATGTATTGCTGAGGTTCGTCCAGGGCCAGGTCAGTGATTACTGGCGTTTTTGGCGCTGCCATCAGCGAGACGTCATCAGTGAACATGACCGGGTTGGTCACGAAATATTGGTTGTGTGTCAGGCGCGTCTGCGGCGTATCGGGTGGCAGGAGCACCAATGGATCACCCCATGGGTTGTATAGAGGATTTGCACCGGTCAGTTGCAATCGATGCAACACATCATCTACCCAGGTGCGAGCACCTCGCGGCGTGATTGTTGGCTGCCAATCTTGCGTTAGCGGATCGTACGGCCCACTGAAACGAACTTCTTCGATATCACCAGACAGGTCGAACTGGACCAAAGGTGGGTCAATCGGGTCTTCCGAGAACACACAGTCATCGCTCCACGCATAGTTCCCACTGAGATCGATCGTCGCTTCTTCAACATCCAGATCGAGCTCCAGTTGCCCACTACCTACGACATCGCCGGAAATGCTAAAGCGGCGTTCTATGGTTACTGTCCAGGTCATGTCGTAGGGCGTGAAGAAACAGTAGTCGGGATCATAATAGTCGGGCAGGATGCCGACTTTTTCGATGGTCCCGCTGATACGCTCACGGCCCATGCCGCTTACCGAGCCGTCGCATGCCACCTCGAGGTAATTTTCTTCCGGTCCGCCAAGCATTTGCACCGTCAAAGTACCGTCGGTCTGGAACGGATCAAGGAATACTTCGTCCTCATACACATCAAACTCTTCGAGCCCGCTGAGCGTATGTGTTCCCGAGATCTGAGAGATATCCCAGCGACCACTGGCAAACTGACTGTCGATGGCACAGTCAGGCGGGGGTGGCGGCGAGCACGATGCCTGTACCGGCGTTGTGGAAGACAGAGCCAACGCCGTACAAAGGGCGGCCGAAAAGACAGAGTTCACTCTCATTTGCATCGAAGTTCTCCCTCAATAACTGGTGACACCAGCCTAATCACCTCAGGCACTGAAGATCATGACGTCACCCTGATCAGATTCTGAATTTTTTAAAACACTCCCATCGGCAAATCGGGCGACTTGCTTGCACAGATCAATTAAACTGGATTGCCCCTCTGCAGGAATTTGTTATGGCCAAGCCGAACTATGGATACGAAAAACGTCAACGCGACCTGGCCAAGAAGAAGAAAAAGGAGGAGAAACGGTTGAAAAAGTTGGCAGCCAAAGCCGAAGCGACTGAAACCACCACTACAGATGACGTACAGGACACGGACTCCGAAGAGTAGTCCTCGACCGGGTTAGACCACATGGTGCGCAGCTGGTTGTTCTGGACACTGTTGCCGCTGGCCGTGCCACAAGCGTTGCGGGTGCGGCGTACCGCCCAACGATTTCCCGCTGCTCCCGGACCAAACTCAGGCTCGATTGGCGATGGGCCCGAAAAAAGCCTGGTGGCGATCGGTGACTCGGTAGCCGCAGGTGTCGGCGCCGGCAGTTTGGACCGGGCCCTGGTTGGTGAGACGGCCCGCAGTTTGGCCAAAAAATACGACTGCACCATTTGCTGGTCTACACATGCCATCGTCGGTGCCGACAGCGCTGACCTGCTGGCCGATGTGCTGCCATCGCTGCCAACAAAGCCCGTAGACTTGGTCTTGATCTCGGTAGGCGTCAACGACATCACCGGCCTGCGGCCAGTTGGTGCCTGGCGCGACAATCTGACCGAGGTGTTCGAGCGCTTGCATCAACACTCACCATCGGCAGTGATTACCATGGCAGGTGTTCCTCCTTTGCATCGATTTCCTTTGTTGCCGCAACCCTTGCGCTGGCTGATGGGATTGCGAGCGAAGCTCCTGGACCGTGCAGCGCGCAAGGTCGCCAACGAACATGACTACGTGCTCTACGTGCCGCTGGATGTAGAACCAGATCCTGACGCCTTCGCCGACGATGGCTTTCATCCGTCTGAGGCCAGCTACCGTGAGATGGGCCGGCACTTCGCCGATGCCATCACCATCCAGTCAAGATGAATCCATGCTTCGCCAAGCGATTGTTTTTAATCACGTTTTGTCTTGCGCTATCGGCTTGTGAAAATGACCAAAACAGGTCGCCGGTTCTGAATGTGGCGGTGGCCAGCAATTTTCGTGCTGCGGCCACCGAATTGAGTCAGGCGTTTAGCCAACAATCCGGCATCGAAATCCGGCTTAGCGCCGGGTCAACGGGTAAACACTACGCACAGATCCTCAACGGAGCGCCGTTCGACGTTTTTCTTGCAGCCGACACCAGGCGCCCTCGCCTTCTTGACGAAAAGAATCTGATCCAGCCCAATAGCCGCATCACTTACGCGATTGGAAAGCTGGTGTTGTGGAGTCCGGATCAATTGCTGATCGAAGGCCAAGGGCTGCCCGACAAGCCCTTCGCGCACCTTGCCATCGCCAACCCGGAACTGGCACCGTATGGACTGGCAGCGCAACAGGCACTTCAGAGTCTAGGCCGCTGGGATGACTTGGCGAGCACAATGGTACGGGGCGAAAACGTCGGACAAGTGATGCAGTACGTTATCAGTGGTAACGCAGAGTTGGGCTTCGTTTCGGCAGCGCAACTAATCGAGCTGGATGATCGGGGCTCTCGATGGGAGATACCACCCACGCTGCACCAACCGATACAGCAGCAAGCCGTTCAACTCTCAAACGATGACGCGGCGACGGCGTTCATGAGCTTTTTGGTTGACCGCAGCGCACGCGCAATCATCGCCAAACACGGCTATCACCTGCCATGACCCTAAGCTCAGCGGATTTCACTGCATTAGCGCTGACCGCTCAATTGGCTGGCTTGACCACCCTGGTGTTGCTGCTGGTCGGTACACCTTTGGCCTGGTGGCTGGCCCGCAGTACCCAACGCTGGAAAGTACTCATCGAAGCGGTAGTTGCTTTGCCTCTGGTCCTGCCACCTACCGTTATTGGCTTCTATCTATTGATCGCATTTGCACCCGATGGGTTTGTGGGTCAGGCCCTTAACAGTCTCGGTTTGGCGCCGCTGGTCTTTACTTTTGCCGGCCTGGTGGTCGGCTCAGTCATTTTTTCCATGCCGTTTGTGGTTCAGCCATTGCAAAATGCCTTCGCGGCGATTGGTGAGCAGACACTGGAAGCGGCGGCGACCCTGGGTGCCTCACCCCTGGACCGGTTTTTTTCCATCGCGGTGCCGCTGGCCTGGCCCGGCTACCTCACTGCGGCCGTCCTCGGATTTGCCCACACCGTCGGTGAGTTTGGCTTGGTCTTGATGATCGGCGGCAACATCCCCGGAGAGACACAAACCGCCTCTATCTCGATCTACGAACACGTAGAGTCACTGCAGTATGGGCAGGCGCATGCGCTGGCCGCGACGCTGCTGCTGTTCTCGGTGCTGGTTCTGATACCTGTCTATGCCTTGAATCGCCATGTGCGGATGGCTGGGCGATGAACATCAAGGCACGCTTTGAGATCATTCGCAGTGCGTTTCAACTGTCAGTGGATGTGGCTATACCGAGCTCCGGCGTCACCGCCTTGTTGGGCCCCTCGGGCTGCGGAAAAACCAGTTTATTGCGAGCCATTGCTGGTCTCGATCGCCATCCCAAAGGCCGACTGTCGATCAACGGCACCGTGTGGCAGGACGCCGGCAGTTTCGTTGCACCGCATCTAAGACGGCTTGGCTTCGTGTTTCAACAAGCCAGTCTTTTTCCACACCTGACAGTGCAGAACAACCTCAACTACGGTGCCCGACGACGGCGCAAAAAGACAGGTTACCAGGCCCATGATGTGATCGATCTACTGGGCATCGGCCATCTCTTGAAGCGCCGCCCCAGTACCCTTTCGGGGGGTGAACAACAACGTGTTGCCATCGCCCGCGCCCTGCATGCACAGCCTGATCTATTGTTGCTGGACGAACCGCTGGCTGCGCTTGATCGGGAACGCAAGCAGGATGTCATTCCCTATCTGGAGACGCTGCACCAAAGCCTCTCCATACCGGTCGTTTACGTCAGCCATAGCCTTGATGAGGTGGCCAGGTTGGCGGACCATGTCGTGCTCTTCGATGGCAATCACATCCAAAGCTGCCAATCGGTTGAACGCGTGTTCACCCGCCTCGACCTGCCACTGGCGGCCCACGATGATGCCGAGTCGATCATTGAAGGCACGATCCGACGCTTCGACCAAGTCGATGGGTTGACCGAGATCGAGTTTGCCAATAATTGCAGTTTTTGGGTGGTTGGTGATCGAGGCCATCCAGGCACAAAGGTGCGACTGCGCATTGCAGCGCGCGATGTTAGCCTGACCTTGAAGCGTCCAGAAGCCACCAGCATTCTCAACTGCTTCGAGGCAAAGGTTGACGCCATCGATGCTCAACACGGCAAGCCTCAAGTGACCGTCCGGTTGCTGGTCGGCGACCGGCCGCTTCTTTCACGGATCACGCGCAAGTCGAGCAAGGCGCTGGATCTGGTCCCTGGAATGAGTCTGTACGTACAAGTAAAAACGGCAGCGGTAGCATGAACACAGACCTTGATCACTACGACCGCCACGGCTTTCTGGTCAAGCGCCAGTTCTTTTCACAACGTGATATTGCGGGCTTGAAGCAAGCGGTCAATCGCGTTCATCGACAGTGGCAACAGGCCAACGCCGAGGACCTGAAGAAATGGCAACTGGTCAATATGTCGGGACTGACCGACCCATGTTATTTCGACTCGCCTATCCAGCGCGCCAGTTTTTTCTCGGCGTTAGCGCCTACAGCCCTGATCGACCTGGTCACTGAGGTGTTTGGCGAGGGTATCCACTTTCACAACAGCCAGCTGTTTTTTAACCCGCAGGACCGCAACAAACCACCGTATTGGCATCGCGACATGCAATACGACAAGACGCCAGATGCCGAACAGGCCGCTGAGCTCAAGGACATGCTGAGCTTGCACGTGCGGATTCCACTGCTGGCCGAGCGCGGGCTTGAGCTGATCCCGGGCACGCACCGTCGCTGGGACACCACGCTTGAGCATAAGGTCAGGCTGGAACTTGACGGCCACCGCAACAGTGAAGACTTGCCGGACTCCATTCTGCTGTCCCTGCAGCCTGGCGACCTGGTCATCTTTCATGCGCAGATGATTCATCGTGGCAACTACTTGCTGAACGAATCTCGACTGGCATTGGACCTGTGTATCGGCAAAGCCCATCGTTTGACCACAGCACACATCAATCCCGACCATTTGCCGAGTCCACAACAGCTCAAGCAGATCGATGACCCGCGCTGGTATGAGCAATCGCTGCGACTGGTAGCCTCGCGCCAATGATCAAAACCGGTTTCGACATTCGACCGTTGGATCCATGCGACCCCGATACCGCTGAAAAAATGCAGGCTGTCTTCCAACGCTCATACCAGGTCGAAGCCGCACTAATCTCAGCCGACAACTTCCCACCACTAGACCGAAGCAACAAGGACCGAGCCGATGCCGGCACGAAGTTTATTGGTGCCTGGAAAAGGGAAACGCTGACCGCCGTTTTGGAGTTTCTCTGCGACCGCGACGAACTCAATATCCATTCTTTGGTGGTTGACCCGGCCTACTTCCGCCAAGGCTTGGCGTCAGGCCTAATCCACCACTTAATGGACAGCCAGCCATGGACTACGGCATTGGTCGAAACAGCCATAGCCAATACGCCAGCCATTAACCTGTATGAGTGTCTTGGATTCTCACGGGACCATACCTGGACGACCGAGGTCGGAATCCGCAAGATCCGATTTAGCCTTTGCCGTCGAAACCCGTAACGTTCTCGATCGTCATCTTGGACGGGTAGACATTTGAGTGTGTCGGTTGCTCCGCATACCTTATCGCTTGTTGTTTAAAGAGACGAAACCGTCGTCGTTGGAACAACTGTCAAATCTGTCATTACGCTTGTATTGACACCTCAATGTTCAATTCGTATTCTGAGCACATGAGCAAACGCACTCAACTTCAAATACGCGTGTCTGAATCAGACAAGAAACTGATCCGACTCGCGGCCAAAAACGCCGGCGTCGATATGTCAGCTTACATTCTGCAGTGCGTGCTGACGGCAAAAGAGCGTGAGTTTCGACAGCTATTGGCCACGTTTGAGACCGGCGACAGAACACTGCTGTTCGCTGAACTGATTGATTTTCTGTCCCGCCTGTCTGTGCCGGAAATATCGGTCATGCACAAACCTCAGCCTGAACTTGAGCGATTGGATGCGTACACCCAGAACTACGTCTGCGCCCTGTTTGAACAAAGGTGCGAACAGCTGGGCGTACCGACCCCCGGCTGGGTAGGAGACACCGCTCCTCTGGAATATCCGGTATTTGGCACGAATCTCCGCGCACTTCGCCCGTATCTGTTGATCAATGCGCCCGCCGCATTCAAGCGGCGCAACATATTTGTCGACTCAGGCGTTGGCGACAGAGTGTGAGTCAGGGATTAAACAAAGATCGCATTACCCAATTGCTCCACATGCTGGATCACGAACTGGGTACACAGGGTTCGACTGGAGAACTGCACCTGGTTGGCGGAGCGGTGATGTGCCTGGTTTTCGACGCCCGACCAGCAACCAAAGATCTAGATGCTCTGTTTCGTCCGACGGCCGAAATCCGTGAAGCCGCCGGTCGCATCGCCGAGGCCGAAAACCTCCCCGCAGACTGGTTGAACGACGCAGTCAAGGGCTTTCTCAGCAACAATGCCGAATGGTCACCGTACCTGGACTTACCCAACCTCAAGGTCTTCGTCGCTAGACCAGAGTATCTACTCGCATTGAAATCCGCCGCCATGCGCATCGGCGAGGGGTACTCAGACATCGACGACGTCAGGTTCCTACTTCGATACCTCAACATAAGCCAATTCGATCATGCTCTAACAGTCATTGGCCGATACTTGGACCCACACCGAATACCGCAAAAAACACTGTATGCGCTGGAAGAACTTTTGCCGCAAACATCGACGTGATCGGCATATCAGCGGGTTTCTGAAACGGTATCATGCCCGCTGTACACTTTTGCGCGCCCTACCGGAGTACTCATGAAAACGCTGGCATTTCTGCTAATAGTCATTTTCTTTGCACCAACAACGTCTGCTTGCGATTTCGACTGCACACTGAAGCGCCATCTGGATGCGATCCAGTCTCGCGACTTTGCCGCGTTTGAGTCTACGCTGACCAAATCTCCACGCCTGACATTCATCCTGCCTGATGGTCGGTATTGGGAGGATTCGGCAGAGTATCGGCAAGTCTTGCAAGGGTGGTTCGAAAGCGAGGGATGGACCCTGGACTACGAGATTCTGGCCATTGAGAAAACCGAAGAGATGGGTCACGCCCTGTTAAAGGTGGCCTACGATGAAGCCGACCGCAATGGCCAGCCTTACCATATCGATCATTACCTGGCGCTGTTGTTCAAGAAGGAAGGCGACGGCTGGTATCTGGTACATGACCAGAACACGCTGATCCAACCGCCCAAGGGCGATGAACCCGACTAGCACGATCGTGGGATGACGAACACTCTGTCATCCCGGGCCGGAACCCGGCACCCATCTTGATTAAAGCGAGTGACGCTCGCCTCATTGACCTCCTTTTCTCATGGTGCCATTTCCTGATGCGGGCGCTGCCCGCTCTTTACGCGTCGCGCCAAAAGATGAATGTGCACAATGAGAGAATGAGATGAATGAGGTTGCTACCGCAGCCTGGGCCTTGGCAAAAGTTACAATGACGGCCTCACACAAACACCCGGTCATTCCGGGCGGCGTCATCCCGGGCCTGGACTCGGCTCCCGGAATCCATCTTCAAATACGAACTGTGTTCGCCTCTCTGGCCCTCCTGCCCTCCTAGTGCTTATTTCCTGAAGCGGATGGCTATCCGCCGGGCTCGCCAGCGCGAGCTTGAAAGATAGAACACTAGGAGAGAAGGAGGGCCGGTGAGGGCTGCTGGCGCAGCCTTGAGTTGACCGAAGTATGGGAACAGATTCACAACCGCTGTCATTCCGGGCTTGACCCGGAATCCATCTTCAAAACGAACTATGTTCGCCTCTCTGGCCCTCCTGCCCTCCTGGTGCTTATTTCCTGAAGCCAAAAGATCAATCGACGATGGCTTACTCGGTGGTCGAAGTGAGGTAGGCCACCAGGTCCAGCATGTCTTGTTGACTCATGCGGTAACGAGGCATGGAAACGCCCAGTTCCTTGCCTTGTGGGTCAACCCCGGTGGAGATGGCGCGTACCAGTGCCGCTCGCGTATAGGCACCGGCGGTACGACCTTCGGTCAGCACTGACCAACGCAGATCGGGTGCGGTGACACCGTCTTCTGATCGACCCAGGCGGTCTGCCCCATGGCAGCCAGCGCAGGGCAGTGCTTCGGCGGGGACTTCAACGATTTGTTCCCCCACCGTCATGGTCGCCATCACCTGCGCTGTACCCATTCCTTCCTGGTACAACTGCTGACCACGTTGCAGTTGAAGTGGATCCGCCACAGACAGTGTCGATGCGCTGAATGCGGACAACGTCAACAAACTTAGAGTCTTTATTCGATAGAAATGCATTTGGAGCAACGTTATTTGTCCAACACGCACTTTACCATTTCGTCAGTCATACCTATGATGCGACGATCAATGTTTGAGGGACCAACATGCAACCCGACAAATTCAAGGTTATTTACTGTGGCCGCTTGATTGAAGGATTCACCGCCGAGCAAGCCAGCGAGGGCCTGTGTCGACTATTTAAGCTAAATCCAGCAACGGCACAGAAAATCGTTGCCAGCAGCAAGGAAGTTGTGCTCAAACCTGGGGCTGAGCACAAGGCAGCCTACCGCATGAAAGGCATGTTGCAAGAAGTCGGATTGGAGGCGCGGCTGGAGCGAGTCACTGTCGCGCAGGCCAAGCCCAAACCAGCCATTCCAACTGAGCAAAATCCGAACAACTCCGCAACACAGAGCCAACCCGCGAGCGACGCGCCTGCTGCACCAACATTCAGCTCGAAACTGGCCTTGGTCGAAGACGACAGCATCGACCCCAAGGGGCCGGGGTTTTGCTGTCCAAAATGCGGCAAGGAGCAGAAGAAGGAAAGCAGTTGCATCGCTTGTGGCGTGTTTTTCGCCAAACTGGAGCAAACCGAAGATACCGGTTTCACACCAGCTTATGCCAGTAGTGGAGCAGTCGAAGCCACCGCAAACGAACCGCCGAAGAGAAACATAAAAGGCATTCTGGCAGGCACCGCCGGCATTGCCGGCGCGGCATTTCTCGTGATCAAGAAATTCAAGTTGGCGAAAATCGCTGCATTGCTCGGCATTGCTGGAGTCAGCTGGGTTTTTGACAGCATCACCGAAGAGTCATTGAGCTACTGCCTGGGTGACCAATACTGCGAAAGCATCGTCGAGGAAAACGCCGAACCTTGCTGGCAGTCCAGCGGCATGGATCAGTATGACTGGGATGCCATGGAGTACGATGAGTTCGAAGCACATTATGCAGAGCTGGAACAAAGTTTCTTCGGTTGTTTTCGCGATGACCATGGAGATCGACTGCTGCTCGAACCAGCCTGGCTTACTGGTTGGCTAATTGAACTTTGCGAGTACGACGACAGCTGCATCCGACAGGCGGGCAAACAGCAAAAAAGCTGTTACTCACGCCATAGCATCAGCGCCTACAAACGTGAGCTGACAGACCTACACATCGACACCATCATGCAGCGTTATCAGCCGAAGCTGGAAAGCTACTTTTCCTGCTATACAGACGACGCTGGGGCACCACTGTTCGACGTTGAATACTGGTTCGCTGAATGACCTTTGACTCAACGCTGGCTTGCAGCGATTTGCCCGATCTGCGATCGTGGCCAGCAAACCGGTTTTAGGTAACAAAAACGCCGATGCGCCTAACCCAAGCCAGCCTGGCCAACCCCGCCGCCGTTAGCATCATTGCTGCTGTGGTGATCTTGCTCGGCATCATTTCCGTCAGCAACATTCCGGCCCAGTTGTTGCCACAGATTGAGAAGCCGGTGATGAGTGTTGCTCTGGCCTGGCCAGGGGCATCACCACGCGAGGTCGAGTCGGAGCTAACGGTACCGGTCGAAGAGGTACTGCAAGGCACGCCGGGCATGACTGAAATGCAGGCCTGGAGCATGCCCAACTTCGGCTGGATACAAGTCGAGTTCGCGCTGGAAACCGATATGACGCGCGCGCTGATTGATGTCATCAGTCGGCTCAATCGACTGCGCCCGTTACCGGCGAATGCTGAGCGACCTCAGGTTTCTCTCGGCGAGTGGGGCGATGCCAATGATCAATTGATCGAATACTTTGTCCAGCAGCTGCCCGGCACCGAACATCGACTGATCGAGAACAAGCGCTTTTTGCGCGAGGTGATCGTGCCGGAGCTGGCGTCCCTTTATGGCGTGGCCAAGGTCGACATGTTCGACACCAGCGGCAACGTTTCTGACCAGCTGCAAATCGTCATCGATCCGTACAAGGCGGCCGAGCTGCAAGTGGATATTGCTCGCGCTGTCGATCGTATTGGCCGTTCTGCCGATATTTCATCTGGCGCTGTTGATGTCGGTCGGCGCAGTTACACATTGCGCATTGAAGGACGCTATGACGTCGATGAACTGGACCGCCTGATACTCGATTGGCGCGACGGGCAGCCGGTGACATTGGGAGATTTGGCGACCATTGAATATGGCCCACCGCGCCGTGAGGGGTTCATCTATCACAGTGGCCACCCAGCTGCGCGATTCGCCATCAGCAAGACCACGGACGCCAACGTGCTGAAGGCGCTCGATGGCGTCAAATCAAGAATCAATGAGCTGAATGAGACGATCTTTGCTGAGCGCGGCATGCGCGCCGAGTACAGCTTCGATCCGGCCTTGTACATCAATCGCTCAATCAACCTGTTGACCGGCAACCTGTTTGTCGGTGTACTGCTGGCGATCGGCATATTGTGGCTTTTTTTGCGGCAATGGCGGGCTACATTCATCGTTGCGCTGGCCATTCCGGTATCGTTGCTGGGCACCTTCGTGCTGCTGTCGGCAGCCGGTCGTTCGCTCAACGTGATCTCGCTGGCAGGCCTGGCCTTTGCGACCGGCATGGTGCTGGATGCGGCCATCGTCGTACTCGAAAACATTGTTCGATTGCGTGAGCGTGGGGTTGACGTGGAAACTGCCAGCGACCGTGGCAGCAGTGAGGTCTGGGGTGCCCTGCTGGCGTCCACGGCGACCACCGTGGCGATCTTCATTCCAATCATGTTCCTGACCGATGTTGAAGGTCAGATGTTCGCCGACCTGGCGCTCACCATCGCCATCGGTGTTTCGATTTCTTTGTTGATCGCCGTCACCGTACTGCCCACAGCGGCCCGCTACTGGATGCATGTATTGCCACCGGCACAGAAAACGGTCACGGTTTGGGACCGCATGGCCGAGCGACTGGTGGCGCTGACCGGCACGCGCCTGAAACAGCTGGGGTGGATCGGTGGCCTGATGGCAGGTTCGATCGCAATGGCCGTTTGGCTGTGGCCAGAAAGCAATTACCTGCCTCCGGTCAAACGCGACACCGTCGACACCTTCCTGTTCTTTCCGCCAGGCACCAACATCGATACCTCTGATCAGGAGATCGCGCAGTTACTGATCGATCGCTTGCAGCCGCATCTGGATGGCGAAAAAGAGCCGGGTGTGCGTGACTATTTTCTCTGGTCATTCCCCGGTGGATCCGGCGGCTGGTTGGCGATCAACCCGGCGGACGGCGTTGACCTTGAGTCGTTTCAGGGCGTCGTGCAGTCTCAGATCACCAATGATATTCCAGACACCTTTGGCTTCACCCTGCGCCGCAGCCTGTTCGGTGGCTTCGACGATGCCAACAGCGTGGAGATGCGCCTTAGTGCGACCGATCTGGATGCCTTGAAGCCGGTGGTGGCGATGGCGATGCAGATTATTCCGAGCACCCTGCCCGGTGCCTCGGCTCAGCCGCAACCTGACCCATTCGCCGAAGCGACCGAGCTTCGTTTCACACCCAACGACGTGCGTCTCGCTGAGGTCGGCTGGAATCGCCAGGATTTAACTCGGATCATTCTTCAGTTAGGTCAGGGCGTATGGCTGGGTGAGTACTTCACCGGTCGTGACCGCGTCGACATCTACCTGAAGACCACCCGTTTTGATACTCCAGAGGCGATGGCGGCCATGCCGGTGACGACGCCCAGTGGCGGCGTTGTACAACTGGGCGCGTTGGCTGATATTCGGGTCGAGCCCTCACCGTCCATGATCGTGCGCATCAACCGCGCACGCGCCTACAGCGTGATGGTCAATCCGCCCGAAGGCATGTCGCTGGAGGCACTGATTCAGCGTCTGCAGCAAGAGATCGAGCCACAGCTGATGGCGGCAATGCCGGACGATGGCACCATCCAATATGCCGGCAGTGTTGAAGACCTGGAGCGCGCTATCGGTACCCTGGGCGTCAATTTCCTGACTGCCTTCGGGTTGCTGATACTGATCATGGCCGGGCTGTTCCGCTCCTTGAAGGATGCCATGTTGGTAGTGATATCGATCCCACTGGCAGCCGTTGGCGGTGTTCTGGCCATCACCGTGGTGAATTGGATCAAGTTCCAGCCACTGGACCTGCTCGGCATGATTGGTTTCATTATTTTACTTGGGCTGGTGGTCAACAACGCGATCTTGCTGGTGGCACAAACTCGCTCCGCTGAAGCGTCAGGCATGAGCAGAGGTGAGGCTGTACATCAGGCGCTTCGCTATCGGCTTCGACCCATTTTCATGAGCACACTGACCAGTCTATTCGGCATGTTGCCTTTGCTGGTGGTGCCAGGGCCCGGCAGTGAAATCTATCGCGGCATGGCCGCAGCAATCGTCGGCGGCCTGGCCGTCTCAACCTTGTTCACCCTGCTATTGTTGCCCAGCCTGCTGCAGTTCACCGCAAGGCGCAACACCAATGGCAGTATTGAAGTAGCCAGCAAATGAAAGCACCCAGAATGACTACAAACCGCCTCTATTTCGCGTGTCTCCTTTTGTTGTTGGCAGGATCGGTTCAGGCGCAGTATGAGATGCCTCCGGCCCAGGTTGATGTCGTGACCGCCGAGATCCGTCAGCTTGCAGCAACACTGGACGCTCCAGGGTCGGTTGTCAGCCTGGCCGATGCACGGATCTCAGCCGAAACCGAAGGTGTTCTGCGCAGCGTGTTGCAGGTCGGCGATCAGGTGGTAGCCGGCGATATCCTTGCGCAGCTGGATTCGCGATTGCTTGAGGTGGCGGTGACCCAAGCGCAAGCGGCTGTCGATCGCCTGCAAGCAGAATTGGTTTGGCGCGAACGAGAACTTGAGCGAAACCAGGGGCTAGCTGCCAGCAAGAGTGGCTCAGAGAGTCTGCTCGATGAGTCGCTTGCCTGGCGCGATCGAGTAAAACATCAGTTGACCGATGCCCAGGCGCAATTGACGCGTGCAGAGGGTGATCTGGCTCGCGCCAGCATTCGTGCACCGTTCGCCGGCCACGTCGTCGAACGCCTGGCCACCCCCGGCGAGTACCTGACCCTTGGTGAGGACGTGGTGAGATTGGTGTCTACCGGCCGCATCGAGATCAGCGTACCGGCCCCTATCCATTTGGCTCGTTTTGTAGCGGTGGGCGCGGAATTGGAAGTGTCCAGCGACGGGCGACGTCGAACACATGCCGTCAGGTCTGTGGTCCCGGTCGGTGATGCTGTATCTCGAATGATAGAGATACGACTTGCTGCCGGACCCGGCGACTGGATGGTCGGGCAACCCGTGCAGGTGCGATTGCCGACCGCCGACCCGGTGACCGCCGTGTCGGTTCCACGAGACGCGCTGGTGCAACGCGGCGGCCAGCAGTTGCTGTACCGAGTCAACAGCGACAACACGGCAGAACAAATCGAAGCCGATGTTTTGGTTACGGTTGGTAGTCGCGTTGCCGTGGCCAATATCGAGGAAGGTGACCAGATCATTATTCGCGGAGCCGAACGATTGTCGCCCGGGCAGTCGGTTGTTGTTCGGGAACGCCCTTAAGATTCGATCGGTTCTTGAGTGTTTAGATCCCAGCCAATCAGATCCCATATTTCGCCGTCGGGATCGGTGTAGCGCTGCAGCAATTGGAAGCCGACGCGCTGGTGGACGTGCGAGGAACGTGGGTTGCGTCGCGATACTTCGGTGATCAAACTGCTGTATTGAGGTGCATAGAGTTGACGCATGCAAGCGTACAGGCCGTAAGGCACACCCTGCCCTCGGGCCGCTGCCGCCACACAAATCTGCCCCATAATCATAAATGGGCCCTGCAACATCGGATGACCTTGCGCCCGCAGCTTCTCCAACATGCGACACATGGGTTGAAGGATGGGAATGCGCTGCTCAAACGACGGCAACATGCTCAAGGCATAGCCCACCACCTGCCCGTCTGCAACGGCAACCACATGCCGCTGCACATCGTTCATGGCGGTCAAAAGCTCAAGGTCATGCTGTACCGTGACGAACCCGTCTGACTCTATGTGGTCGGCGCTAACCGCACGCTCAAGGTTGCTGAGCTGCAGGTCAAGAATTTGCTGCAGGTCGGCGACACCATCGGCGGCGCGGTATTGGATGTCGACTAATCGATCGGTCATTACGCCGTAGTAACGATGAAGCCTCCAGAACGCTCGTCGCGGGTCAGCTTGAGAATGCCCGCTTTCTGCATGGCTTCCAGCAGTTCACTGAAAGACCCGTAGCCATAGTAGGACTCGGTAAAGCCAGGACGACGGCGTTTTAGGGTCTGTTTGATCATCGATCCCCAGATATTGTCGTTGTCATCACGCTCGGAGATCAGTGCTACCAGCGTCTCCAGCACCAGATCAAAGGCTTCCTGGGTCTTGTCGTTTTGCGGCTTGCCCTTGGCTTTGGGTGCTGGCTTGCGGCGTGGCTTTTTGGCCGGACGGACCAGATCATCGTAGAAGATAAACTCGTCGCAGTTGGCCATCAGCAAGTCTGAAGTTGAGTTCTTGACTCCGACCCCGATCACCAACTTGTTGTTTTCTCTTAGTTTAGACACCAGCGGCGAAAAGTCTGAATCGCCCGAAATGATTACAAAGGTATCGACGTGCGACTTGGTATAGCAAAGGTCCAGGGCGTCCACCACCAGGCGAATATCGGCCGAGTTTTTTCCACTCATCCGCACGTGTGGAATGTCGATCAGCTCAAAGGCCGCCTCGTGCATCGCTCGTTTGAAGGTGTTGTAGCGTTCCCAATCGGAATAAGCCTTTTTAACCACGATGGCACCCTTCAGCAGCAGGCGTTCCAACACCTTGCCGATATCAAAGGCATCGTATTTGGCGTCCCGTACGCCCAGCGCCACGTTCTCGAAATCGCAGAACAGCGCCATATTGCGGGATCTTTCTGTTTGTTGCATAACGTAAGTATGACAGGTCATTTAATGAATAGTTTAAGTATCCCGCATCGCCGGTCGATCTTGTACGATGTGTCATCGCTGAGCACCGCCAAACGCCGAGGAAACGTCAACTGAAAAAGCTGCTGCAAAACCTGTCTCTGACGACCGCAGCTTTGCTGTTGGCCCTGGTCCTGGCAGAAGTACTGATTCGATTGGCAATCAACGTTGAACCGTCACTGCAAATTCGCGACCCGGTGCTCGGCAAGAAGTTTGTACCGGGGTTTTCCGGACAGGTATGGATTGAAGAAGCACAACGCGTCGTCGACCAGCGCTTCAACCGGGATGGATTTCGAGGGCCCGATTATGCGCATGATAAGCCCGCCGACGTGAGGCGCGTCGCGGTGCTCGGTGATTCCATGGTCGCATCGGTGGCCGTGGACGAAAGAGACACCATGGTCGGTCTGCTACAGAGCAGGCTCAACGAAAATTCGAATACGTGCTGGCAAGTCCTCAATTACGGCGTTGCTGGCTCCGGCACGTCACAGGACTTGCTGGTGTATCGCCATGTGGCTGCCCACTATCAACCGGATGTGGTGGTTCTGGTCTATTTCATGGGTAATGATTTCGCGGACAACTCACCGCAACTAAGCAGCCGTCGCGTGTATTTCGAAGTGACCGAAAACGACCACCTAAAGCCCATCGAGTTTACTGCACGCTCTTCAGCGGGTTCAGTCTGGCTGAACCAACACAGTCGCTTCTATGTCTGGCAGAAAACGGCACTTGCCAAGCTGCGCGGCAAGCTTGGAGCGCGCCAGGACTACTGGATTTTCGATGGCCAACCCGATGCCCGGGTCGAGCGAGCCTGGCAACTCAATGAGCGGATTATCAAGCAACTGGCAGTCGAGGTGAGTGAGGCTGGGCGACAGTTCTTGTTGGTGCTGTATCCGGCCGGCGAACAAGTCTCAAGTGAACAGTGGCAACGGGTGATTGATCACTTGCCAACCCTCGGTGCCGACGACCCTTCACATTTCGATCCTGACTACCCTAGGCAGCGCCTGGCTCGCCTGGCCAAACGTGAAGGTATAGACCTGTTGGATTTGACCGAAGCGTTTCGACAGCATCAAGGTCCACCACTGTATTTCAATGGCAACGGCCACTTCACCGAAAGTGGCAATCATTTGGCCATGCAGCAGGTGTACGCTAAATTGCAGCCATGAGTGACAAACAAACCGACGGCGTTCGCGCCAAGAGTCAGGCGTTTAAACGCTATGAGCAGGTCGAGAAAACCCAGGACTATCACCTGTCCGAAAACGACAGTGATGCCTTTGACCACGATTTTGTCATCGAAACGGTGGATATGGCGCCGTGGTTCACCGGCAGCCCTGAGGGACGGCAGCAAGTATCGAGTCAGCTGGGCTCAGCGTTGGAAAGCATTGGTTTCGCCATTTTGACCGGCCATGGCATCGACCCCAAGCTGCATCAGCAAACGGCCGCGTTGACCCGAGAGTTTTTCGAAACCACGACACTTGAGCAACGCATGACCTATCTGGCGGCGCGTCACGGCTCGGTGAACCAGGGCTACTTTCCGATCAAGCAAACCACCATCATCCATCCTGATCTGGTTGAGGGGTGGGTGTTTTGTCGACGCGCATTCGATCTGGATGGCGATGCGGACTTCGATCCATCGAAGTTTTGGCCGCGACCGGAGTATGAGCCGAAATTTCGCGAGCACGTCATCGCTCACGACCGGCTAATCAAACCGATCATGCAGGCTTTGTTAGGCTATCTGGGTTGCGATCCACACCTCTACGATGAGCGACTGACCGCGACCAATTTCGGCTTTCGACTGAATTATTACCCGGCGACCGAGGGCCGACCAGACGGCGGGCGCATGCTGGGTCATGAGGACGTTGACCTGTTCACCTTGCTGCCGACCCCCAGCAGTGCCGGCTTGCAGGTACTCAATCGCCGCAACATGAAATGGATTCGCCTCAATGCGCCGCCCGGTGCCATCATTCTAAACACCGGGGACTACATGCAACGCATCAGCAATGACCGCCTACCCTCAACGACTCACCGCGTTGCGTCATGCCCTGGCGATGACAAGCCGCAGGCCAGAGTGTCCTATCCAATGGCTGTTTATGTGTGGGAAGACGAGGTGCTTGAGGTATTGCCTGGACTTGGAGAGCCCAAATACCCGCCGATTCGAGCCGAAACCTTTCACACTCGAATCACCAGCAAATACTATGGCGATGACTATTCCAGCTCGTCTGCCTCGGGCTCGTCCTGACTCTTGCTCTGCACCAGTTTTCGCGACAGCTTGGTGTGGCGAATGTCCTTGCCACCGACCAGATAGATCACGTATTCGGCGATATTTTTGCAGCGATCACCGATACGCTCCAGCGAGCGAGCCGCCCACAACACGTTCAAGGCAGAGTGAATATTCCTGCTATTTTCTGCCATGTAGGTAATCAATTGACGTGTCAGTGAGTCGAACTTGTTGTCGACCTTGCGATCGCGACCGACTACATCCACGGCGTCATTGACATCGGTGCGTGCGAAGGCGTCGAGCACATCATGCAACATCGACTGCACCAACTCGCCCATGTGACCGATCTCCATGCGCAGCGAATCGGCAATATTCTCCGATGCCATGTGCTGGGCCATTCGGGCGACACGCTCAGCCTCATCGCCGATGCGTTCAAGATCAGTAATGGTCTTGATCACTGCCATCACCAGACGCAAGTCTGAGGCTGCCGGCTGACGCCGAGCCAGGATTTGCGTGCACTCTTCATCGATCTCGACTTCCAGACGATTGATCAGGTAGTCGTTGTCGGCAATCTCGCCGGCCAGTTCGGAGTCACATTCAACCATGGCCTCAACCGCTCCGCGCAGCTGATCTTCGACCATGCCACCCATGGTGAGCACACGCGAACGAACGTCCTCAAGCTCGGCAGCAAACTGTTGCGAGATGTGATGGCTCAGATTTAGGTCATCCATTATCCGTACCTTCCGGTGATGTAGTCTTCAGTCATCTTCTGCGTCGGGTTGGTGAAAATTTCACGGGTATCGCCGAACTCGATCATCTTGCCCATATACAAAAAGGCGGTGTGATCTGACACCCGCGCCGCCTGCTGCATATTATGAGTCACGATGACAATGGTATACCTTTCCTTCAGTTGGTTGATCAGCTCTTCGATTTTCAGGGTTGAGATCGGGTCGAGTGCCGATGCCGGCTCATCGAGAAGAACAACCTTGGGCTCGACTGCGATGCAACGTGCGATCACCAGCCTTTGTTGCTGACCACCGGACAGGCCAAAGGCGCTGTCATCCAGTCGATCTTTGACCTCATCCCACAACGCAGCGCCTTTCAGCGCCCATTCGACCGCCTCGTCCAATACTGATCTTTTCTTGATGCCCTGAATCCGCAAGCCGTAAGCCACGTTCTCATAAATCGACTTCGGAAACGGGTTGGGCTTCTGAAAGACCATGCCGACTTCACGTCGAATGTCAGCAACATCAACGCCCGGGGCATAAATGTCGCGCCCTTCAAGGCGAATATCGCCCTGGATCTTGCAGATATCGACCAGGTCGTTCATTCGATTGAAGCAGCGCAATAACGTGGACTTGCCACAACCACTGGGCCCAATGAAGGCCGTCACCTTGCGCCGTGGAATCCGCAAGTTGATGTCATGCAACGCCTGCGCCTGCCCATAGAACAACTGCAGGTCGCTGGCCTCGATCGCTACATCTTCGTCAGCAATGGTTGCAGCGGCACCGTCTCGGCCCAGCGACTGGACCTCTTCAGGCAACGCAAAACTTTGATCTGCCATATTAATTCTCCAGCGCGCGGTACTTCTCGCGCAGTCTATTGCGGACCCGGATGGCTACCAGGTTGAGCAAGACAATAACGGCAACCAGTAGCAATGCAGTGGCATAAACCAACGGTCGCGCGGCTTCAACGTTCGGGCTTTGGAAGCCGACGTCGTAGATATGAAAACCCAGGTGCATAAACTTGCGATCAGGATGGAAGAACGGGTAGTTCAGGTCCAGCGGCAATGACGGTGCCAATTTAACCACACCCACCAACATCAACGGTGCCACTTCACCGGCGGCACGGGCAACAGCAAGGATGACGCCGGTCATGATCGCCGGACTGGCCATGGGGATCACCGTGCGCCACAGCGTCTCAGCCTGTGTGGCACCCAGCGCCAGACTACCCTCGCGAATGGCGCGAGGAATTCGAGTCAGCCCCTCTTCGGTGGAGACAATCACCACCGGCAAGGTCAGCAGGGCCAAGGTTACACTGGCCCACATCAAGCCGCCCGTTCCGAATGTTGGCGACGGCAAGGCTTCCGGGTAAAACAGAGCGTCGATTGAACCGCCCAAGGTGTAGACGAAAAAGCCCAGACCAAACACCCCATACACGATCGATGGCACACCGGCCAGGTTGTTGACCGCAATACTGATGGTCCGCGTCAAAATGCCTTGCTTGGCGTATTCGCGCAAATAAAGCGCCGCAATAACACCCAGTGGCGCGACCAACACCGACATCAGTAGCACCATCAATACGGTGCCAAAGATCGCTGGGAATACGCCCCCTTCGGTATTCGCCTCGCGTGGGTCGTCGCTGATAAATTCCCAGAACTTCGCCACATAGTGTCCCAGCTTTTGCGGCAATGACATTGCATTGGGCCGATAGGCTCGGACAATATGCCGAACAGACTGATCCAGCTTGACGCCGGGCGCTGTGGTGACCGCCACCGACTCATCACCGAACTGCTCATACATGGCCGTTAGGCGCTGTTCGGCTTCATTGTAAGCAGCATTTAGCGCCTGTCGTTCTTGCTCAAGTTCAGCCAACGCCTGTGGCGTGTCTTCACCATCCAGTTCAAGTGCACGTTGACGCAAGCGCAGCCGTTCAAGTTGATAGTTGATGCCGCCAATCTCACCCTTTTGCAGCGCCTCTATCCTTTCGTGGAGTTCATTGCTGCGCTCGATGGCCTGCTCGACAGCTTGCCAGGCCTGCTCATGGCTTTGCCCTGACTGCAAGTCAATGAAACCGTAGAGGTTTCCCCACTCTCGCCGCTCGAAAACCACCATATTTTCCGGAATCGACTGATTGGCGATGAATGGTTCTGCGATCCACACGAAGTCTTCGCGTGTGACGTCTCTGTTTCCGGCCTTGATCAGTAGTCGGGTCACCGGTTCAGCATCTTCGGCTACAGGCAAGCCGGCATCACGTGCCCGGGCCGCGGGGATCAGATCAGAATCCCTAACCTCACCGGCCAACACCGATTTGGCACCGTCAATACTGTACTCAAACTGCACCACCGTGTGTGGCCAGAAGTGGCCCATGCCGCGGTAGGCTATAAGTGTCAGTAGACCAACAACCATCACTATCGCGGCTGCAACCGCACTGGCGGTCAACCAGATCCATGGATCGCCGCTGGCAAACCAGCCTGTTTTTCTTCGCTGTGTCATTACAGTGAACCGTATTTCTGGCGCAAGCGGTGTCTAACCTGCTCAGCTATCGTGTTAACGACAAAGGTGAAAAGGAACAGCACCAGGGCGGCCAGGAACAACACTCGATAGTGTGTACCCCCGACTTCAGACTCTGGCATTTCGACGGCGATATTGGCACTCAAGGTACGCATGCCTTCGAAGATATTGAAGTCCATGATCGGTGTATTACCGGTAGCCATGAGCACAATCATGGTTTCACCGACCGCGCGGCCCAAACCGATCATCAAGGCCGAGAATATGCCGGGACTGGCGGTCGGCAATACCACCCGAACCATGGTTTGCCAACGCGTTGCGCCCAGCGACAGCGAGCCCTGGGTCAGCGACCTGGGGACACCAAAGATGGCGTCTTCAGCAATCGAGAAGATGGTTGGAACGACGCCGAAACCCATGGCGATACCGACGATCATGGCATTGCGTTGGTCATAGGTGACGCCGATCTCGTTGAGCCAGCCACGGATATTGCCGTCGAACAACAGGTACTCTGCCAACGACCCAACGTGTAGAGACAGCCACGCCACAACGACCACCACTGGAGCCAGCAGCAACGGCTGCCAACCATCAGTGACCTCGCCCACGGTCGACTTGAATCGATGGCTCAGCCATGCAAAGCCCAACATGCCAAAGGGCATCAGCAACAACATCCCCAGCACCGCGGCCAGGTGGTTTTCAATATAGGGAGCCAGCCACAGCCCAGCCAGAAAACCGAGGATAACGGTCGGCAAGGCTTCCATGATTTCAATCGTTGGCTTGACCGTTTGGCGCAGCTTCGGTGCCATGAAATAGGCGGTATAAATGGCCCCAAGCAGGCCGATCGGAATGGCAAACAACAACGCGTAAAAGGCCGCCTTCAAGGTACCGAATGCCAGCGGTGTCAAACTGAACTTCGGCTCGAAGTCGTGATTGGCTGCCGACGACTGCCAGACATACTCAGGCTCCTGGTAGTTTTCATACCAGACCTTTTCCCACAATGAATGCCAGGACACTTCCGGGTGGCGATTGTTGATTGGCAGCAGCTCAAGCTCGCCTGCCGCGTCAAGGTACACCCAGCCATTGGACCGAGGGCTGAGTGAAGCCACGGTCGGACGCACATCGCCAATACGTTCATCCAGCACCACGTTATTGGCCGTAGTGTGTACCATGGCGAAGTGACCGGCATCGGAAAGGGCAATAAAGCCTTTGCGACGGGCCTCCGGAATGATCGCGGTGACCGGCTCCCCATCGAACACTTCAAGTGTGCGCAATTGCGCCAGCGCGGTATGTCCGGTGTCGTCTCTAACCGGCGAATACTGCGTTACCACGCCGCGCTGGTCACCGATTAGCAAGGAGATACCGCCCAACAACATACGCATGCTTGTCATCGGTGCCGCGGTATCGAAACGCTCCAGCACCGGTGGCGATGTCACCTGACTGAGGTTGTAGCTGGCCAGTATGCGGCTATCGTAGCCTACGTACAGGTAACGCTGATTGCCGCTGATGGCAATATAGTGAGGCACGGCGCCGGTCCCAGTCACTTGTCCGCGCTCAAAATCCTTGCGCAACTCGCCGGTCATCAGGTTTTCGCGCAAGCCAATGCGCAAAGTTTGAACTGCGCCGCCGGAAATGCTGGCCATGGTCCACGCACTGTCGCCGGGCGCTACGGCGAGGCTATCGATCCGCTGGTCAGACAACACCACTGCGTCCGGTCCCAATGGGAACTCAACTTCTGCATGGATGGTGCGGACACCGTCATTGAAGTGGGGTTCGTAGCCTACTTCAATCATCAAAACGGTGCCGGCGTCGGTTGCCAAGGCTATCGGCCCACCGGGCAGCTTGAAACTCGCTGAAATGCTGGCACCGTCCAATGGCAGGGTATCGCTATGCTTGATCTCGCCTGTGGTGCGGTCAAGCAGTCGATAGTGGCCGTCAACGCCAATGGTCAGGACCGTGGTCAGGCCCTCGTCAACCGACAGCACAACGGGATCATTGGCATCGTTGTCGTCTACCGTTTGTACGATCGAAACTGGCGCGTCCACGGACGCCGAACCGAACAATGGAGCAACAACGTGCAACAGGTAGACGAAGATCATTAGCACAGCGATGATCACGCCAACGCCGCCCGCTGCGATGAAGTAGCGAGCAAGGTTATCCTTGATCCTGCGCCAGCGTGGGGACGCGCGCTTGATATCCACGCTTTGGTTATTGGATTGCATCAATTGGTTTTCGCGAATGACCGATCGGCGACAGGCATGTTAGGCCGCAAATATTACAGCAATGTTACAGTCAAGTGAGGCCTGCCAGTCAGCGCGTGACACGCGCCGAGAGACAAGCAATTACGGGGCTTTGCCAGCCTTCGCGCAGATCTTGACTGCCGCAGTGGCCAAACCGTGAATGTGCGATTTAAACGGGAACTGTAACAAAACTGTAATACCGCTGTATTAAATTGCAGCCCAATCTTAATCAAGCTGAGGCATTGTTACATGCGTTTATTCGTTTCAACTGCGGCATCCACCTTGCTGCTCGCTTCCGTCGCGGCCCCCACGGTGAGCCGCGCCGACACCGAAGTCGACCCCAACTTGCCGATCTATGAGCGCGCCAGTGGCGTCAGTGGCAACCTGTCCAGCGTCGGCTCTGACACGCTGGCCAACCTTATGACCCTGTGGGCAGAAGAGTTCAAACGGACTTACCCCAGTGTGAACATTCAAATCCAGGCCGCAGGCTCCTCCACCGCACCACCAGCACTAACTGAAGGCACCTCCAGCCTCGGCCCGATGAGCCGCATGATGAAGGATCAGGAACTGGAAGCCTTCGAAAACCGTCACGGCTACAAGCCGACACCGATCGCGGTAGCAATCGACGCTCTGGCTGTGTTTGTGCACAAAGACAACCCGATCGAAAGCCTGACACTGCCGCAAGTCGATGCGATCTTCTCTTCGACACGTACCTGCGGCGCGGTCGATGACATCGACAGCTGGGGCGCGCTTGGCCTGGACGGCGCCTGGACTGACCGAACCATCCAGTTATACGGTCGAAACTCAGTATCGGGCACATACGGTTACTTCAAGTCGACGGCACTATGCAAAGGCGACTTCAAGAACAACGTGAACGAGCAACCTGGCTCTGCCTCAGTGGTGCAGTCGATCTCCTCGTCACTCAACGGCATTGGTTATTCAGGTATTGGCTACCGTACTTCCAGCGTTCGCGCCGTCCCTCTGGCCCGCAACGAAGGCAGTGAAGCGGTCGATGCCTCTGCCGAAATGGCATTGAGCGGTGACTACCCCTTGAGCCGGTTCTTGTATGTCTACGTTAACAAGAAGCCCGGCCAGGCTCTCGATCCGATCACCCTTGAATTCCTGCGACTGGTATTGGCACAACAAGGCCAGGAAGTCGTCGTTAAGGACGGCTACATTCCGCTGCCCGCAGCAGTGGCCGAACGCCAGCTGAAACAGCTGATGGACTAATTTAGACTCCCCTGTTCGCCCATGCGACGGCCGGCGCTCCATGCGCCGGCTTTTTTTTTGGGCGCCGCAAAGCGCCTATCGAAGCCCCCAGAGACCCGGGGTGGCCTCGCCCTTAAGCGTTGGTTTTCAATACCTTATAGACACTTCACCGCCAAACCTGACCGCTGTCACAAAACTGCAACATTTCTGTCATATAGTGCGCAGCATCTTATTAACTGTCATATTTCGGCAATACTTATGAAACATCTATATGTTAGCGCCATCCCCTTGATTCTTCTCGCTGGCACCGCGACCGCAGACGACTATCCAACCGTCGACTTCGGCGGTCGCTTGATGCTGGATGCCGCCAAATATTTTGAAGACATTACGCCGCTCGATAGCGGTGTCGAGGTCCGACGTGCTCGCCTGTTTGCCAAAGGCAACCTGGCTGCCGACTGGAAATACAAGTTGCAGTTTGACTTCGCCGGCGGTGACGCTGAGTTGAAGGACGGCTACATTCAGTACACCGGTTTCGACAAGGGCACGGTAACAATCGGCAACTTCAAGCAGTTCTATAGCCTTGAGGAATTGACCAGCAGCAAGTACATCACTTTCATGGAGCGAGGACTCACTGTAGGTATCGCTGAAGGACGACGCACCGGTGTGGGCTACCTCTACAGTGGTGGCAACTTTACCGTAGGTGTATCAGCCTTCACCGACGAAGCCAATGGCGAAGTCAAAGGCAGCGGCCTGTCGGGTCGCGCTACCTGGCTGCCGTACCACAACGAATCCTCACTGCTGCACCTCGGTTTTCAGGTCAAGCCACAAAACCCCGACAGCGACACCATTCGAGTTCGATCACGACCGGAAGCCCATGTTGATGACACTCGCTTCCTCGATACCGGCCCGATCACCGGTGTCAACGACACGTTCACTTACGGTCCTGAATTCGCATGGGTTGCTGGACCGTTTTCGCTGCAAGGTGAATACGCCATTGGAGACATCAACCGCGAAAATCAGCCTGACCTGTCTTTCAGCGGTGGCTATCTCTACGCGTCATACTTCCTGACCGGTGAGTCTCGCAACTACAACAGCAAAAACGCCTCATTCGGTCGTGTCAAACCTGCCTCTGACCGTGGCGCCTGGGAGATCGCCGGTCGCGTCAGCTCACTGGACCTGACCGACAAGGACATCATGGGTGGTTCAGGTGAAGGCTATACCTTCGGCGTCAACTACTATGCCACATCGCATTTGCGATTCATGGCCAACTACGTGGTCACCGACTTGGATGAGGTTTCCGGAGGCGACTCGCCCGAGATTCTTCAAGTGCGCATGTCTTACGACTTCTAGTCGGTCGCTCAATACGGGCAACCCAGCCATGGGTAACAAGGACCGTTAAAAAAAGCCTCTACCGAAATGGTAGGGGCTTTTTTACTTGTACTGCATATCACTTCCTGAGAGCATTACCGCAGACTCCAGCGGTACCAGGCTCATGACCCAGATCAGCGACATTTTCGGCAAATCGCCATTTCCACAGCTGCAAGACCATATCGAACGGGTCACCAGTTGCGTAATGCTTCTCACCCCGTTCTTCGAGTCCCTGGTATCGAAAGATCTTAGCCGAGCGAACGATCTGTACGATCAGATCGCCGCCGCAGAGGTGGCGGCTGATGAAGTCAAGCGTGCGCTGCGCCAGTCCCTCACCGCCCGCTTGTTCCTGCCGGTGCAACGCCAGGACCTTCTGAAAATGGTGACGGTGCAGGACCGCCTTGCAAACCGTGCGCGAGACATTGCAGGGCTTTGTCTGGGCCGGGAAATGGCCATTCCCAATCAGATCCAGGGTCAGTTCATGGCGCTGGTCAATCGCACAGTAGAGGCCACAGCACACACACGAAAATTGGTCGGCGAACTCGATGAGTTGGTCGAAACCGGGTTTCGTGGGCGCGAGGCCAAGCTGGTTGAGGAGATGATCGACAAACTCGGTGAGATCGAGTCAGAAATCGATCGGCTGGTGTTGGAAACGCGAAAAGCCGTGTTCAAAATAGAGAAGGATCTACCGCCTATCGACGTCATGTTCCTCTATCGAATTGTCGAAACGCTGGGTGAAATCGGCGATGAGGCGCAAAGCGTAGGCGGCACGCTGCAACTGCTGATTTCTCGGTAAGCCTTGACGCCTTCGGCCGCAATCAAACCAGACTGAGCGACACCGCGGCTGTGGCTGCCCCAATGATTGCCCCCAACAAGACATCACTGGGATAGTGCAAGCCCAGTGCAACCCGCGACACCGCTGTCAGCGCGGCAAATGGTGCCAGTACCAGTGCAAGGGCCGGATAAAAACTACTGGCTGCGATGGCGAACGCGACCGCATGCATGGTGTGGCCCGAAGGCAGGCTGTAGGCGTCCATAGGTTCGGCTAAAGCGCGTATCCCCTGGTGTGTAGCGAACGGTCGAGCACGCTTGAGCGAAACTTTCAGCGTGTAGTAAATCAGTGTATTGCAAAGCCCTAGCAAGGCCAGATGTACGCCAGTCCAGCCAGCGAATTTCTCGCCAACAGTGACCGCGGCGATGAGTATGTACCAAATCGGTCCATCGCCCAGGCGACTGGCCAGTCGCATCAGGCCCAGATAACGGCTGGAGCAGGCGTAGCCATTCAGTCGTCGAATCAATCGTACGTCAATGGTCCCTTCACTCATCGTTTGATCCCTATGCCGCCATGCTCTCGCCGCCTCGCAAACTACGCAATATCTCAGCGAAGCGTCTGGCAACATCAATTGGACGCAAGCGAGTCACCGAAAGCCTTGCGTACTCGCGGTCAAGACTGGCATTGGCGTTTAATAGTTTGGAAACGGCTTGTTGAAATCCGTTGCGCTGATCGCTGGGAGCCAGATAGCCGGTCACTCCATCGCGCACGAAGGTACCGGCAGCCGCTTGATCATAGGCCACCACCGGCAGCCCGGAGGCCAACGCTTCCAGCACCACATTGCCGAACGTCTCGGAACGTGACGGGAACAAAAATGCATCGGCACAGGCATAGGTTCGGGCCAAATCAATTCCCGTTTGTTGCCCCAGAAACAAAACATCAGGGTGTCGGGATTGCAGGCCTTGCCGGATCGGGCCGTCTCCGGCAATCACCAGCCGAGGTGGCCGCTCGTTGTCCTGACACGCCAGCTGCCAGGCCGAAAACATCTGCTCAAGGTTCTTTTCAGCCGCCAGCCGGCCAACGTGCAACCAGACGGGATCTGCATCGTTGACACCCCATGAGCTTCGAACCTCGCGGCACCGGTAGCCGGGAGAGAATCGTTTGCAATCCACCGCCCGTTCCAACAGGGTGGTGTTCACCACACCCAGTTGTTCAAGTTCCTCAGCCAATGCTCGCGTTGGCACCAAGGTGGTTGCAGCTCGATTGTGAAAGCGTCGCAGCCAGGACTCGACCAGTGGCATGGCAAATCCGAATCCGTAATGCTCGGAGTAGATATCGAAACGCGTATGAAAACCGGTAGCCACCGGTATCCCCAAAGCGTTTGCGGCCTGAACCGCGGCCCAACCCAATGGACCCTCGGTCGCCACATACATGGCATCTGGACGCTGTTTGGTCAGCACTTTGCGCATCCGCCCTGGTGATGGCAACCCGAAGCGCAGATTGCTGTATCCCGGAATCGGGGCACCGCGTACCGTGCATTCTTGTGGCGACGTGGTGTCGACCGGCTCACCCGACTGACGTGGACGAATCAACAGTACGTCGTGACCCAGCCGAGACAAATTGTCGACCAGCGATGCAACCGTCAATGCAACGCCATTAATCTCTGGGGTGTAGGTCTCGCTGACAATCGCCAGCTTCATTGTGTTGTTGCGGTT
This sequence comes from Lysobacteraceae bacterium, assembly GCA_021604725.1. Classification (GTDB taxonomy): domain Bacteria; phylum Pseudomonadota; class Gammaproteobacteria; order Xanthomonadales; family BQJN01; genus BQJN01. The sequence continues at coordinate 12,725 of BQJN01000007.1, read as the reverse complement.
TTTCATGCCGCGATGATCAGTAATCAAGGTTCAAGGCAGATGACGGTGGGGTTTCGGTTTGGTGACAGCGTCGGTGCTAGCGCCGCCTACCACAGAGTCCACGACCAGCGCGGGCCCCTCATCCGACCGCGCCGATCGCGCGCCCACCTTCTCTCGGTGGCGGGTGTTGCAATAGCCCTTCCTGGGCTAGCAACACACAGGTTCCGAAAAGCGTGGTTTTCGAAACCCTTACATTGCAATGGGTTAAAACCCATAGAAATGGCGATACGTCCATGTATCGCGCGAGGCTGTAGTTTCGCGACAGCCTCCGTGGCGGGAGAAGGGAATGCTCTAGCGGTGCGTGGGCACCTTGGTGCTACATTGGAGCGTCCGCACGGACAACTCCCTTCTCCCAGCGAGGTCGCGAGCGAAGCGGGAGAAGGTGGCTGCGCGTTAGGTGCAGACGGATGAGGGTGAAGCGGATTGAGAGCGAGTGCCCCAAGGCACTCGATCCCGCTGAACGCCTTGCCACGGACGGCAAGGCTGGGGGTTGTTTCGAAGTGAATGGCCTCGCCAAGGACGGCTGCTTCAGCTTTGCTACTTCAGCACATCCATGCGTTCGCCGGCGCCGAGTGCCATTCAAGGCACTCTCGGGCATGACGATGTAGGTTAGGCTTTAAGCTGCCATCCCTGGCGCAACGCTTAGCTTTGTAGGCAGCCCCAGCCCGCACATCCATGTGCGGTCGTTCGCCGGCGCCGAGTGCCATTCAAGGCACTCGGCATTGATGCCCTAGTTGACGGGAGTAAGGCGTTGGGAAGTAGCGAATAGGTGGAGTATGTGGCAACAACCGTCCATGGACCGCACCCAGCCCGCACATCCATGTGCGGTCGTTCGCCGGCGCCGAGTGCCATTCAAGGCACTCGGCATTGATGCCGGCTCACCCACGCCAGCCGGCGTTTCTTAGTCGAGTGGCTATCCATCCTTTGGCGTTTTTGCGACGAATGGCGCGACGTTTGGTTCGTCTAGTGACGCTGGTCTTGAAAGAGGCTCCGTGTTCCGAGCCTGTATCGACAAGGGGTTGACCATTGGCATTACCTAGATTCGTTAAGGTGCGCCAGAACACAATGGGCAAGACGGTCATCAGGCCGAGCAACGGCAGCAACTCCCAAACGGTAGTACCCGCCGAGACGAGCCAGCCAATCACGATAGAGCCGAACAGTGGGGTCAAGATTGCTGCGGCCACTCGAACCAATCCAGGAGCAAATTGAGCCAACAGTGCGAGGAATAAATACAGCGCACCAACATAGACCAGAATCAGCAGCGGTTGCGCAGTGCCGTCCACGGCGATATCGGCAGCCAGTGACAGAATTCCGAATGCGACAGTAAGGCCTATGGTTCGCTCAAAAAGGTCAGCGGTGCGCGCGTCATTGCGGTCAATAGCCTTCATATAACAAGCCCTCCATATCTCGTCATACTTATAGTCTGCGCTGGTTCTAGAGTCTCTACAAGTGACAAAGGCCACCCTGCGAACAGGATGGCCCTTGCCTCTCGATCACTCCAGCCTGGCGGCTGAAGCGTTTTCCATGAACTTAGTCGTTCAAGCCCCAGGTCCAACCGGCGGTCCAGTTGCCCCAGTTTCCAGCCGGCCCTACGTTCGGGTTCGGCGGGATGTACTCAGAGTTGATCGGATCTGCGACAACGGTGTTGTCATTGATCTCAGCAGCCAGGTCGCCGTAAGGCATGCCTGCGCCGAGCAGAACTGAACCCGCTCCAGGGAAGCCGTTTGACTGCGTGTTGGCAGCACCAACGGTAGCGTTGAAGTTGCCTGCGTTTGCACTGAAGGCAGCTGCCAGCAAACCAGCGTCATCGTTTTTGAAGTCTTCGCCATTGCCGACCAGAGCGACATAGTGGGGTCCAGCATCGGCACCGAGAAGAACGTCGGTGTCAGAATCAATGCGGATACCGCTGGGGTAACCTTCGATCGTTACGTTAAACAGTTCGGTCAGGCCGCCTTCCTTGAAACGAAAGCCTGAGCCGTTTGAGCCCGGCAGACCACCAACTTCACGGTTCAGGAAGATGCCGTTGCTCAGTACCGCATGGGTACGTGGCAATGCGTCGACGTCAGAGCCATTGTTGGAGATTTCAGAGCCTTCACCACCGGTGACGATGCCGCCGTCCTGGATGGCAATGAAGTGGTCGACTACACCGCGGTAGCCTTCATCGATGTCGATGCACTCATCGCCGCAGCCCAGGTAGACCGACTTTTTGACGTTGACCGCACCACCGAACCACTCGATGCCATCATCCAGAGCACCAACGATTTGAATGTGAGAGATGTAAGTGCCGCGACCAACACCGAGCAGCGTCAGCGAATTCAACTCTTTGTCTTCAAATACGGCACGACCAGCCCAACGAATCTGCCAGTACTTCATGGCACCAGAATCGTCGTAGAAGTCGGGGCCGCCGTAGGTGAACTCAGGCAGTGCTTCGAAGGTGTTTTCGCAGAACTCAACGAGTCCGAGATCGCAACCGTTTACAACACCCTGACCGTGAATTGCGATGCCGCCAATCTTGCCCGGGGTCGGCTCCAGTGCGGTGAAAACGATCGGGAACTGCGGCATGCCGACACCAACCAGTTTGTTGCCACGCTCTACCAGAAGTGCGGCCTGCTCATCGGCATTGGTAATCCAGCTACCGGCTTCGAATTCAAGCGTCACACCGTCTTCGCCGGTCGGGCCCTGGTCAGTACCAACGACCAGGTTGCCATTGAGAACAACCGTGTTGTAGTTACCGAACCAAAGGTCGGTGGTGTAGGTGTCACCAGGAACAACACAGGAGCGGCTGGTGCCACGTACGGTGCCAGCCGGGCAGTTCTGCGCGGCGTCGACTTCTACGCCAGGAAGGCCAGCAGCCAGTGAGTCTTCGGCGACGGCCTGGTACGGACATTCATGCGGCTGCTTGACGTTGGTCGGTGCCACGTAATCCCAGGTCGCATCGGTCAAGCCAAGCGCCTGTGCCACATCGCTGGCTTCATCGACATCAAATTCGATCATCGCGAAGTTGCAGGTGTAGAACTCGACGGACAAAGTACCAACCGAATTCAAGGTGTTGGTAGATACCGGCGAGGTTGAATAGTCACCGCCGGTTGATACAAACATGGTGGTGCTCATGCTGTACTGATTCTCAGTAACAGCGCCGGCACCGAACAGCCAGAAATCAGTTTCAGCATAGCTGCCGCTTTGATTTTCGGTCGAGCGATTCATGAACGCACCGAAGCCCAGAACGCCGTTGCCCTTGTTATCCAGGGGAACGAAGTCAAATTCAATACCGTTGGAAGATCCGGCCGGTCGTGGGTCAGCCCAACCGCCATCAACAGATGCCTCGGTAATGCGGAATGCCGCGTGCGCAGGCAGTGCCAGACCGGCAATCAAACCAGCCGCCAATGCGGTTTGGCCAAATACGTGCTTGAGTTTCATTTGAAAAACCTCGTGGGAGTTTGAAATTTCTTTTGATCGTTGACTTCATGTCGCCGATCTTTGGCTCGACACTCAGGCCAAACCAGCAGCATAAAGGCCGGATGTTTGGTCGACCGCCGCTACGATTGGCCATGCTAGGCAGGTCAAATGACAGAACCGTGAAAGTGATGTTTCAGAAAAATGACAAGCGTCATCATTCTGAAATTTGCGCCTCGATGCGGAAGGAAACTCTACGGTTGCGTCCTATTCTGGCTTCCATTCCACGCCGACACTCACCTCGAGGCCCTTTTTGTAAGCGCGCGTGAGCTCTGTTCCTTGAGTGAACTTGATGGTCGGGTCCAGAATGTTTTTCAACTTGAGCTTGAACTTCCAATCATCAGCAAACGCCTGCGAGAACACAAAGTCCAACTGCGGCACCGATTCTTCGAAGATATCCGGCGCACCTAACACACCCACTTGCGAAATACGATCACCAAACAGGTTGAACAACAGCGTCGCTTCCCTGCCTTTGTCGTCGTTGTCATAGCCGAACTGAAAGTTGACGACGTACGGGGACTGCCCTTGCAGCGCTCGGGTTTGCGACGTCAGTGAAGCGGCCTGTTCATTGGTCAATTCGATCTCTGACTCAATCCAGGCGACGTTTGCTGAGGTGTAAAAGTAATCCAGCCAGGGCGCCAGGAAGCCCAATTCCTTGTAAACCTCGGCCTCGATCCCATAGTTCTCTGCGCCCAGGGCGTTGTCCAGCGTCAACACGCCGGAGCCTGGCAGACGAATCACCTCGATCGGGTTGGTGAACTGCTTGTAAAACAAGGCCACCGAAACGCTTTCGGTTGGCGAGAAGTAGGTCTCCCAACGCAGGTCGTAGTTGGTGATGTTGGCGGTGATCAGCTCCGGATTACCGACCACCTCAGCATCCAGAACAGGGTCGGTGTAGGCCGCCGGCGACAGTTCGCGAAACTCAGGTCTTGACAGTGTTTCCGAATAGGCGAAACGCAATTGGCTATCGTCTGTAGCAAACCAGGTGATTCCCGCCGCCGGCAGGATGTCGTCTTCGTCCAGTGTCGACACTACCGGTGGCGCATCCGGCTGACCGACTGCAAAAGTCGTGCTGGACAAGAGGTTTCTTTCATTTCGCGCCCCTGCGGACAAACGTATCGTCTCCCACAGTGTCAAATCGATATTGGCGTAAGCCGCTTCCAGCTTTTGCCGAGCGAAATAGGCATCTGTGGCCCGCGTCACCTCACTCAATACAAAGCCGTTACGACCGATCCGATCCGGAGTCAGAATCTCTTCCAGTGACGGCAACGCCAGTACGTCTGGGTTCCTGGCATCAGGCCCGGTCGCGTTGTACTTGAATCGACGAATGCTCGATTGCCGGTCTCGGTCCAGGTAGACGCCACCGGTTGTGACATCCATCAACACGTTGTCGCCGATTTCGATCGGCAACCCCAGGTCCAGATTGAACGAGTCGGAATTGTCCTCTAGTTCGCTAAAGCGAATCACGTTGTTGTCGGCCGCCAGCGAAAACTGGAATGAACCATCGTCGCCAAAGTCATCGTAGCGATACTCTCTGGTCATCGGTTCGTCCAGCGTTGCATCGGCGGTGGTGTACAGCCAGTCAAGCCGCAAACCTCCAAGCGGTTCAAACACATGCTTGCCCAGCAACTGTTGACCGAACAACTCATTTTCGGTCCATTGCAACTTGTTAAAGCGCGAGGTGACATTGCCGTCGAAGCCTTCGGTGATGCGGGCTTCATCTTCAGTCAAACGGGTGTATAGGGTGGTGGCCAACAATGAGTGATCGTCACCAAACTCCACACCGAGATTGAAGAAGCCGGAAAGCTCGATATTGCGCAAGGTTCGCTGCACCTCGAAATCCTTGAACAAGACCAGGCCGTCGTCCGAGGCGCGGTATTGGCGGCGAATTTCAAAGCGATTGTCCCAGGACTGGTCATAGCGAACCGAGGTCAGAAAACCAACGGACACATCATTGTCAAAATCGAAGCGATTGCCCAATGACATTGCAGACCCAAAATCGACGGGCAATCGTTCGGACGTAATGTCGAAAACACCCGAAAGGTCTTCACCAAATTGCTCGATTTGTTCTGCTGAAAAGCCCTCACCGGGCAGGAACGGATTTTCTGGCTTCAGGAAGGTACCATCCCCCAGCGCTTGTTGCATCGACGCCGGCATCGCTCGGCTACCGTCATCAAAGCCCCAACGATCACGGTCGCCACCCTGATAGCGAAGACCGCGCTCTCCAGTGGTGCCGTCGGTGTAGCCTAGCGAGCCGCCCAGCTTGAACAAAAAGCCATCAGGAATGCCTCGGGTCCGCAGCTGCACTGTGCCACCCCCAAACTCCCCCGGCATGGATGGCGAAAAAGTCTTTTGCACAATGATCGCTTCGAGCACATCAGTTGGGAACAGATCAAGCGGAATAACACGGCGCGTAGGATCAGGACTGGGCACGGCAGCACCGTTGACCAGCGTCGACGAATAGCGCTCACCCAGACCGCGCACATAGATAAACTTGCCGTCGACCAGGGTCAGGCCGGTGACCCGCTTCAGTGCACTGGCCGCATCAGAGTCGCCTGCCTTGGAAATCTGTTCCGCGCCCAATACATCGGTCACCGCTGTCGAGCCACGCCGCTCATCCACCAGTGAGGCGAGACTGCCTTCGATGTAAGGTTCAAGTACAACGAATTCAGGAAGCTCCAGCCCGGCCGGGGTCAGTTCGATCTCGACGGTCGAGTCCTGCTCTGAGGTAACCTCAATATTGTGCACGGTCTGCGTCGAATGTTCTGCATGCAACACCGACAGAGAATAGGTACCAGTGTTGAGGTCTACCGCAAATTGCCCCTGCTGGTCGGTACGTATGTCAATGGCATTGCCACTGACAAACACCCTGGCCCCAGCCACCGGCTCGCGGGTCTCGGTCGAAACGACCACTCCAAGCAGACGCCCTGGATTGGCCAGCGTCTGCGTCACTTGCAAGCCGGTGCTACTCGATGCATCAGAGACGCTGCTCTCGATATCGATGATCGGATCCAGACCTTCGCCCAAGGCAACAATGATCTGCAACTGTTCTCCGGGCTGGGTTGTCGCCAGGCGCGCAACAGCAGCCGGGGTCGGCGTGTCGCCAGCCATATCCAGGCCAGATCTAAAGATTGACAAGGTTTGGCCCATCTCTGGATTGGCCGGAAACTTGATTAGTGCCGCCCCAAATCGATTGGTTGGAGTTCGGCCGAAACCATCGACATCGATGACGGCACCAAATACCGGTGCCCCCTCATCCAGTACCACGACTGACAACTCAACCGGATCAGGCTGGTCCTGCGCCAATGATGCACTGTCTGGGAGCGTCAGGCTCAGCCCCAGCAACAAGACTGCCGTGATCAACCGCATTTCCAACGCTCCTGCGCGCAATCATCCATCGCTCTGCGAAGTTCGATGGACTTGTTGAAAAGGTCGGGCCGTGTCAGACGTGACAGGTAGGCTTCCGATTGATCGAATTCACCGAGCTTGAAGTAGGCAAAAGCCAGCGCATAGGCGACATCCTCGGCCTCAATGACGCCGGCCCTTTGCATCGCCGGTACCATGGCAACCACCTTGTCGTGCTCATCCATTTCCAACAGGATGGCAAGGCGTTGTTTCAATTTGACGGCCTGATCGGTAATTCGTGCGTTTAGCATCAGTGCGCGATGCAGTTTGCCGGCGCGCCGGAATACCTCAGCGGCCTCACCGACCAGAGTCGGATCGATCAGTGACGCTTCATACAGCAGGCCGCCTGCACTGAGATCAGAGCCCATGTCCAGATAGGTTTGAGCCAACACTTTGCTTACGCGCGTACTGGCCGGAAATTTCAAATGCGCCGCCTCAAGAAAACGCAACGCCTCAGCAAACTCGCCGCCGAGTCGCAAGGCATTGCCGATACTGACGTAATCGTCTTCCGTACCCTCACTTTTCGACAGATAGAGGCGGCCTCGTTCTCCTGCCTGCTGGAATAAACCCAACTCGATCAAATAGAACACCTCGCGCCTCAAAAACACGGTGCGAGCAGGGAAGCGGCGGCTGGCGTCGGCCAATACCTGCCAGGTCGACTCACGTTCGCCGAGCAACCAGTGGGCATGGGCGCGCATCAGGTGCGCCGACGGTAGACGGTCGGCAGCCTCGCCAGCTTTGTTCAGCTCGACAATAGCCGCCTCATAGTTCTCCAGGCCAAAGTGGGATTGGGCCAGATAGAGGTGAATTACCGGCTCAGTTTGACCGGCGGCTACAGCTTGATCGAACGAGTAAATGGCCTTCTGTAACTGGTTCTGGTTTAGATAGATCAGTCCGTAGACGGTGTGATACTGAATCACATCGGTGTCTTCGGCCGCTGCGTCAACACGGCTCAATGCATCCAGACCACGATCGTAGTTGCCGTCGCGAACCAGCACGACCGCCAACTCGAGATAGTCGATCTCATCGTCGTCGGCTCCTAGAGTGACTGGGCTGCACCCAACCATCAGGGCAAGCAGTACGAGTTTGAGCGCTTTCATGTGTTGCTCCGTCAGACGAAGGGGCAGTGCGGACTGCCAGGCCTTCCACCTGCAATGAAAAGGGGGCGGCTCACCCCCTTAAAAACTAGATAAATTTGAATGTCGTTGAATGCGCGCTAGAGCGGGCTCAACCAAGATCGAAGCGAACTTTTTGCTTGGCCCAGACGCGAACACTTTCGCCCTGGTACATGGCTGGCTCGAACTTCCAGTTGCGAACACCGGTTGAGGCCACTTCGTCAAATACGCCCGGGGGTTGTGCTTCCAACACTTTAACCTTCTCGACCTCACCCGTCGGACCGATCAACAAGGTCAGGACCACATAGCCTTCAACCCCTTTGGCTTTGGCACGGACCGGGTACTGCATCGGGCCCTGCTGTGTCGGTTGCGGCGGCACATCCACACTATCGTCGCTCATCACCACATCGCCGACATCGCCCAGCAAGTCACCACTCAGTCCGCCCAGGTCGGTGTCAAACGCTGGCAGTCCCAGATCGATACCAGACAAGCCGGTCGACAAACCGGTCAGCGGCGTAGGTGCCGTCCGAGACCGCGTCCGTTTCGGAGGCTGTTCCTTCTTTTCAACCTTTTTGGCTGGTGGCTTGGCTTCCTTTTTCTGGAAATCAATGGCCGCAGCGCGAATCGCCTCGCTGGCATCAGGACCGTCGGCAAAACGGTTGATCATGACCACCGTACCGAAGACCAGCATGGAACCAGCCAACATCGACCCAATGGCCGCAGTGTGCTTTCGAATTGTCTTGTTCATGATCATTTCCTCCGCATTACTTGTTCATTCATTGCGTTGTCGTCAACCGGCACCGGCTTCCGCCACGGTCGCCACACCAATATCCTGGGCACCGGCCAATCGGGCCTGGTCCACGACCTCGACCAAGCGACCTGAAGGCACCAGGTCATCGGTGACGATCAAAACCGATTTGTTGGTGCTGCTCTTGAGCAGGTCACGCAGCCGACTCTGAATCACCCAGACGCGAATCGGTTGTCCGTCGAGAAAGGTGTTGCCGCCCTGGTCGATGTACAGCCGAACTGCCTTGGTTGAGGCGATATTGGCGGTCGATGCTTGCGGTCGCTCAATATCGATCTTCATGTCCTTGACGAAGGTGGTCGACACCATGAAAAAAATCAGCAGGATGAAGACCATGTCGATCAGCGGCGAAATATCAATTCCAGCCGTGTTGTCTTTCTTTTCTCGGTAGCGCAGCATGATTTTTAGCCTGAATTTTTCATGAAGGTCCGAGGTGCTCGGTCGAGCTGACGAGTGGATTCTGTTCGATGCTCGCGCAAAGCCATGTTATTCAATGGCTTAAGCGAGATCGGGCAAAATCCGCCGTCAGCTTGGGCGAGAACCCGGAAGCGAAGCAGGGAGCCAGAGTGTTCGCTAGGCGAATTCTCCAAGCGATTGGTTTTGTATCGGTTTTGCATGCTATGAGCGGCGTTCATAATTATTCAGGCTACGAACTCTTTGCTTTGGGTTCGGCGCTTAGCACATCCTTGATCTGCGCCAACTCCATTTCGATGCGAGCCTGTTTCTTGTCCAGGACGCCACGGACGATCAAACCGGGGATAGCGATGGCCAAGCCCATTTGCGTGGTAAACAGAGCTTGGGAAATGCCCCCAGCGATGCCACCCGACTGCGAGAACAAGGACATCTCACCGAGTGACTCGAAGGTTTCGATCATGCCGACCACGGTGCCTAGCAGCCCCATCAAAGGAGCGACAGCGACAATGGCTGAGATCAAGATGCGAAACTGTTTTAGGTCTCGTTCGTAGTCTGAAAACGCGTCGTCAAGGTAGCGACGAAGATGTGGTGGCGAGCGACGGGCAATCTTCAAACCCGTTACCACGGCCGAGTCGATGATGCCCTTGGTCTCGGCCAACGCACCTTCACGGGCACGGTCAATTAGCACCCGTACGCTGCGTCGGTTGCCACGCTTGAGCACAGCCCAGCGATAGCCAATGGCGTACCACAGTAGAATCGCTGACAACACCAGCGGCGGCATCAAGTAGCCACCGACTTCGAAGTAGTCAATCAACTCATGAAAAAACGCGCTCATGGTGCGGTCTACGCTGCAGCTCGCATGGTGATACGTCGATCCTGGTCAATGTTGATCAGGCGCAGGGCACTCTTTTCCATGTTGGTTTGAATCGATTCGGCCCAGCCGGACAGCAGATTACCGATCAACAACGTCGGAATAGCGACAATCAGGCCCAGCTCGGTCGTGACCAGAGCGATGGCGATACCACCAGCCAGCAGCTTGGGATCGCCGGTACCGAATTCAGTGATCAAATCGAAGGTTGAGATCATGCCGGTCACGGTGCCGAGCAATCCCAACAACGGTGCTACGGCGGCCAGGACCAGGATGAACGCGCCGAAGCGGTTCAGATGAGCCTGCTCATGCAGGATGGCCTCGGAAACAATGTCCTCGATGTGCTCGCGATCGCGATCGAGATTGCGCAATGCTGCAGCCAACACGCGAGCCGTTGCACCAGGGTGCTTCTTGCAGATCTCAATGGCCGCGGGCACGTCTCCACGTTGCACTTGGGCACAAACTTCGGTCGACAGGCTTTCAGTGGCTGAGCTGGCGCGGCGCAGGAATATTGCTCGCAAAATCACCAGCAACAAGGCGACCAGACCCAAGGCAACAATGACATAGCCAATGGCACCACCACTTTCAATGATGGAGGTAATGGTCTTTTCTTTTGGGCGCTCTACCGCGTTGGCTAGCGACTCGAACAAGAACATGTCGACCATGGCCGGTTTGCTGCCAGCAAATAGCGCATCGGCCGTACTGCTTTCGGCTGTCGGCCATATTTTGAAACGGCCACCACCGGCGGGAGCGAGGATCCCGCCACCACGATTCGACCTGCCGTAGGCTGCGACGTTACCAACGCGCAGAATCTCGCCCTCGACCTCGGTGCCATCCGCCAGGAAAAAAGCCCCCTGTTCCGTGCGGACCGAACTGAGCTTCTCGGCGACCTGGCGACCAAGAGCAAACAGCTCGGCAATGCGATCGGCGTCGCTTTGATCGCGATATTCGTTGGTTTCAAGTCGATCAATCCCGTGATCCTGCAGCGTAGTTGCGGCCTGCGTGAAGGTGGCCTCCAACACGTCTGCGGCATCAGCATTCAGGTCAATCTGTCGCTCCGACTCCAATACCCACTCGGCAACGCGGTCGCCTTCCATGGTCAGTTCGACCACTTCGGCCTCGATGGTGTTCAGCTCATTGCGAGCAGCCTGCTCGGCCGCGGCGAATGACTGACGCGCACTGTCCAGCCTTTGCTGCAGGCTGCGCCGTTCGGCTTCAAGAAAGGCGTACTCTTTGCGATAAGCCGCATCCAGAGAACGTGCCTGCTCCTGCGCCGACTGAGCCGCAGTTTGCGCTGCTGTTGCCGCAGCCGGTGTCGATGAAGCCTCGCCAGCTTCCTGCGCAAAGCTCGATGCCCCAGAAAGAATCAGGGCTGCCGCGATTGGTATGAGTTTCATAGTTCTGATCCCCTGTCTTCTATCGAGGCAGCGCATTAGGCAACTGGAAGTAGCCCTGGCGAATTTGTTTGCGTAGTGAGTCGAACAGGCCAGCGATAGCCTGCGCACCATCAGTGGCATCCACCGCACTGAACGACCAGGCGCCCGTCGCAGATTTTTCGGCGAGCCCAACGCGTTGATCATCGGTCTGGAAGAACAGCATGACCGAACCCAGCTTGGCGACATCGGCCAGGACCTGCTCGCCGTTGAGCTCAATGGTTTGACTGTAAATGCCGTTCTCACGGCTCAGGCGAATCTCATCTTCGACAAAGGCCCACAATCGATTGACCATGCGATGCGAGTCGATCACTCCAGACTGAATCTGTTGACGAATGTCAGCCAGTTCCATGCGCCGTGCCTCGCGCTTGAACGGGAGAGAAGTAGCGACCATCTGATCCAGGTCCTCAACGGCACTGAGCAACAGCGGCGTAAGCTGTGAGCTTGTCATTCCGGCCGCCTCGGCACGCCGGCGATTGTCTTCGAGGGCACTTTGTTGCTGCGCCAGACTCAAACGCAGTCGATTGCGGTTTGCTTCCAGGTCAGTCTTCTGGGCCGCCAGCGAGGTCATCTCATGCCGGTGCTCCTGGCTGAGAATATCCAGCTCCTGATCCAGGCTTTCTACTTCAGCTCGCAACTGCACCAGGGCCTCTGCCAGCTGATCAAGGCTAGCTTCGTTGGCTGGCTGTGCCACCAACGCCGACGTAGCGGCCAGCAACGCGGCGCAAACGGCGACAGGCAAGCAGATTGAACGGGGAAACCGCATAAAAGTAAGCTCCGAAGTAATGGTCCACAGGCAAGGCAAGGGCCTTGCCCTTTGATATCGGAGCAGTCTAGGAAGGCTTTGTTACGTTTGGATGACAGCTTTATTACAGCGATGCGACAATCGCGCGTAATTTCGAGGGTGAAGCGGATCCTAGGCTTGACCGAGGTAGGGGAAGGTTGGTGTTGCCATCCATGGCGAAACGCCATAGCTTCGTATGAAGCCCCAGCCCAGCCATCCATGGCTGGTCGTTCGCCGGCCGCAGAGTGCCTTGGGGCACTCTGCATCATGGCCGCCTCACCCATCCATGGCGAAACGCCATAGCTTCGTATGAAGCCCCAGCCCAGCCATCCATGGCTGGTCGTTCGCCGGCCGCAGAGTGCCTTGGGGCACTTTGCATCATGGCCGAATGGGTTCGGAGATTGACGAC
>BQJN01000006.1 GCA_021604725.1 Lysobacteraceae bacterium | reverse complement strand
GATGGCTGGCCGGCTAGTCGACATTCCCGATGACGTGACCATCATGGTGGTCGAGTGAGTCAAGTAGAAGCGTTCCCACCGATCGCCGAGAACGACGCAAGGTTGCTTGTTCTGGGATCGGCACCTGGCATCGCCTCCTTGCAGGCCGACTTCTACTACGCTCATCCGCGCAACGCCTTTTGGCCGATCATGATGGAGCTGACCGGAGAGCTTATTGCAGCGCAATCACAACCGGCGCTGAACCGGGCTCGGCGCCAGCTGCTGATCAACAACCAGGTTGCACTATGGGATGTTCTGGCCAGCTGCCAACGGCCCGGCAGTCTGGATTCCGCCATCGTTCGGGGCAGTGAACAGGTCAATGATTTCGGCGGGTTCCTGCTCGCTCACCGATCAATCGAAGCCATTGCCTGTAATGGACAAGCCGCGTTCAAGCTGTTCAAGTCCAGGGTGCTGGGAGAAATCCAGTTTGCCAAAGACCTTATCGTTCTTCCGTCAACCAGCCCGGCCAATGCACGCATGACCCTGGCGCAGAAAACAGACCACTGGCGCCGGGCGTTGAGCCCTTGGCTACCCGGCTGAAAGGGTCGAGCGAAGGACAAAAAAAAGCCCCGCACGAAGCGGGGCTTTTTCGAACTGGCTAAAGTAGCCGGTCGGGATGATTTACATCATGCCGCCCATGCCACCCATGCCGCCCATGTCTCCACCCGGCATGCCGCCAGCTTCGTCCTTCTTCGGAAGCTCGGCCACCATTGCTTCGGTGGTGATCATCAGGCCAGATACAGAGGCTGCGTTCTGCAAGGCAGAGCGGGTCACCTTGGTCGGGTCGAGAATACCCATCGCCAACATGTCGCCGAACTCGCCGGTAGCAGCGTTGTAGCCATGGCTACCTTTTGCAGCGCGCACTTCGTTGAGGATGACTGAGGCTTCGCCGCCAGCATTGCTGACGATCTGACGCAGCGGCTCTTCCATTGCGCGCATGGCGATCTGGATACCAACTGTTTGGTCAGTATTGTCGCCGGTCAGGCCTTCCAGAGCAGCGCGAGCACGAATCAGTGCAACACCACCGCCAGGAACAACGCCTTCTTCAACGGCAGCACGGGTAGCGTGCAGCGCGTCTTCAACACGGGCTTTCTTCTCTTTCATTTCCATCTCGGTGGCAGCACCAACCTTGATCACCGCAACACCGCCGGCCAACTTGGCCACGCGCTCTTGCAGCTTCTCACGATCGTAGTCAGAGCTGGCTTCTTCGATCTGGGCACGAATCTGGGCAACACGGCCCTGGATTGAATCAGATTGGCCAGCACCGTCGATGATGGTTGTGTTCTCTTTGGAGATCTGAACTTTCTTGGCTGAACCCAGGTCGTCCAGGGTCGCCTTCTCGAGGCTCAGGCCCACTTCTTCGGAAATCACGGTACCGCCGGTCAGGACAGCGATGTCTTCGAGCATTGCCTTGCGGCGATCACCGAAGCCCGGAGCCTTGACCGCAGCCACCTTGACGATGCCACGGATGTTGTTTACTACCAGCGTAGCCAATGCTTCGCCTTCAAGATCTTCAGCAACGATCAACAGCGACTTGCCAGCTTTGGCAACGCCTTCGAGGACCGGGAGCAGATCACGAACGTTAGAGATCTTCTTGTCGTGCAGCAGGATGTACGGGTTTTCCAGGTCAGCAGTCATGCTTTGCTGGTTGGTTACGAAGTACGGTGACAGGTAACCGCGATCGAACTGCATACCTTCAACAACGTCCAGTTCGTTTTCAAGGGTTGAACCCTCTTCCACGGTGATGACGCCTTCTTTGCCAACTTTCTTCATTGCGTCAGCAATGATTGAGCCGATGTTTTCGTCCGAGTTGGCAGAAATGGTGCCAACCTGAGCAATTGACTTGTCGTCAGAACAAGGCTTCGACAGTTCTTTCAGTGACGCGACAGCGGCAGTAACTGCCTTGTCCATGCCACGCTTCAGATCCATCGGGTTCATGCCAGCAGCGACCGCCTTGAGGCCTTCGCGCAGCATTGATTGAGCCAGAACGGTAGCGGTCGTGGTGCCGTCACCTGCGACGTCTGAGGTCTTGGAAGCTACTTCCTTAACCATCTGCGCGCCCATGTTCTCAAACTTGTCTTCAAGTTCAATTTCCTTGGCCACCGAAACACCATCTTTGGTGACGGTCGGCGCACCGAAGCTCTTTTCCAGAACAACGTTGCGACCTTTCGGGCCGAGGGTGACCTTGACCGCGTCGGCCAGGATGTTGACGCCAGCGACCATTCGCTTGCGGGCGTTTTCAGAAAAACGTACTTCTTTTGCACTCATGGTATTAAATCCTCTGCAAAGCTAAATTCGATAGGTCGTTATTAAGCGATGACGGCCATGATGTCGTCTTCACGCATCACCACCAGCTCGTCGCCGTCGACCTTGACTTCGGTACCGGAATACTTGCCGAACAACACCTTGTCACCGACTTTGACGTCGAGCTGACGAACGGTACCGTCTTCCAGAATTTTGCCGTTGCCTACGGCCAGCACTTCCCCTTTGATTGGCTTTTCGGTAGCCGAATCCGGAATGACGATCCCACCCGGTGAGGTGCGCTCTTCTTCCATACGCTTGATGATTACGCGATCGTGCAATGGACGAATATTCATGTTTTGCCTCTCCTAAAAGATAGCTGTCTACAAGTTGTTTGGTTTGTTGAGGTGCCAGTCGCGAAGCGCGTTGTTAGCACTCTCTGTCGGCGAGTGCTAATGTTGGGTCGGTTTGGACGCTTTCAAGGGCGGGTGGCAATTTTTTTTGGCTTTCATGAGCCGGTCGGCCGGCCCTGCAACTCGCTAAAGGCGAGTGTCTGCTACAATCGCGCGTCGACACGAGCATAGCCAAGACGGCGGACTTCAAAAATTGCCGTTGGGCGTGCCGACCAAAAAAGCCGTCAGCCTATCGCGACCGGCCTGTCAAAGGTGGGTCCGCTGGACTGATATTTAAAGTCAAACAGGGATACCAAAGAGGTTAACTATGACACAGAGCATGTGGCCGCCCGCGCTAGGGGTGTTCGGGCTGATCGTAGCCTTCATTATTTATCGACTGGTTCGTCGATATCCATCAGGGGAAGGCGCTGTTGCCGAAATCGCCGAGGCGATTCATTCCGGGGCCATGGTGTTTATGCGCCGGGAATATTCGATCCTGGCAATGTTTGCTCTGGTCTTGACCGTTGGCCTGTTCATAGGCTTTCAGTCATGGCACACACCGGTGGCGTTCGTCACCGGCGCACTGTGTTCTGCGATTGCCGGTTACATTGGTATGTATACCGCAACCCAGGCCAACGTACGAACCACCATCGCCGCAGCCACTGACGGTGCCCCTGCGGCATTGTCTGTCGCCTTCTACGGCGGTTCCATCATGGGTATGGCGGTCGCCTCCATGGGCTTGCTCGGACTTGGCGGGCTGTACTTGATGTTCGGTTCTGACCCGACGCACGCTGAAGCCATTCACGGCTTTGGCATGGGTGCGTCGACCGTCGCTCTGTTCTCACGCGTCGGCGGCGGCATCTTCACAAAGAGTGCCGATGTCGGAGCTGACCTGGTCGGCAAAATCGAAGCGGGCATCCCTGAAGATGATCCACGCAACCCGGGCGTGATTGCCGACAACGTTGGTGACAACGTTGGCGACGTGGCTGGCATGGGCTCAGACATCTTTGAGTCGTACTGCGGCTCGATGATCGCCTGCCTGGCATTGGCGGCGACCATGAGCGGAGCGACCATTGCGGCATTGGGTGGTGATCAGCAACAACTGATGTTCCTGCCGTTGGCGTTAGCCTCTGCTGGACTACTCTGCTCCATCGCCGGCATCGTTATCGTGAAGGTGTTTGCAGCCAAGGCGCCGGCGGTAGCATTGCGCATCGGCACCATTGGCGCGACCGTTATATTTATCGCCGTAGCCTACTTCGTCGTCGCCAATCTTGGCATCACCTCAAACGTTTGGTGGTGTGTAGTCTGCGGCGCTGCTGGCGGTATGATAATCGGACTGGTCACTGAGTATTACACGGGTGGCGAGCCGGTTCGCAAAATCGCCAAAGACGGCGAAACTGGCCCGGCAACCGTGATGATCTCCGGCCTGGCAACAGGGATGGAGTCGGTCGTCGTTCCAGTCCTGACCATCGCCGCCATTATCTTCGCGACCAGCGCATTGCTGCCCGAAGGCGCAGGCGTCTATGGTGTCGGTATCGGCGCTGTCGGCATGCTGGCAACGGTGGGAATCACCATGGCGATTGATGCTTACGGCCCGGTTGCAGATAACGCGGGCGGCATTGCTGAGATGGCGGAAATGGGCGCAGAGGTTCGTGAAATCACTGACGGCCTGGACGAGGTGGGCAACACCACTGCGGCCATCGGCAAGGGCTTTGCCATTGGCGCAGCCGGCCTGGCAGCCTTGGCCATTATCGCTGCATTCATCGAAACCATCGCAGCGAAAGTCCCCGGCTTCACCTTAAGCATCGAGAACCCACGCGTTCTGATGGGCATGTTCCTGGGCGGCATCTTCCCGTTCCTGGTGTCAGCCATCACCATGCGCGCAGTGGGCGATGCGGCGTTTGAAATGATCAAAGAGATCCGTCGCCAGTTCAAAGAGATTCCAGGCCTGCTGGAAGGCACGGGCAAGCCAGACAATGCACGCTGCGTAGACATCGCCACGCGTGCTGCACTGCGACGCATGGTGCTACCTGGTGCCCTGGCCGTATTCGCCCCGATGGTGGTCGGCTTCGGTCTCGGCGCGCAAGCGCTGGGCGGCATGCTCGGTGGCGCACTGGTCTGTTGTGTATTGTTGGCTCTGACCATGGCCAATGCCGGTGGCGCCTGGGACAACGCCAAGAAGTTTGTTGAGAAAGGCAACTTCGGTGGCAAAGGCTCAGACGTCCACAAAGCGGCCGTCGTCGGCGACACCGTAGGCGACCCGTTCAAAGACACCTCAGGCCCCGCGATGAACATCCTGATCAACGTCATGGCCATCGTCTCCCTGGTTATCGCCCCCCTCCTAGCCGCCAACCCCGGTGGTTTATTGGGGTGAGCCGGCGTGATACCGAGTGACTTAACGTCACTCGGTGCCGGCGAACGACCGCACATGGATGTGCGGGCTGGGGCTGCCTACAAAGATCAATCGTCTCGCCAGGGATGGCGACTCCTCTACTAGCTACTTCGGCCACGCCTAAGAGTGCCTTGAATGGCACTCGGCGGGCGGCGAATGACCGACATGGGTGAGCCACCGTCAATGCGGGGTGCCTTGAATGGCACGCCGCAGGTGGCGAACGACCGCACATGGATGTGCGGGCTGGGTGCGGTCCATGGATGGTTGTTGCCATCCTACTTTCCTACGGCCGCTCTCGACCGGCCTCAATCGGTGCCACAACCAGATTGGACCCTCATCCGTCTGCACCTAACGTGCAGCCACCTTCTCCCACGCTGGGAGAAGGGATTTGTTCGTGCGGGTGAGCTGCCATTGGTGCGGGGTGCCTCAAGGCACGCCGCAGGCGGCGAACGACTGCACATGGGTGAGCCGGCGTGATACCGAGTGACTTAACGTCACTCGGTGCCGGCGAACGACCGCACATGGATGTGCGGGCTGGGGCTGCATACGAAGCTCTAACGTTGCGCCATGGATGGCAGCTCCATTCCTAGCCCACTTCGGTCATGCTCGGCGTGCCCATAGGCACCCCGCACCTCAATACCGCTCCTGCGTCACATCCGGCAACCCGGACATCAGCAGCCAGCGCTCAGTTGCTTCTTCCCAACGCCAGACCTGGCGGTCAATCACCCGGCGCTCGACGCCGGTGTGTCGGTTGACGATGCCAATCTCAACGGTTTGCCGCACCGTTTCTTCATCGCGATCCGGATTGATCTGCTGTTCGGTGTAGCTGGACACTTTCAGTTGGCGATACCGCTCGAGATCCAGTTCCGAGATTTCCGCTGCCACCTTGGGGTCAAGAAATCGAGCGGCGCTTGGAAAGTCTTCCCAACGCACGGCATTGCCGTAGGCAGCCAGCGTGTCGGTGAGCGACATGGATTTCTTCGATGACGCGCAACCACCCAGCACAAGGATGGCCATCATCAGGACAACAGCAACGTTGGCCCATTTTTTGACTCGCAGTCTCTGATTCATTCGTTTGTGATCCTCATGAGGTGGTATTAGTCAGCGCGACGTCGCGCAACGTAGGTCCCGACCATGTCCATCGCCGGACCATCTTCCCCGGCTATTGTAATGCCAATCTCGATGCGTGCCCGACCGCGCGCAGACAGCTTATCCATAAAGTCGCGCCAAGCGTCGGCTTCGATTGATGCATTGGCTTCAATCTGCCCATACACCGGTCGACGATAACGCAACTGGGTATCGCGAATCATGATGTCGTAGCCATCTTCGTCGTTTAAGTTGGCCCAGACCAAGCCCCAACCCGCGAGCGTCGCAACCGAGGCCATGCTGCCACCGAAAGCAGTGCCTTTGTCGTTGACGTTTGGCTGCAACGGAGCCGTGATTGTTACTGCAGCGCGATCAGCCTTAACCACCTGCAACTGCATGGCTGTGGTGATTGGAATGTGGCGTTGCATGAAGTCCTGCAGGCGCTCGGCTGGCCCTTCGACGCTGGCTCGGGCTACTATTGTGTTCATGAGTAATTCCTTCAAAATGCGCCTGATTGAGGCTAAAGATGACCCTCAGATGGGCCGGATCATTCGCCAGGTAATGACGGAGTTCAATGCGGTAGGCGAAGGATATTCCATACAGGACCCAGAAGTCGACGCCATGACGGCTGCCTACAGCGACGATAGAGCCGCATACTTTGTGATTGAAGACTCTTCTGGCCAGTTGGTGGGAGGCGCAGGCTATGCCCAGCTGGCGGGCGCCGATACGGACATTTGCGAGCTACGCAAAATGTACCTCATTGAGGGGGGCCGCGGCGCCGGTTTGGGCCGCATTTTGTTGGAAACATGCCTGGAGGGTGCCAGGCAGGATGGTTATCAACGCTGCTATCTTGAAACACTGGATCACATGACCTCCGCCAGGCGGCTATACGAGGCGAATGGCTTCAAGCGCATCAACAAGCCGCTGGGGGCAACCGGCCATTTTGGATGCGATGCTTGGTACGAATTGCCTTTGGTGAGCGGTTGAGCAACATGAATGCCCCGGTTCTTTCGACAGTAACCCTGTTGACGGCGCTTTACAGCGCGGTGGGCACTGGCGGCGACCTGCAATTTAGCGAAGTCCTGAACAGCGGCATTGTGCACCAACACACAGGGACAGGACCCGGCATCCATCACGAGCGGTATTTCATTGGTGGCGGCGTGGCCGTTGGTGACGTCGATGGCAACGGCTATGCCGACGTTTTCCTGGTGGGCGGGTACAACCCCGACCCTCTGTTTCCGCATCCGACCCCAAATCAACTGTTCTTGAATCAAGGCGGTAGCTTTGTATCGGCATCATTGCCTGCTTTCATGCGACCAGACGATTGCACCCACTCAGGTCCGCTGTTTGCCGACTTCAATCATGATGGCTGGTTGGATTTGTTGATTCCCGGGTTTGAAGACAACTGCACCGTATTGGCCGCTGGGTCAGCCAACGGCTGGACCAACGACACGGTCGGCAGCCAGCTACCGACAACAGGCGCTACCATTGGCGTCGCCGCGGCGGACTACAGTGATGATGGGCGGCTGGACCTGTTTCTCGGCAGATGGTCCTCAGACGGTTTCATCTCACAATTGTTTGAGGGCACGCTTGACGGCAGCTTTGTTGATCGCACAGTCGGTGCCTTCGACGACATTAACTTGCGATTCACGTTTACTCCCAACTTTGAAGATTTTGATGGTGATGGACAGCTCGACTTGCTGATTGCGGCAGACTTTGGATACAGCAAGGTCTTGAGAAACCAGGGCGGCATTTTTACCGACATGACTGACCCGCTGGTCATTACCGACGAGAACGGTATGGGCGCGGCCGTTGCCGACTATGACAATGACGGAGACTATGACTGGTTTGTGACCAGCATTTTCGATGAAGACGGCGTGGCCGAGGCCAACTGGGGCATCAGCGGAAACAGGCTGTACCGGAATGATAACGGCGTATTCGTTGACGCGACCGATGTCGCCGGAGTTCGAGAGGGCGACTGGGGCTGGGGCGCATGCTTCGCCGATTTCAACAATGATGGCCACCTCGACATTTTCCATACCAACGGCTTCCACCTGGGCAACCCCAACCCTCCACCGCCTGACAGCTGCCTGATTGATCCGAGTTTTTGCCATGACCCGTCTCGGCTGTTCCTGTCAGATGGTGACGGCACTTTTACCGAGTCTGCGGCAGCCGTCGGGCTGATTGATACCGAACAGGGACGCGGCGTGGCGTGTTTCGACTTCGATCACGATGGTGACCAGGACATCCTGGTGGCCAATAACGCGGGCCCGACTCGAGTCTATGCCAACCAACTGACCGGCAGCCAATGGCTAACGGTCATCGCCACCGATCCGGTCATTAATGTGGCGGGGATTGGAGCTGAAGTGCGCGTGGCATCTCCTGGCGGTGATCAGTTGCGGCGCATTCGAGCCGGCAGCAATTTCGCCTCACAAAATGCCGCTGAAGCCCATTTCGGCCTGGCCAGCGATAGCCTGGTTAATGAGCTGACTGTGACCTGGCCTGACGGATTCGAACAAACACTGTCCAACGTGCCCACAAACCAGCGCTTGCTGGTCACCAAGGATCGTATTCTGATCAGTAGTTTTGATTAAGCACGGCCACTCGCGCTTATTCAGGGCCGATAGTAAAGCTGAACAACATGCCGCGCCTCTGCGAAAAACAGCCAGCGTTCAGCCACCTGTCCCAGCAGCATCAGTGACGAGGCGACAAGCAGTGACGGCCATATTGGCAGCAGTTTGGCTTGCACCAACACCAACAGACCAATCGGCAGCAACGCACCTAGCCCCAAAGCCACCCACCGCAGCCATTCGGCATGTCGACGGATTGCTGTATACCCCATTTCCCGCATCAGGTAATTGGTTTCGGTATGCGGTTTGAATAGGCCTTTGACTTCCGTACCCTCAGGCATACCGATGGCACTGGCAGCGCTCACAGGCAGCGCAGCGCTGCGAATCCAGCGCCAGTACAGGCTTTTCAGCACCCAGGCCAGCGCCACCCCGGAAACCACCCAGGCCCATGCGCTTAAGTCCAGGTCATTTGGCCCACTGGTGATGGTCAACCACAACAGTCCGCCAGCCGAAATGCTGAGGCCGGAAAACACGGGCAGTACCCACCGGTTGTGCCATTCCGGAACGGTCTTTAGCGAGGTGTAGATGCCGGCTGTACAGCGCAGCGTGATGGCAGCGGCCAATCCCAGCAATAGCCACAGAGCTTCAGCCGTTGGGAACCACCAGGTCACCATCGCCAGGATCAATGTTGCCACCGCCGCTACTCCTTCACGGGATAGCCATGATGTGCGCCACTGACTAAAGGCGCGCCAGGCTCGCAACGGCTGCCCCAAGTGCAGTGTCGAGGACAGCAGCCCGGCGACGGTTAATATAACAGCCACCACAAGCACGGCTTTTGGCGAACCGATCCGCCCTGCTGCGGTGGCTACAGCGCCCACCAGCAACAAGCCCAGGCCGGCGCCTGAAAACACCGTAAAGAAAATGACCGACAGTGCTGGATTCATCGACCAAACACCTGGTCAAGCCAATCGGGCGTGGCCTCGGGCAAGGCGGATTGCGATGGCGGCGGCACTTGCCTTGGCGGCAAGTACTTGTTGGTTGGTTTGTATCCCAGCTCTGGCATCAGGTCGACACCTTCGCGCTCGGCGACCAGTTTCGATACCGCCGAGTCAGGGTCTGACAGGTCACCAAAATGGCGCGCGTCGGCGGGACAGGAAGCGACGCAGGCAGGAACTCGGTCGGCTTCAGCAAGGGATGGATTGTCAATACGGTCTACGCACAAGGTGCACTTTTGCATGACCCCACGTGATTCACTGTACTCCCTCGCCCCATACGGGCAGGCCCAGGAACACAACTTGCAGCCGATGCATTTGTCCTCATCGACCAGCACGATGCCATCTGCTGCGCGTTTGAATGAGGCACCGGTCGGGCACACCGTAACGCAGGCTGCGTCCTCACAATGCAAGCACGACCTGGGGAAGTTCAGTGTGCTAAATGTTCCCTCGCGTTCCACCTCATAACTGTGCACGCGATTGAACCAAACGCCATCGGGTTTTGCGTCGTTGCTGTCCGGCAGAGGCCCGGCAGCACCGCCATCGTTCCATTCCTTGCAGCTAACTGCGCAGGCGTGACAACCAACGCAGGTATCGAGGTCAATCACCAGGCCGAGGCGTCGGGTGGTAGTGGTTGGCAAATCAGTCATTTGATTGCTCCCTGTTCGTCGTCGCCCACAGGGCGCAACCGTACACGCAAGTCATACCAGGCGGCCTGACCGGTCACCGGATCGGCATTGCCCCATTGTTTGTCGGGCAACATCTCGCCAATCAAGTGATTCAACAAGAACCCTTCGTTTGCTTCCGGTGAGTCTTTGCTCATGCGCCATGCCCCCTTCTTTTTGCCAATCGCATTCCAGGTCCAGACCGTGTTCGGGCTGACGCCCTGCATGCACTGAATGCGCACTTTGACTCGACCATTGATGCTTTCTATCCAGGCCATCGCACCATCATCAAGGCCAAGGTCAGCCGCTGTTTGGTGGTGCACATAAAGCACATTGCGGCTGGTTAGTTGACGTAGCCAGGTGTTGTGGCCGCCCCATGAGTGGTACATGTGCATGGGGCGCTGGGTAATGGCGGACAAAGGGTAGTCCTCAATCGATTCCTCGTCCCAACCAAACGGTGCCGTCCAATCCGGCAATGGGTCAAGGTATTGCTTGATCCGTTGACGATGCGACGCCGGAGCCAGATGGTCGCCCCGTCCGTCAGCGGCGCGGACAAACTTGGCCAGCGGCTCACTGTAGAGTTGCAGGATGATTTGCTCGGCCGCAGCGATGAAGCCCATTTCTTTGGCCCAGTTCAGGTAATCGCGATTGGCCATCTTGAAATAGCGCTGATTTTCCTCGAGCTCGCCGTACCAGAAGCAGCCGTTGTCGACGTAGTGGCTCAGCTGTTTGGGGTTGACCTCACCGCGCCCTGACTTGTCGCCATCGGCGCCGCGCCAACCCGCCAGAGTGCCGATGCCGGGGGCTCGTTCGTGATTGACAATGTAATCGGGATAGCCCCCCGGGTACTTTGCATTGCCCGCCTCGTCCACCATGCCGGGCAAGCCGAGGCGACTGCCGATCTCCAGCAACACATCCTGGAATGGTCGCGACTGCCCCAGCGGCGGCACTACGGGCTGTCGGATGCTGTCGCCGGCACCATCGGCATCACCAATGGGCCGATCCAGCAAACTGATCGCATCATGGCGCTCCAGATAAGTGGTATCGGGCAAAACGAGGTCGGCGTACTCGGTCATCTCCGAGGCAAAAGCGTCGGTATAGATGATGTGCGGTATCTTGTAATCACCGTTGGCATCGGTGTCGGTCAGCATGTCTATGGTCTCAGTGGTATTCATGGCTGAATTCCAGCTCATGTTGGCCATAAACATCATCAGGGTGTCGATCGGATAGGGGTCGCCGGCCCATGCATTTCGAATGACCAGGTGCATCAAGCCGTGGGCGGCCAGTGGGTAGTCCCAGCTAAATGCTTTATCAATACGCAGGGGCTGGTCATCCTCATCAACCAGCAAGTCCTCTGGCCCCTGAGGGAACCCTAGCGGAGGACCGCTACTGGGCGAATTCGGGCCGGTGCTGCGACCAGGCTTTGGGTGCGGCGGAATCGGTTTGGGAAACGGCGGTTTGTAGCGATAGCCACCAGGGCAGTCCACCGCACCGAGCACCATCTGTAGCAAATGCAGCGCGCGACAGGTCTGGAATCCATTGGCATGGGCCGATATGCCACGCATGGCGTGAAAGCTCACTGGTCGGCCAACAAAGCGGTCATGTTTGCGCCCTGCCCAGTCCACCCACTCGGTCTCAATCTCGATAGTCTGCTCGAAGGCCACCTCAGCCAGGTCCGCAGCCAATTGTTCAATAGCCTGCGCCGTCAGGCCGACCCGATCTGCGACTGCGGCCGGCGCATACTTCGGATCAAGGTAGCGCGTTACGATCAGTTGCATGACTGGAACGACTTTGGTGCCATCATCCAGAGCGTGGCGACCTTTCAACGCGCCCTGAACATCGACATTCATTGCGCTGGCCACCGCGCCGGTGGCGGTATCGAAACACAAGGGCCGTCCATCACTATCGCGAGCAAACAAGCCATGGTCGGGGTGATCTTCATCATCGATCACCAGCCAGATCGCGTTGGTATAGCGGCTCAGGAACTGAAGGTCGATCTTGCCCGCACGCAACAACTCATGCAGCAGTGCCAGAATCAACAAGCCGTCAGTTCCGGGACGGACCGGCACCCATTGGTCAGCGATGGCTGAATAGCCGGTGCGCACCGGGTTCACCGACACCACTTTGGCACCGCGCTGTTTCATTCGCGCCAAGCCAATCTTCAGTGGATTGGAATCGTGGTCCTCGGCGACGCCAAACAGCATCAACAGTTGACTATGCTCCCAGTCAGGTTCACCGAATTCCCAAAACGACCCACCGATAGAGTAGATGCCGCCAGCGGCCATGTTTACAGAGCAGAACCCGCCATGTGCCGCATAATTGTGAGTACCAAACTGCGAGGCCCACCAGCCAGTTAGCGCCTGAGATTGATCACGCCCCGTGAAGAAAGCCAATTTGTTCGGGTCCCGCTCGCGAATCGGTCGCAACCAATCCTCGGCTTGTTGCAATGCCTGCTCCCAGGTGATGGTCTCGAACTGACCCGAGCCGCGCGGCCCGACTCGACGCAGAGGCTGGGTCAGTCGAGCCGGCGAATACAGGTGCTTGATGCCGGCCGACCCCTTGGCGCAGATCACGCCTTTGTTGACCGGATGGTCAGGGTTGCCCTGAATGTACCTCACCTTGCCGTCTTTCAGCCACACTCGTATGCCACAGCGGCATGCACACATATAACAGGTCGTGGTCTTCATCGTATCGCCGGGCGCATCGGCGAAGCGTTCGAGTTTGGATAGCTTGCTCATTGCGCGGCAAACAACAGCTTGGGATCGCGCATCGACTTGAACTCCAGCACATTGCCGCCGGGCTCTTTGACAAACATTGTTGCCTGCTCACCGGGTTTGCCTTTAAAGCGAATTGTCGGTTCGATCAGAAACTCTGCGTTGGCCCTCTCCAACCGCTCGCGAGTGGCCTGCCACTGATCGCGATCCAATACCAACCCAAAGTGAAATGGGGGTACCCGCCGACCGTCCACATCGCAACCTTGATGCACCGTCGCAACGTCAACCTTGTGCGCCGATATCTGATGGCCCTGAAAATTAAAATCGACCCAACGGTCGGCTTCTCGACCAACTTCACAGCCGATTACCTCAGTAAAAAACTGCCGCGTGGCAGGCAGGTCGGTGGTGGGGAAGGCCAGGTGAAACGGCGACATGTTTGAAGACCCGCACAAAAAACGCAATGGTAACCTACCCGGAGCCCCTTGCGGACAGCACCGCATCGCCAACAAAGCGGATTTCGCGATGAATAACGTACAAATAAAAAACCCGCCGGTAGGGCGGGTCATTTTGACGTGCTGCGTTGAAGGTGGGTGCTTTAAGCCTTCGTGTTTTTCTGGCAGTGCCCAGCCTAATCAAGGATTTAAGTCGATTAAGCGTTACGACCTGCCGTATACCCTTCCCCTAAGTGCACGAATTCATCGTTATTTGTTGTTTATTGTTGATTTTATGGAGGCGAACATTAGTCTGGCTAAAACTATTACGCAAGTACCAATTACGATAATCTTTCAAACATTACCAAATCGTAATGTTTCGGCAATGTTCTGATTCATCGGACAAAATTTCGATACGATGCGCATCCGCGGCCATCAGTTACCCGATTTTGCAAACACTCAAATGACCATTGAAACACTCCCCGCCGTTACTTTGATTGCCCCCGGTCGTGACCTGTCCGGACTGCATAGCGCCCTGCGCGCCAGGGGGGTCGAACGTGTCTCTGTTTGGCCAGATATCGAAAACGGTGATGCGCAGTTGGCGGTGCTTTGGAATCAACCAGCCAATGCCCTGTCGCAACTGCCGCAGTTGCGGGCAGTAATGTCGCTCGGTGCCGGCGTCGACTTTATTCTTGCCGACCCCTCGATAGACGCCGACCTACCTGTTGCACGAATCGCCGGTGGTCCCATGGCTGAGCGCATGGCCGGTTTTTTGCTGGCCACAGTGCTATCCGACTGCCGAAATCTCAGCAAATACGCGCAGGATCAAAAGAGTCGCCGATGGCAACCCGAAAGTGACAATGCCGAACCGCACATAGGCTTTCTTGGTGCTGGTGCAACAGCCCGACCGGCCATGCGACATTTCAGCCAGCTGGGCTTCAAGGTGACTGCCTGGAGCCGCCGTCGTCATCGTATCAGTGGCGTAACATCAGTCACCGGCCAGGACGGACTGGCCGAGGTGGCCAGCTGCGACTATCTGATTTGCCTGCTACCTGCCACCAAACAAACCGAAATGATTCTGGGTCAGGATTTGTTTGAGCTCACTGCAGAGAACACGACGCTTATTCACGTTGGCCGTGGTCAGCAGCTCGACGCCGATGCTCTGATCATGGCGCTCAACAGTCAACGACTTCGGATGGCTTGTGTCGACGTATTTGAAACTGAGCCGTTACCTCGAAATCACCCACTGTGGCAACACGGCCGCGTCGCTATTACGCCGCACATCTCAGCACTGACCCCACCTGATATGGCCGCTGCGGCGATCCACGATGCGTTGATTGCATTGGCCAACGACCGTCCAATCCAAAACACAGTCGATCGCCAGCTGGGTTACTAGGGACGTATCGCCAATTCGGTGGGTTTTAACCCATTGAAATGTAAGGAAGCCGACAACCGCACTCTCAGGTTCCTTTGTCATTGGTGAATATGTGGCTATTCTTGTCAGTATGTCGCTGCGCCTACGCCTATTTGTTTCGCTGGTCGCCGCCATGCTGGTGTTGTTCGCCCTGGCCTGGTGGGGTATGCGCTGGTTGACCGACCAGGTCGCGGCAGAAGTTGGCCAGGTCGCGGTGGCGGTCGGACGACAGGTGGTTGAGGTGATTGAGCAGCCGCACGACGAATCATCGGTCGCTGAGCTGGTCATAGAACGCACCGTAACCGATCAAGATCGTGAAGTTATCACTCGCCAACATCGGGTCGATGGCCAGGTCGTCAGTGTCAGCGTTTTCGTTGATGGCGAGCAGATCGATGACTTTGATTTTCCGGCAAGTGATCAGCACGCCTGGGTCAGCAACCTCGATACACTGCACTTCAAGCTTGACGACGATAATCGTGCCTTGCTGCTAGGCGACCACCTGCAGCGCATCAATATCCCACGCGACGGGGTACAGACGGTGCTGCAGCGCTACTCTCGCCAGATGTGGCTGCTGTTGGGGTTGCTGCTGGTCGTGGGCCTGCTCGCTGCGGCCTGGGCGGCGAACCGCTTATCGAAACCGCTGCTACAGCTCAAGCTGGCTGCCCGTCAGGTCGGCGCTGGCCAATGGGGCCATCAAGTTAACGAACACGGCGCGCCGGAGGTGGTCGCCACCATCCGCGACTTCAATCGCATGTCGAGTCAGCTGGAAAAGCTCAGTGAAGACGCTGAGCGGCTTCGTGCGCGCAAGCACCTGCACGAGTTGGGCGAGGTCGCCCGAGGGCTGGCCCACAGCCTTCGCAACCCGTTGAATGTGATCGGGCTGACCATTGATCGGCTGGCCGCCAACGACGACAAGCCTGAGTCAAAGGCCGAGCTGGCCAGTGCCGCGCGTTTGCAAATCCAGCGCATAGACCGCTCCCTGCGCTCATTTCTAGTGCTCGCAGGCACCGCCGCGGACCATACCGACGTCGACCTCCGTTCAGTAGTCTCCGACATCTTTTTGGAGGTCAGCCAGGGCGATACGTGCGCAACAATGCAGCTCACTGCAGGCGAGAGCGTATATGTCAGAGGCGTCGAGGCAGAGCTTAGAGCCGCAATTCAGGCGGTCGTCGTCAACGCCGTAGAAGCCGACCCGTCGGGCCAGGTTGAAGTGACCGTTTGCGCGGACGCAGGTCAAGCTACAGTTGTAGTACTGGATCGCGGCCCCGGCTTTCCGGAAGCGATCAAAGGTCGGCTTTTTGAGCCACACCGAACCACCAAAGCACATGGCTCTGGCATGGGGCTGTTTATTACTCAACGTATTGTCTGTCACCGCTACAACGGCGATATCCAGATCAGTGACCGAGCCGGTGGCGGTTCCAAGGTAAGTATGTCTTTTCAAGCCCGCGAACAGGAGCCGTCGTGAAGGCATCGATTTTATTGGTAGAAGACGATACAACACAGCGCCAACTGGTCGCCGGCCTGTTGCAGAAGGAGGGCTATGGGGTTCGTGAGGCGGGCACGGTCGACGAGGCCAAAGCTCACCTGCAAGCGGGCGACATTGATCTGGTGATCTCAGACTGGCAGCTGGGTCATGGTGACGGCATGGATTTGTTGACCCATTGTAAACAGCTGTCCTTGCCCGCTGCCTTCATCATGGTTACCGCTTACGGCACAATCAGCCACGCGGTTGACGCGTTGCGAAAGGGTGCTGACGACTATTTGCCTAAACCGTTCGAGGCGCCAGCGCTGCTACTGAGCGTTTCGCGGGCATTGCGATCGACGCAACTGGAAGCGGAAAACCGCCGCCTCAACGAAGCGCTGACTGAGCGAGAAAGCCTGGTCGACCTGATTGGTCGAGCACCATCAATGCAGCGCCTGTATCGACGCATCGAGAAACTGGCCAATACTCAAGCCACTGTTCTACTGCAAGGTGAGAGCGGTACCGGCAAGGAGTTGGTTGCCCGCGCCATTCATCGCTTATCGGCTCGCAAGGACGGCCCGTTCGTTGCAGTCAATTGCGGCGGCATACCGGAGGGGCTGATGGAATCGGAGTTTCTCGGCGCAGAGAAAGGGGCTTACACCGGTGCCGATCGCTCCCGTCCGGGCAAATTCGAACAGGCGCAAGATGGCACCTTGTTCTTGGACGAAATCGGTGAGCTGCCCCTGGCGATTCAGCCAAAACTGCTCAGAGCACTGCAGGAGGGACAGTTCACGCGGGTTGGTGGTAGCCGAGAAATCGAGACCAACGCGCGCCTCATCGCGGCAACCAACCGCAGGCTCGAAGAAGCGGTGCAATCTGGTGAATTCAGAGAGGATCTGTACTACCGACTAAACGTTGTACCGATCGAGCTGCCTCCCCTTCGCGACCGCCGCGAGGATATCCCGTTATTGATTCGCCACTTTACAAAACGAACGGAGAGGCTGCATGGAGTCACGTGCAAACCGTTTTCCAAACAGCTAACACGGCGATTTCTCGATCACCCGTGGCCAGGCAATGTGCGCGAGCTGGGCAATGTCGTTGAACGGCTAATATTGTTGGCCGATGACGGTATAGCCAATGCTGAAGATCTGCCACATGATTTCGGCTCGGTGCCCAGCGGCGGCCAGCAATTCGAATTGCCGGTTGGTGGAATGGACTGGCATCAGCATGAAAAAGACGCCCTGAAGCAAGCACTGGAGCAGGCGCACCATAATCGAGCTGCAGCAGCGCGCCTGCTCAAACTGCCGTACAAGGCCTTCCTGTACCGCCTTGAGAAATACGGCCTGACGGAGTCTGGTTGAGGTGGCAACCGTCGATAGCTGCGCTCGTCAATCAGCGGCCAGGGGTGACCTCAGATGAGTCAGGTTAAGGCCGCAACTGCGAGTCTCGAAAAACTGCAACCCAGTCGCTACGCACAATGGGCGTTGGCCAGGTTTCCACAGCTCGGTTCGGCTAGCGAGCAAGCCCCAAATGGTGATGCACTGACTAAAGCCTTGGCGATGTGTGATGACGACGCAGAAGCCATGCGACTGCTCAGAACCTACCGCCACCACGCCATGTTGTACATCATGCGTCGCGACCTGGCCGGTACCGAGCAACCCGACATTCTGCGCCTGTTGAGCGAGACCGCCGATCAACTGTGCGAAGCTGCGCTGGTATTCGCAGAGCACAAGCTGCAGCGCCGATTCGGAACGCCGCTTTGTGGCGAGCGCAAACAGCGCATGATTGTGATCGGCATGGGCAAACTCGGCGGCCGGGAGCTCAACTTTTCATCCGACATCGATTTGGTGCTGGCATTCAACGGCAGCGGCGTCACCGATGGCGCACGTCAACTGGACAGCAATCAGTACTTCAACCGCCTCGGCCAGACGCTGATTCAACTATTGGATCAACGCACGCCGGACGGTTTCTGCTATCGGGTCGACATGCGCTTGCGACCCTATGGCGATGCCGGGCGGCTGGCGCTGAGCATTGATGCGATGCAAGACTACTATCAACGCGAAGGACGCAACTGGGAACGTTATGCCTGGATCAAGGCACGACCGATTGCTGGCGACCTGGCCGGTGGTGAGGAACTGATCGACACCCTGCGACCCTTCGTCTATCGCCGCTATCTTGACTATTCCGCGTACGAAGCGATCCGCGAAATGCACCGACAGGTGCGGCAACAATCGGGCGCGCATTCGGTCTGCGACGACTTAAAGCTCGGTGCTGGCGGCATTCGCGAGATCGAGTTCATCGTGCAGACTTTTCAGCTGATTCGCGGTGGCCGTGTGCCGGCTTTGCGGACTCGCCACCTATTGCAAGCAATGAACGAGGTCGCACGTTTGGAGCTGCTGTCGGAGCCGGTGGTCGAGCGATTGCGGGAGGCCTATCTCGACCTGCGCATCGTTGAAAATCGTTTGCAGTCGATTGATGACCGACAGACCCATCGCTTGCCTACCGACGCCGAGGCGCAACAGCGCCTGTTAACCCTGCTTGACTTGCCGGACTGGGCGACACTGGAAAACAAACTGGGCCAACACCAGTCGCTTGTCACCGATATCTTTAACCGCCTTTTTCTGCGCAGCGAACAGGTGACTGCCGATGGCCCACCGGTGTTGCTGTGGCGCGATGTCTCGCTAGATCAGGCGCTGATCCATGCCCAAGCAACTGGCTTTTCCGATGGCCAGGCGATCGTGCAGCGGCTGCGAACGTTCGCCTCCTCTGCCGCTGTTCGCGCGCTGGATGCCACCGGTCGGCAGCGCCTTGAGAAATTCATGCCTCGCCTTTTGGCAATTGCGGCGCGAGTCCCCAGCGCCGACGTAGCACTCGATCGCATCCTTACACTGGCGGCAACCATTGTTCGCCGCAGCGCTTATATCGCGCTACTCAACGAACATCCGGCCTCGCTTCATCTGCTCGTTGACCTGGTGAGCAAGAGTGCCTGGATCGCAGAAACGTTATCGCGACAGCCGGCGTTGTTGGACGAGTTGATCGACGGTCGATTGGTGGCGCCACGCCTTGAGCGTGATGAGCATGCCGATCAAATTGGCCGACTTTTGTCCGGGCACGGCCGCGACCTTGAACTGCAGATGGATGCTCTGCGGCATTATCAACAGTCAAACGCCCTGCGCATTGCCGCGGCCAGACTGGGCGACCAACTCAGTGCGCGGCAGACTGGTCATGCCCTAAGCACTCTGGGCTGTGTTCTGGTCGAAGCGGCTGGCACCCTGGCCCGACGTGACATCGTCGCGCGCCACGGCGTGTTGCGTAACCTGCAAGGTGAACCTGCCGAACTGGGTGTCATCGGCTACGGTACGCTGGGGGCTCGAGAACTGAATTTCGACTCCGACCTTGATCTGGTGCTGCTGCACGAACCGCTGCTTCCCGACCAGACCTCCGATGGTGACCGCCCCCTGGATGCCGGGCGTTACTTCATGCGGATGGCTCAGCGATGGTTGCACGTGATCACCACGTTGACCGGAGCAGGCCGATTGTACGAGGTAGACATGCGCCTGCGACCCAACGGGCAAGCCGGCTTTTTGTTCAGCGCCATCGATCACTTCGAAACGTATCAGCAAACAACGGCATGGACCTGGGAGCATCAAGCCCTGGTGCGGTCCGACTGGGTCTGCGGACCGCCTGAACTGAAAAATCGATACCTGGAGATTCGCTCGGCCATTCTCGGCCGCACTCGCGATTCGGAGTTGCTTCGCCAGGAAGTCCGACAAATGCGTGACAAGATGCGCGCCAGCCACCCCTCGCGAGGCCGCAACGACACCAAGCGCGGCGCCGGTGGTCTGATCGATTTGCAGTTCGTCCTGCAATATCTGGTGCTGACGCTTTCTGCTGATACGCCAACCCTGGCAGAACCCGGCGACACAGTCGATTTGCTTGAACGCCTCAGCCACTGCCCCAGCATTGGCTTTGACCCACGGCCGTTGATCGCAGCGGCACAAGATATGCAGGCGCACAGCCAGCGCACAGCCCTGCAAGGCAGCGTTATCTCGAATGAGCCGGTACTGGCCGAAGCGATGGCGTTTGTGGAACGCGCCTGGCAACGTGTATTCGGCTAAAGATAAAGCCCCCGGTGAACGCTGGGCTCGGCGCTGGAATGCATCACTCAGGCGCTTGTATCGGACTGTTTTGAACTCGCCGTTGGCCATTTGAGCAACGTCATGACCAAAAAACTTCAGTAACCAGGAGCCATTTTTGCTTTCCCGCCAGAGCGCTAGCCGGTAAAGTGTGCGCGTTCCTAACACATCCGGGGAAGTCCATTGAAACGAATGTCATTGATCGCGTGCGCCCTGTTGCTTGTTGCAGCCTGTGCGCCCAGTACCCAGTTCGACTCAGAGTGGTACGACCCAGCCAGTGAAATCAAACCTGTTGAACGGGTCTTGGTCATTGGAATATCTGATACCGTATCCAGTCGCCGGCAGATGGAAACACTGATGGCGCGGGCGCTGAAAGCACAAGGCGTCGATGCCGATGCGGCCTTTACCATCATGCAAGGCACAGCGCGGCCGACTCGCGAGACGCTTGAGCAGACTTTCGCCGAAGGCGGCTACGACAGCGCCATCGTGACTCACCTCAAAGGCGCAGAGCGAACCGAAACGTATCACCCCGCCTCGGTGAACGCGATTCCGGCCTACTATCATGGCCTGTACGGCTACTACTCGTATGTCTTCAACTACGTGCACAGTGCCGGCTACTACACACAACAGGAAGACGTGTATCTCGAGACCTCTTTGTACGACGCCAGCAGTGGCGAGCCGCGCTGGCTGGTGCACTCCAAAAGCAGCGACCCGAAGAGCGCGTCACAACTGATTGAAGACGTAGCCACTGGCGTCATCGCGCGCTTGAAAGTCGCCGGTTTCATTCGCTAGCCAACCATCGCTCGCCGCAACCGGCAACTCACTCTGTCTGGAGACAAACCAATGACTCATCGAATTTACCCCGTGCTGAAGAGCCTGATCGTAACCACTTTGCTGCTGGTACTGATCGGCTGTGTCAGCTCCAAGACCGTTCTTCGCGACGTCCGTATCGAAGACCAACAGGCTGAAATCCCGTTCAAAAACATCCTGGTGGTCAGTCGCGCCAGCTCGCACAAGAATCGTGGCGTGATTGAAGACGGGCTGGCTCATACGCTCAAAGGCCAGACGACGCAGACCGGTGTCACCTACAAAGACATCGTCGGCATCAACCCGATTCCCCGCGAAAAGCTCAAGAAGCTGGCCGTTGATGGCAATTACGATGCGGTCCTAGGTGCCTTTCTGGTCAACTTCCAACATCCATCGGCCTACTCCGACATGACTGCTATCGCCACACCATACGGCCCTCGTTCGATGGTGACATGGACGACCGCTGATTTTGTCAACATCAAGCTGGTCCTTTATGACCTGGAAAGCGAAAAGATGGTCTGGTCGGCCACATCAAGAACGGATCGGCCCGAATCAGTACGCAGCACAGTCAAACAAATGGCTGCCGTTGCTTCGGAAGAACTACGTCGCTTTGGCTATATCGAATAAGCCCGCGTCGGAATACTTAAGGTAGTCAAATGATCAAGCGTGCGCTGCTAAGCGTTTCGGACAAAACAGGCATTGTTGAGTTGGGATTGGCACTCAAGGCCCGCGGCATTGAAGTGCTGTCTACAGGTGGCACCGCCAAGGCCCTGGCCGATGCCGGGGTCGATGTCACAGAGGTAGCCAGTCATACCGGGTTCCCGGAAATCATGGGGGGACGGGTCAAAACACTGCACCCCAAGATCCACGGCGGCATCCTGGGCCGACGCGGCACCGATGATGAAGTGATGGAGCAGCAGGGCATCGAGCCGATCGACCTGGTGGTCGTCAACTTGTACCCGTTCCAGCAGACCGTAGCCAAACCCGACTGCAGCTTTGAAGATGCCATTGAAAACATCGACATTGGTGGCCCAGCAATGGTGCGCGCAGCAGCAAAAAACCACCAAGATGTGTTGATCGTTGTCGACCCGAGTGACTACTCATCCGTGGTCGATGCATTGAACGACCCCAGCGAACGCTTGCGAAGGCGCCTTGCGGCCAAGGCGTTCGCCCATACAGCCGCCTACGATGGTGCCATCGCCAACTGGCTAACGGGCCCGGCGCGAAACGCGCAGTTTCCGGAGACGCTGTCAATGCAATTTCAGCGAAACGCCAGCTTGCGCTATGGCGAAAACCCACACCAGCAAGCAGCGTTTTACACCGAAGGGCAAGGCCGTTCAGGAACCATTGCTGCGGCACGAATGCTAAATGGCAAGGCGTTGTCGTATAACAACATCGCTGATGCTGATGCGGCGTTGGAGTGCGTGAAAGCCTTCCCGGAAGCGCCGACCTGCGTCATCGTCAAGCATGCCAACCCTTGTGGGGTGTCCAGTGCCTCTGACCTGATGACGGCATATGATCGCGCCTTCGCAGTTGACCCGACCTCAGCATTCGGCGGCATCATCGCGTTCAACCAGTCTCTCGATGCAGCGACGGCCAAAGCCATTTTGGAGCGCCAGTTCGTTGAGGTGGTGATCGCCCCGCGCATCAGTGCCGAAGCGGTTGAGGCGTTCAAGGCCAAGCCCAATGTGCGTTTGCTGCAAACTGGGCCGTGGGAACATGACACCACTGAGCAGTGGGATTTCAAGCGTGTCGGCGATGGCCTGTTGGTACAGGAGGCCGATTTGGGCTCGCTTGATCAGGTCGAATTGCGTGTGGTCAGCAAACGACAGCCCACAGATGACGAAATGGCAGACATGAAATTCGCGTGGCGCGTCGCCAAGTACGTGAAGTCCAACGCCATCGTCTACGCCCGAGATGCGCAAACCATTGGTATCGGGGCCGGCCAGATGAGTCGCGTTATCAGTGCTCGAATTGCCGGCATCAAAGCCAACGATGCCGAACTGGTGGTGCCTGGTTCGGCGATGGCCTCAGATGCTTTCTTTCCGTTTCGCGATGGTATCGATTCGGCTGCAGAAGCAGGTATTCGTTCCGTTATCCAACCGGGCGGATCGATGCGCGATGAAGAAGTCGTCGCTGCGGCAGATGAGCACGATATTGCGATGGTGTTCACCGGCATGCGCCACTTCAGACATTAATTGATACCGTCAGGGTAATTTAGTGAAGATTTTGATTGTAGGCAGCGGCGGTCGTGAGCATGCTCTGGCATGGAAATGTGCACAATCGCCGCAAGTCACGGAGGTGTTGGTCGCGCCCGGAAATGCCGGAACCGCAAGCGAGCCATCGATTCGCAACGTTAAGGTCGGGGCGGAAGATATAGACGGCTTGCTGCAGTTGGCTCAAGCCGAGGCCGTTGACCTGACCATAGTTGGCCCGGAAGCCCCGCTGGTGGCAGGCATCGTCGACCGTTTTAGCCAGTCCGGCCTGAAATGTTTCGGCCCCAGTGCCGCAGCTGCTCAGTTGGAGGGTTCGAAGGCGTTTGCCAAGGACTTCATGCAGCGTCACGGCATCCCCACCGCGCATTACGGCGTCTTTTCGGACATTGCCAAGGCGCGAGCATTCGTCACCGAACATGGCGCACCTATCGTCATCAAGGCCGATGGCCTGGCCGCCGGCAAGGGTGTCATCGTGGCGCAGAGCGAAAGCGAAGCCTTTGCCGCCATCGATGACATGCTCGCGGGCAACCGCTTCGGCGAAGCAGGACACCGTGTGGTGGTGGAGCAATTCCTGGCTGGCGAAGAAGCCAGCTTCATTGTGATCGCCGATGGCAACAAGTGCCTGCCCCTGGCCAGCTCTCAGGATCACAAGGCCCGCGACGAGGGTGATGCTGGCCCGAATACGGGCGGTATGGGCGCGTACTCGCCGGCGCCGGTGGTTGATAGCGCCATGAAGCAATCCATTCTAGACACCATCATTCAGCCAACGATTGACGGTATGCGGCAGGACGGTACGCCATTTACCGGTTTTCTGTATGCTGGGGTGATGATCGGCGACGATGGTCAGCCCAGAGTACTGGAATTCAACGTCCGCTTCGGTGACCCGGAAACGCAGCCAATATTGATGCGAATGCAGTCCGATCTGGTGCAGCACTGCCTGGATGCGGTTGCTGGCCAGGTCGACCCAGATGCCGGCCAGTGGAGTGATCAAGCCTGCCTGGGTGTGGTCCTTGCAGCCGGCGGCTATCCAGACAGCTACGACAAGGGCTTCCCCATCAGTGGTCTGGACGCGCCCGTCGACGGTAAGGTATTCCATGCCGGCACGGCGATCGAGAACGACCAGATCGTGACCAGCGGCGGCCGGGTGTTGTGCTGCTGCGCTAGCGGTGACTCAGTGACCGATGCACAAAGTCGCGCTTACACACTGGTCGATCACATCAGTTGGGAAGGCGTCTATTGCCGTCGAGATATCGGCTACCGCGCGGTACACCGGGAGACAGACGCTACGAGGGCAAAGTAAGCGCGTTCAGATGCGCTCCAGCCACAAAAAAGCCCCGGTTCTAGCCGGGGCTTTTTTCGTTCTGCCTATCGTTTCATAAACGAAAAGAACTCGTCGTTGGTCTTGGTCGCCTTGAGCTTGTCCAGCATAAACTCCATGGCGGCCAGTTCATCCATCGGATGCAACAGCTTGCGCAGTATCCATATCTTCTGCAGCGGTTCCGGATCGATCAGCAGTTCCTCGCGACGGGTACCTGAACGGTTGATGTTGATCGCAGGGTAAATACGCTTCTCGGTTATGCGTCGGTCCAGATGGACTTCCATATTACCGGTGCCCTTGAACTCCTCGTAGATCACCTCATCCATGCGCGAACCGGTATCGACCAGCGCAGTTGCGAGAATGGTCAGGCTGCCGCCTTCCTCTACATTTCGAGCTGCCCCGAAAAACCGCTTGGGTCGTTGCAAAGCATTGGCGTCAACACCACCGGTCAATACCTTGCCGGACGACGGCACTACGGTGTTATATGCTCGCGCCAGTCGCGTGATGGAATCGAGCAGGATGACCACATCCTTCTTGTGCTCCACCAGGCGCTTGGCTCGTTCGATGACCATCTCAGCCACTTGGACGTGTCGACTGGCAGGTTCGTCAAAGGTCGATGAAATGACCTCAGCACGCACCGAACGGGCAAACTCGGTCACTTCCTCAGGTCGCTCGTCGATCAGCAACACGATCAACTTCGCTTCCGGGTTGTTGAGGCTGATCGAGGTGGCGATGTTCTGCAACATCATGGTCTTGCCGGCCTTTGGCGGCGAAACGATCAGGCCGCGCTGACCTTTACCTACAGGAGACACCAGGTCAATGATGCGCGCGGTGATATCCTCAGTGCTGCCGTTGCCTTGTTCCAGCGCGAAGCGCTGCCGTGGGAACAGCGGCGTGAGGTTTTCGAAAAGCACTTTGTTTTTGGCGTTTTCTGGCGGCTCTTCATTGATGGTCTGCACTTTGAGCAATGCAAAATAGCGCTCGCCATCCTTCGGCGGCCGAATCTTGCCTGCGATCTGATCGCCGGTGCGCAATCCGAATCGACGAATCTGGCTGGGCGAAACGTAGATGTCATCTGGCCCGGCCAGGTACGACATGTCCGCCGAGCGCAAGAAGCCAAAGCCGTCTTGCAGGATCTCGAGTACGCCATCGCCGTATATGCTTTCGCCACTTCGCGCATGGTGTTTCAAGATGGCAAAGATCAGGTCCTGTTTGCGCGCTCGCGAGACGCCTTCAACCTGCATCTCTCGCGCCAGATCCATCAATTCAGTCGCGGTCTTGCGCTTCAAGTCGGACAGATTCATGCCCGTTCCGTCATCCGGCGAATTGTCATCGTCCTCTACATAATCCTCATCATCCATGACGTCATGGATGGGTTTTTGCTGGTTACGATTATCGCGTGAATCACGATTGTCTCGCCGGCGTCGATTGTTGCGGGATGGTCCCCTGCCGTGGCTTCTCACGTGTTATACCCTAGGTCTTGCGTTGTGGCGGTTGGCTCGGCATGAGCGCGTCGCATGGATTGAACCGGTCGTATTTTGTCTTGGCAGCCGAGCGAATCGGCTTCTGTACAGGTTCGGTTCTTGGTTGGAACAGCCATTAGTGCTTGAACGGCAGGCTGTTCACAGGTTTCGGTGGTGTTGCGACCCCCATGGCGGCGGTCGTCAACATGTCAGATGGAGCCTTCAATGAACTGCGTCAACTGCCCTTTGTTGACGGCGCCGACCTTGGTGGCTTGAACATCACCGCCATTGAAAATCATCAACGTCGGTATGCCTCGAACCCCGTACTTCATCGGCGTGTTCTGATTGGACTCTACATCCATTTTGACGACCTTGACGCGACCGTCAAACTCATCGGCAATTTCATCAAGGATCGGTGCGATCATCTTGCAGGGACCACACCATTCCGCCCAGTAGTCAACTAGGACGGGACCGTCGGAGTTCAACACTTCGGCGGCGAAGGTGTCTTCGGTTACGTGTACGATT
This sequence comes from Lysobacteraceae bacterium, assembly GCA_021604725.1. Classification (GTDB taxonomy): domain Bacteria; phylum Pseudomonadota; class Gammaproteobacteria; order Xanthomonadales; family BQJN01; genus BQJN01. The sequence continues at coordinate 39,676 of BQJN01000006.1, read as the reverse complement.
TTTTCACTCACTTTGGGTGCTCCTGGAAGCAGGTTGGTGGGGTTGAGGCCCATTAGTTGGCCTGGTTTCATCGCCTGCTGCATAGGTCTGTAAGTGCTTCCCCCACGCGTTTATGTATCAAACTGCGTGGCAAGTACGCTACACTTCGCGCGTTCCGATGGTTTGATCGGTTCGAAAAAAGCATGAAATTCGCGGAAGTGCCTGCCGGAAAGCGGGCGAGGTGCCGAAACGGCTTAACCCTATTTGAGCCCAAACCTCCGCGTAATGCAAGCCCTGAGGCCGACTTTGGTGCAATGAGGGCGCAATAGAGGATTAGATACTATTTTAACGGACACCCGATTTGACAGCTTGAACCTGCATCCTTTGATCATGGATAGCCTGTCAGAAACGAAATTTGAATACTTGACGCCGATCCAGGCTTTGACCTTGCCGATCGCCCTGAAAGGGCACGATGTCGCAGGTCAAGGCCAGACCGGAACCGGCAAGACCGCCGCATTTTTGGTAGCGGTCATGCAAAGGTTGTTGACCGAGCCGCCTCGCCAACTGGATCGCAAGCCCAAGGGGGCCGCACCGCGCGCGCTGATTCTGGCGCCGACGCGCGAGCTGGCCATTCAGATCGAAAAAGACGCTATTTTGCTGGGGTCGAAAACCGGCCTGAAGTTTGCGCTGGCCTATGGCGGCGTCGACTACGAAAAACAGCGATCAAAAATTGAACAAGGCGTCGATATTCTGATCGGCACCCCCGGGCGGATCATCGATTACTTCAAGCAAGGCGTTTATCACTTGCAGGGCATTCAGTCGATTGTGCTGGACGAGGCCGACCGCATGTTCGATCTGGGCTTCATCAAGGACATTCGCTATGTTCTTCGCCGATTGCCAAAGCCAGATCAACGTCTGGGCCTGCTGTTCTCCGCCACGCTGTCGTACAAAGTACTGGAGCTGGCCTACGAACACATGAATCAACCAGAAAAGGTCGCCGTCGAAAGCGACCATGTCACGGCCGATCGTGTTCGCCAGGTCATTTACTTTCCCGCCAACAACGAAAAACTACCCCTGTTGATTGGCCTGATCCGCGCCAAAGACCCCGGTCGTACCATGGTGTTCTCCAACACCAAGATGAATGTCGATCGGATCACTCGAACGCTGGATGCCAATGGTTTGAACGCTGCGGCATTGTCTGGCGATGTTCCGCAGAAGAAGCGCCAATCATTGTTGAAGCGGTTCCACGCCGGCGAGATCGATATCTTGGTAGCCACCGACGTGGCCGCCCGCGGCTTACACATTCCGGACGTCAGTCACGTCATCAATTACGACCTGCCAGACAACGCCGAAGACTACGTTCACCGCATCGGCCGTACTGCACGCCTGGGCGCTGATGGCGATGCGATCAGCTTCGCCTGCGAGGACTACGCCTTCGCATTGCCGGAGATCGAGGCCTATGTCGGCCGTAAAATCCCGTCTGAAAGTGTCGATCCGGCCTTGCTGGCAGACATCACTACGGTGGCTCGGCGCAGCCGCCCACCCCGAGGTGGACGCCCGCAAAATCGTAGTGGTGGTAGCGGAGGCGGCGGCGGCCGCAGGCGGCGGTAGCCTGCATCACTCATGAAGGCGGCCACCCATCGCCAAATACTTCAGCAAAAACAGATGCTTGAGAACCACCATGAGCATTCCGGAAATCGCCACCGTGGGCTTTCACTGCCAGGACGGATCTGGCGTTGCATCTTGAGCGATCAACCTTGAACCGTAGCTATTGCTATGCTTCTGCGGCTGATAGCCCAACCTGCTTAGCCAGATTCGCCCTGCCAGCAAACCTTCATGAATAATGCAGGCTAGCGACTCTCAATCGCCAACGCTTCTGACCGACGCCAGCCAAAGCTCACATCAGCAATGGGCGGCTGCAAGGGCGCAGTTTTGGCGAGCTTCCGTTGTGTAGGGTGTTGCAGTAGCCCGTCCTGCGCTAGCAACACACCGTTTCATCAGCTCAACACAAGCCGACCAATCCCAACACAACTGCACTGCTATAATCCGCCCACTATTCGTGCACTTGTTGGGACGCTGCAAAATGATAAGACTTGGTTTGACTGGCGCGTTGACGCTGGCGCTACTGGCCTGTTCGGAACAACAAGCACCCGCTGAGGCACCACCGCCGCCAGGTGTCGGTGTGGTCGAAGTCACCGCCCAGGAAATATCCCCCACACGCGAATTTGTGGGCCGAACTCAGGCCATCGAAGATGCCCGGTTGCGTGCACGCGTCGAGGGGCCGCTGATCTCGCGCAGCTTCACTGAAGGCGAGGAAGTTCAAGCAGGCCAGGTGTTGTTTGAAATCGACCCTGATCCGTATCAGGCCGAAGTACGACGAGTACAGGCGCTGCTAACCAGCGCCGAGAGCGCCCTTACTGTTGCTGAAAGGAACTTTGAGCGCGGCGAGCAGTTGGTGGGTGACGGCTATATCAGTCAAACACAAATGGATGAGCTTCGCGCCAAAAGAGACAGCGCAGCGGCCGCCATTGACGAGGCGAAATCCGCGCTGGCCAGCGCCCAACTGAACCTCGATTACACCAAGATCGTCGCGCCCTTCACGGGTCGTGCTGGCAACAGCAAATACAGCATTGGTGACCTGGTCGGGCCGCAAGCCGGCGAGTTGGTCAGCATCGTGCAACTGGACCCGATGTGGGTCAACTTTCAGGTCGCCGAAAGCTCCATGGTCGAGGCCATGCAAACCAATATTCAGCGCCAGCAAGAGGGCCTGGAAGAGCTGAAATTCACTCCGCGACTGCGTTTATCGACTGGCACAGAGTATGCGCTGCCCGGCGTCATCGACTTTATCGACAACCGTATTGACCAAACTACCGGCACCATCAAGGTTCGCGCGACCTTCCCCAACCACTCCGGCCTGCTGTTGCCGGGGCAGTTCGTCACGCTGGTGATTCAACGCAGTGACAAGCGCAGTGTCCTGTTGGTGCCACAATCGGCCATTCTCGAAGATCAACAAGGTGCCTACGTACTGGTGGTCAACGAGCAGAACATCGTGGTTCGGCAAAACATCAAGGCTGGAGAACGGATTGGGGTGGACCGTGTTGTCGATGAGGGCCTGCAACCTGGCACCAAAGTAATCACTACCGGACTGCAGAAAGTTCGGCCAGGTGTTGAGGTCACTGCCAAACTGGAAACGCCCGCACTGTCCAGCAGCCAATAGCCGGAGACGCTAGTCATGATTAGCCAGTTCTTCATCCACCGTCCCAAGTTCGCGATGGTGCTGTCTCTGGTATTGGTGATTGCCGGTGCCATCTCCATCCCGCTGCTGCCGGTCGGGGAGTTTCCTGATATCGCGCCACCGCAGGTGAGTGTGACCACCAGCTACACGGGCGCCAATGCCGAGGTGGTTCGCGACACGGTCGCTGGCGTGCTCGAATCTGAGGTCAACGGCGTTGAGAACATGATTTACATGGGCTCAACCTCCGGCAATGACGGCAGTTATTCGCTGTCCATTACCTTCGAATCAGGCGTAGACCCGGATCAGGCCCAGGTCAACGTCCAGAATCGAGTCTCTCAAGCCCTGCCGCAACTGCCTGAAGAGGTGCGCCGCGAAGGTGTAACGGTAGAGAAGCGATCGGAAGACATGGTGATGGTGGTGAACCTGTTGGCACCCGATGGCCAGTTCGATCCACTGTTCATTTCCAACTACGCATCAATCAACGTCGTCGACGTCCTGGCCCGCGTCAACGGTGTGTCCAACGTGCGCATCATGGGGGCCATGGATTACGGCATGCGAATCTGGCTCAACCCCGATCGCATGGCGGCACTTAACATCACCACCGACGACATCGCCAACGCCGTTCGCGAACAAAACCTGCAGCTGCCTGCCGGTCAGTTGGGGGCACCACCGGCACCAGATGGCCAACAGTTCCAACTGAGCATTCGAACTGAAGGGCGTTTCGACACGCCAGAGCAATTCGCCGCCATTGTCTTGCGGTCCAGGGACGATGGGTCAGCCGTGTACCTCGGCGATGTGGCACGCATCGAGTTGGGCTCACAGGCCTACAATTGGGTCGGCGAACTGGACAACCAGCCCAGCGCCGTGATTGCCATCTACAAGACCCCTGAGGCCAATGCCCTGGAAGTAGCCGATGGCATTCAGGCTGCGATGGACACGCTGGCGGACCGTTTTCCAGACGGTCTGGAACATGCCATTTTGTATGACACCACCCGATACGTTCGGATATCGATTGCTGAGGTGATCGAAACCCTGTTTATTGCCATGGTGCTGGTGATCGCGGTGGTTTTTCTATTTTTGCAGGATTGGCGTGCCACAGTGGTGCCGATGCTGGCGATTCCAGTGTCGCTGATTGGCACTTTCGCCGTGCTTCTGGCCATGGGCATGTCGATCAACACCATTTCCTTGTTCGCACTGATCATGGCCATCGGCGTGGTCGTCGATGATGCCATCATCGTTATTGAAAATACCGACCGTCATTTGTCGGATGGAATGTCTCCGATCGAGGCAGCACTTCTGACCATGCGCGAAGTGACCGGCCCGGTTGTCGCCACCACATTGGTTCTGCTGGCCGTATTCGTCCCCGTTGCTTTGATGCCTGGCATCAGTGGCACGCTGTATCGACAGTTTGCTGTCACCATCTCGGTCGCGGTACTGATCTCGTCATTGAATGCCTTGACGCTGAGCCCGGCCCTGGCGGCTCTTATCCTCAAGCCCAAGGGCGAGCGGCGCGAAAAAGGCTTCTTCGCGGCATTTGAGCGCGGCTTTACCGCCACCACGCACCACTACTCCAACTTCGTGACCTGGATGGTTGGGCACCGCGCCATCGTCGCCCTAGCCTTTGTGGCCCTGCTCGGTCTCACTGCATGGTTTGCCAAGTCATTGCCCACCGGATTCGTGCCGAACGAAGACAAAGGGGCATTCATGGTCGATGTTACGTTGCCGGATGGCGCGTCCTTGCCGCGCACCAAAGAAATCACCAGGCGCGTCACCGACGACTTGTTGGCCGAGCCAGGAGTGGCACATGTGGTCACCATTACCGGCTTTAGCCTGCTCAAGAACATTGTGTCGCCGAACAGTGCCTTTCTGATCGCCGTTCTCGATGACTGGGAACAGCGCACCGACCCATCGTTGCATCAAGACCAGATTGTCGCTCGCACCCAAGGCAAAATGATGGCGATGCCGGATGCAATGGTTATCGCCTTCTCGCCACCAACCTTGCCTGGCATGGGCAACGTCGGTGGTTTTGACTTCCGTTTGCAGGACTACCTCGGGCGTTCGCCGCAGGAACTGCAATCGGCGGCGCAAAGTTTGATTATGGCAGCCAACGGACAAGCTGATATCGCCAGTGCCTTCTCCACTTACCGTGCAGGCATTCCACAACTAAAGCTCGAAGTTGACCGCATCAAGGCGAAAAACCTGGGCGTTCCAGTGTCCAGCGTGTTTGGCACCCTGCAGACTTACCTGGGTTCGGCCTATATCAATGATTTCAACAAATTCGGCAAGGTCTATCGAGTGATGATGCAGGCCGAAGGTGAGTTTCGAAACGACGAGAACGACATCAACCAGTTCTATGTGCGGTCCGGGGCGGGTGACATGATTCCGCTTTCGACCTTGGCCACCCTCGGCCCCACTATTGGCCCGGAATTGGTGAATCGCTACAACTTGTTCAGCTCAGTCACCATCAACGGCGTACAAGCCCCGGGCTACAGCTCAGGCGACAACATCGCCAGCATGGAAAAGCTGGCCGCCGAGGTGCTTCCGGAAGGCTACGGCTTCGAGTGGTCGGGTGTGACGTATCAGGAAATCCAGGCCGGCAACCTGGCACCGATCATTTTCGCTTTGGCACTGGTTTTCGTTTATTTATTCCTTGCTGCGCAATACGAGAGTTGGCTAACGCCGCTGGCGGTGATGCTGTCAGTGCCATTGGCTCTGCTCGGCGCGTTTCTTGGTCTGAAGCTGGCCGGGTTGGATTTGAATTTGTATGCCCAGGTTGGGTTGGTACTGCTGATCGGCCTGGCGGCAAAAACGGCCATTCTGATTGTCGAGTTCGCCAAGACCCAGCGCGAAGTCGACGGCATGAGCGTGGGCAAGGCGGCGATTCAAGCGGCGCACCTGCGATTCAGAGCCGTTTTGATGACCGGCCTGTCATTCGTTCTCGGCGTCGCCCCGCTGGTCATTGCCAGCGGCGCGGGTGCCGGCAGTCGGCGTTCATTGGGCACCGCGGTATTCGGCGGCATGCTGGCGGCCGCAATCCTGGCCACTTTGCTGGTGCCGGTAATCTGGGCCATGGTGCAGTCGCTTCGCGAAAAAGTGCACGGCGGTCCGACCAAGGCACCTAAATGACAACCGTCGCCCGCTTCAATTAGGCGGGCGACCAGTCATTAGATAATCAATCGTTTCAGCCGCGTGGCGCGCGTGAGGGATTACGATTGACCCGCCCACCATCATGGCCACCATCATCGCCTCGTCCAATTCCTCCTTCCCTACACCCTGCTCGATACATTGCTGCACGTGGTAATCAATGCAGTCGTTGCAGCGCAGAACAGCTGACGCGACCAACCCCAATAGTTCCTTGGTGCGCGCATCCAGGGCACCATCAGCATAAACCTGCTTGTCCAGCCCAAAGAATCGCTTGGTCGCCAGGCTGTGTGTATCGAGCACGCGTTCGTTTCCTTGCTGACGACGTTGCTCAAATTGCTCAAATGGGTGTTTATGGTCGGTCATTGGCTTATCATCACTTATTGCACTGAATGTAATGGTATGCAGAGTCCATCATGTCGGCACGCCATTCAAGTCAAAACAGTGGAGGATTGAACATGCGCGGACTTTTAGCCCTGATTCTATTTTTGATGACCTGTGTCGCATCCGCGGCAACCCACGTGGTTCAAGTCACCAACAATGTATTCACACCCAACGATTTAACCATTGAAGTGGGTGATACCGTTCAATGGATCAATTCCCAGGGGTTTCATGACGTTGTTGCTGATGACGCTTCATTTGGCAACTCCGCCGGCACTGGCTGGACCTTTTCGCACACCTTCAATCAGGTCGGTGAAGTGTTCTACCACTGCACGGTGCACAGTCTCCCGGGCAGGCCGATATCGGTTTTTATGAATGGCCGCATCAATGTCGTGGACAGCACCGGTGGTGGTGATGACTTTGTTATCAATAGTGGCCTGGACGGTGTTTGGTCATTCACCGACGACGGCCGCGTGGTGCAAAGTGTCGGCATGGTCATCGATGTGGTTCCGGCTGAAAATCACCCGCTTGGTGAAAATGCCTTCGTTGGTGCCATCTTCACTCATGACGACTCCAACGTTAGCAAATTTGCCGGAGACACCAACCGCTGGTTTACCGTGCAGGGAACCTATGACCCGGCCTCTGACAGCACCACTGTGCCCGTGTTTCAAGTGCTCGGTGGCGACTTCATGGGCATCAATGCCGGAACGACGCAGCAGGTCGGCACAGCAACATTCGAGTTTAATGCCGACTGCATCAGCGGCGAGATTTCATTCGACCTGTTCAATAGTCAGATCAATGAATCCTGGGAGCTGGGTCGCACCTTTGCCGACGATGCCGACCTCTGCCTGTCGCTGACGGCACCGTAATCGAAGTGGATAGCTCGTCGGTCCGACTCACCCAGTACAGCCATGGTGCTGGTTGCGGCTGCAAGATTGGACCCGACGAGCTCACCACCATACTAAGTTCGGAGCAGGCGCGGGCAATTGATCCGCGCCTGCTGGTCGGCAACCAAAGTCGAGATGATGCGGCCGTTGTTGACCTCGGCGATGGCAGCGCGGTTGTCACGACCACGGACTTTTTTATGCCCATCGTCGACGACCCCAGGGACTTTGGTCGGGTCGCTGCAACCAATGCAATCAGCGACATATACGCGATGGGCGGAACGCCGTTGGTCGCTATCGCCATACTTGGCTGGCCAGTGAACACGCTGGCCGCCTCGATCGCCGCGCAGGTCGTTGAGGGCGGTCGCGATATTTGCGAGCAGGCTGGCATTTCTCTGGCTGGCGGGCACAGCATCGATTGCCCGGAGCCCGTTTTCGGTTTGGCTGTCACTGGTCGGGTGATGATTGAGCACCTCAAGCGCAATGATCAGGCGCAGCCCGGCGATGTACTCTGCCTGAGCAAACCACTGGGAATCGGCATATTGTCGACCGCGGGCAAGAAGGGCCTGATCAGTGATGCGCATGCGCGCCTGTTGACGGACACCATGTGCCAGCTAAACAAAGTAGGGGCGGCGCTGGCCAAACTTTCTGGCGTCCATGCCATGACCGACGTCACCGGGTTTGGCCTGGCTGGCCATTTGTCGGAGATGTGTCTCGGCTCAGACGTATCCGCGCAAATTGATATCGATTCACTACCTACATTGGACGGTGTAAAGCAGTATCACGCTGCCGGGTGCGTACCGGGCGGCACCATGCGAAATTATGAATCTGTCAGCCACCACTTTGACCAGCCTCCCGAGCCCTGGCAACGAGACCTGATTTGCGACCCACAAACCTCCGGCGGCTTACTTGTCGCGGTCGCCCCTGCTGCACTTGACGATGCGCTTGGCTGTGATCCAGGCCTGACCGTCATCGGTCGTTTCTGCGACGAGGCAAGTAAGCCAAAGGTCCACCTAAGTAAGCTCTGATTAATTCGAACATGACTCTGGCCTACAGAGCAGTTCGCAATGGCGCCTTTTCTTCGAAAGCTCGCCCACAAAGTGAGTCGGCGGGGCAGCCCAGTTTGGAATTGATGACCGGCCTAAGCTACGACATGACACCTGAGAAGAGGCAGCAAGCGATGGACATCCTGCGTGAAATCGCCGATGGTCACGACAGCATCAATGACGATACGAAAGTGGCCTTTACAGGGTTTCGCGACTTTTCGATGAATATTCTGTTCATCTACTAAATCAAGCCAGGCGAGGACATTCTGGCCACACAAACATCAAGTCACGACTTCAGCCTATACCCGGTCTTGAATATCCACCAGATACCAATCAGGCATAGCAGCATAAAGCCCACGGTCATGCTGACACTCACGGTCACCGAGACATCTGACACGCCATAGAAGCTCCAGCGAAAACCACTGATCAGGTACACCACCGGGTTGAACAAGGTGACCGTCTGCCAAACCTCAGGGAGCATCTTGATTGAGTAAAAGCTTCCGCCAAGAAAAGTCAGCGGCGTGACAATCATCATCGGCACAATTTGCAACTTCTCAAAGCCATCGGCCCAAATGCCGATGATGAAGCCAAACAGGCTGAAAGTAACTGCGGTCAACACCAGAAATGAAATCATCCACACCGGATGCAGGATTTCGTAGTCCACGAACAAGCGAGCCGTCAGCAGAATCAGAATTCCAAGCACAATGGACTTGGTGGCCGCAGCACCGACATAGCCCAGCACCACCTCAACATACGACACCGGGGCCGATAACAGCTCGTAGATGGTGCCAGAGAATTTCGGAAAGTAGATACCAAACGAAGCGTTGGAAATGCTCTCGCTGAGCAGCGACAACATGATCAGCCCGGGAATGATAAAAGCGCCATAGCTGATGCCGTCAATTTCTACCATGCGAGAGCCTATAGCCGACCCAAACACCACAAAATAAAGTGAGGTGGACATCACCGGCGAGGCGATGGATTGCATTAGGGTCCGCCATGTGCGCGCCATTTCGAACTTGTAGATCGCTTTTACTGCGTAGAAATTCATGCGCTTTTCACCAGATTGACAAAAATTTCCTCAAGCGAGCTTTGGCTCGAGTGTAAGTCGTTGTAGTCGATTTTCTCCCGATCCATGGTCCGCAACAGTTCTGCGATACCGGTCGTCTCGCGCTGCGCATCAAAGGTATAGACCAGGCAATGGCCATCGTCACTGAGCTCAACATCAAACTGCGCCAACGATTGAGGGGTCTCGTCCATCGCGCCCTGCAGTTGAATCTTTAGCTGCTTCTTGCCTAACTTGCGCATCAACGCTGCCTTCTCATCGACAACCACAATCTGACCCTTGTTGATAACGCCAATACGATCGGCCATCTCTTCGGCTTCCTGGATGTAGTGCGTGGTCAACACAATGGTCACGCCGCTTTCACGCAAGCTTCGAACCATGTCCCACATGTCGCGGCGCAACTCGACATCGACACCTGCCGTGGGTTCATCCAGAAACAGGATGGTTGGCTCGTGCGACAGGGCTTTGGCAATCATGACACGGCGCTTCATACCGCCGGACAATGCCATGATGCGAGAGTCCTTTTTGTCCCAGAGCGACAGGTCTCGCAGCAACTTCTCAATCAAATCGGGATTGGCAGGCTTGCCAAACAGACCGCGACTGAAGTTCACCGTATTCCACACACTCTCGAAGGCATCGGTGGTCAACTCCTGGGGCACCAAACCGATGCGCGTCCTGGCGGCGCGAAAATCCTTGACGATGTCATGACCATCCGCCGTTACCGTGCCGCCACTGGCATTGACGATGCCGCAGACGATGCTAATCAAGGTGGTCTTGCCTGCCCCATTCGGTCCCAGCAGAGCAAATATCTCACCCCGCTTGATATCCAGGTCGACCGCTTTGAGCGCCTCGAAACCACCGGCGTAGGTCTTGCTCAGCTGCCGAATCGAAATGACCGCCGCTTCATTCATTACTCTTTTCCATTTTCTGTTTCACTATTCACAGCAGGTTGTTCAGACTCAACGCCCGGCCGGGCAATGCCAGCGGCAGCTAGAGCCGACGCAATTTGTTCCAGTTCGGCATTGTTCAGCGGCGTATAGCCTCGGGTAAATGGCCAGCCATAGCCCCACCTGAACCGGGTCGGCAGGTAGGGCGTTCCGCCAACACGGACGCCAGCCAGCATCAACTTGGCGATGGTGGGCTCACCGACATTCGCTACACATTCGCGCAAGGCCTCATCGGCCTGCATTCTTTGCTCCCGCGTACCGCCCTGCCAGTACGCCAGGTCATGAACCGTACAACAGTCAAGCCACAACGCCTGCTGCTCAAAGGTGCCGTCCGGGAAGGAACTGCAACCGTCCGTAGTGAACGGTGCCAATTCCGATGCTTCGACAGTACATACCATCGCAACTAACAACAGGTAGAAAACGCCGCATCTGACCTGCATATCAAAACACCCTATCGAACTGAATACACACGATCGGCATGTCTTCGCTCGGCTGAAATCGACTGCCCGCCAGTTCGCGATGATAGTAATCCCAATGCACGCGTTGCCAGTAACTCAGCGAGCGATCACCCTCGCCTTCAATGCGCGCATACTCGGCCGTGATCTGGTTGTATGCAACGACGTCGACCGCAACCGTCCTAATAACGCAACGCGCCCGCCCAAACCAGTCTGTTACCACCTCCAATGTTCCTGGCTGAATCATCGGCTGCTCGTGAAGTTCAAACCACCAAAGGGAAGGCGAGGTTGCGCGCTTGGTGCCGACCAGCACGAGCTCCAGCAAAGCGTTTGCCTCCGCTTCATTGTCGCTGAAAAACCAGGATGGCAGCACCTCGAACGGTTGGTCTACCGCGGCAAAATAGCGGCGACACAAGGCTTCGACACTGGGGTGTGCACTGAGTTGACTCATCACACCTATAGCTTTTGGAAGGTCGTCCCGAACACCGTCATGCTAGTGACCGTACCGGCGGCACCGATCTGGAACGACAGGAATGACCTGAAATCCCACTCGTCCTTGTAGGCCTCAAAGGTGTCCAGATGCCAATGGCGCATATCGATGCGCAGAATTCCGGTGACCAAAACCAACTGCCCATCCACCAGTTCGATTGCAAAATCACCCACTACGGCGTCGCGGTACTGACCAGCGTATGACTGCAGCGGTAAAGCGGGCGAGGTGTTGTTCAGGCGCTTTTCATCCATTTCTGCGCGCGCCTGATCACCCATTTCAGCGCGGTTTTGGTAGAGATCGAACACTGTTTGGTTCCAGTCTGGACGCTGTTGGCCAGAGCGATGATCCATTACTTCCCACAACAGCGCGTGGCGCATTTCCGCATGGTCACGATTGCCCAGGACGATGACAGCATCCTTGTTTTCTCGATCCAGCCCAATCAACGCGATCAATCCCGATAAACTACCTGTGTGGAAATCGATTTTCCGGCCCTGAAAGTCCTGCTGAAACCAGCCCAGGCCATAGCTGCGCCAATTGGGCTCGGTCAATTCCACCGTCGGATAGAAGTCGCCAGGGCTGACCAGGTGTTGAGGTTCGAACATCGCCGCCATACCGGCCTCAGAGATCAGGCGCTCACCGCTCGCAGTGACGCCATCTCGCAACAGAAACTGCGCCCACAGGGTCATATCATGGATTGACGACCACACCGAACCTGCGGCATCGGCGTGATCAGCAGCCAGATCCCAGTCCGCCAGAACCAAAGCATCGTGCACGTAGTAGTGCGGCAAGGTATGAACTTTGTCGTCGGAGATCATGCCGCGAGCCGCAAAGGTTGCGTGCATTTCCAACCGATCCCACAACCGTGCCTTGATGAACTCATGCCAGGACTGGTTGCTCACTCTTTCGATGACCAGGCCAGCCAGTTCGTACATGGTGTTTTGATAGATAAACCGCGCTCTTGGCGGTGAGGCCGAGTCCACCAGGCGCAAACGGCGAATTTGCTCGTCCAGGGCCATGCCCTGCATGAACACCCACAGATTGGTCGATGGCAGCCCTGTTCTATGCGCCAGCAGGTCGCGTATCGTCAACTGCTGATTCAAGGCTGAATCGCCGAAATGAAGCTCTGGAATATGCTCGATCACCAAATCATCAAGGCTGAGTTTTCCATCGTCGGCCAGAATCAGGATGCCGGCTGCAATCATCGCCTTGGTTGTGGACGCGATTGCGAACAAGGTGTGTTCATCGACAACGGCCCCGCCATCAATCGAAGTCGCTCCGAACCCCTGCTGGAATGCGACATCGCCGTCACGCACCACAGCAACCGCCATGCCGGGCACATTCCAAAGTTGCATGCCGCGGTCAACTTGCTTGCTGAGATCACTGTTGCTGGCGTGAGCTATGCCCAGGATGAGCCAAAGGCAGCCAGCCATTAGCATGACGAAAGCCTTTCCCGATTGCCGTTTCGTATTATTCATTTGCGGTCTCCTGTTGGATAATCATGATACCCCGTCCACCGCTGCGATATGCCGAATACATTGGCAGGCTGAGCCGAACGCATTGGACTGGATCGAGGTGATAGGCTGATAGGGACATGACCAAACAGGATGCAAGCTATGCGAGCGTTGATAACGGCAATCATCATGTCCGGCGCGGCACAGGCCGAACAGCTCACCGCGATTCGTGACACCTACCCTTCGCCGTCGCCCGACGCAACAGCTTTGGTTTTTCAGTCGAATCGATCCGGCACCAACGAAATCTGGCGCATGGGGCGCGATGGCAATCAGCTGGTACAACTGACTCACTCCGCGGGCGCGGGCTCAGAGTCACCTGTTTGGTCGCCAGATGGCCAATGGGTCGTTTTTGCACGTTACGTTGCTGATGGCAACAACGAGGTGTTCATCATGAAACCCGATGGAAGTGGGCAGCAGCGGCTGACCCATTCCCCCGGCTATGACGGGCATCCGCACTGGTCCGCAGACAGTCGTCGCATTGTTTTCAACTCTGACCGAAACTCGCCTGACTTGAGCGTCCCCTGGGGAGAACGCTGGCACGACATTTACATCATGAACATCGACGGCAGCGAACTGTCGCAACTGACCGACTGCCGAGGGATCTGCACCTACGGCTCAATCTCGCCAGATGGCAAACAAGTCGCCTATCGCCATTCCATTGATGAACCAGGCCTCAATTGGGCCCTGGGCAGCACGGATCGCAATTCGGAAGTATTCGTTGCAGCATTGGATGGAACAGGAAAACGCAACCTGTCCAATTCAACGGCGTTCGACGGCTGGCCAATCTGGTCTCCGGATGGACAGTGGATTGCCTTTGCGTCGAATCGTGCCGGCCCACCGCGCGTCGGCCAGATCTGGCTGATTCGGCCAGATGGCAGTCAGCTGACTCAGACCAGTAAAGGCGCTCTGGGCCATGTCCAACCGGCGTGGATGGGTAATGACACCTTACTGGCCTATCGCTTCTATGAAAGCGCATCAGAGGAATTCGGCGGATTGGCGGTAGTTGAGTTGTCAGGGGTGGATGATGCCCCTAAACACTAAATAGAGCGCGTCCACAGTTTACGTTTTTGGACCAGCTCGACCGGCCCACGGATGGGCCGGCATTTTCAAGTCATTGAAAATGAAGGGTTTCAATGACCGCGCTCCTTGAATCCCGTGTCCGCGTTAGCCATGGATGGCTAATCGTGGACGACCTCGAACTAGAGCGCGTCCACAGATAAGTGTTTGACTCGCTCGCCCTGGCACACGGAAGTGCCAGCATTTTCAAGCCATTGAAAATGAAGAACTTTCATAACCGCGCTTCTGAAAGTTCGTGTCCGCGTTAGCCATGGATGGCTAATCGTGGACGACCTCTAAATAGAACCTTTCGTTCGCCAATTGTTGAAGTCGTCCTAAGTGCATACGATTGCGCTTCGGATGTGACCACCAGTCCACATCTTTGGCGGGTCGTGCGACCTACGACCCGTCCCTGAATCACCGCGCTGACAATATGAATTACTGAGATTCTTCGTCTATTTTCTTCTTTCGTTCCTCGGCTGCTTTCAGCATGTCGTCTTCCAGTTGTTTGGCCTTGTCCAGGACAGCCTTCTGAGAATCCACCGCATTGACAATCAACCCTTTGGCCGGTGGTTTTTCCTCCGGTTCAAACGGCTCTGGTTCGCTGGAACACGCGACCACGAACGCGAGCAGCATGAGGATGGTTACGCTGCGCATATCTTTACTCCTAAAAGTGAACCTGCCGGTAGATTACTACATCGCCGCCCATCATCGGCCGACAAGCGCAACGGCTTCAGTCACCGCCTTCATCTGTCGGCTGTCTAACGAAGATGTCAAAGCCTGAGCACCTTGTTCAAAGGTTCTCGATGCATCTTCGAAAATGGACCGACCCGCGGCCGTCAATTTGACCAGACTAACTCTCGCATCTCGGGGGTTTAGTTCTTTCTTGATCAATCCGATTTTGGCCATCGGAGCAAGTACACGGGTGATTCCCGACGCCGACAAGCCGACCTCTTCGGCCAGGTCTATTCGTCGCAAGGTATGATCGCCTTCTGCAGCCAACGCCCGCAGCACGATAAACTCGGTGAAACTGATGCCGTGAATATTCAAATGTCGATCAACGCGTTTCAGGGCGACGCGCTGCAACGATGCCAAGGCGAGTACGAACTGAGAAGGCAGCGATGTGGTGCTCATATGCTTTACTTGCTTAGTAGTTGAGCACTCAAGTATTAATCAAACAACCAAACTATGCAAGGTCGTTACAACAATTGCCTTGGTTCGAATGAGGGGTTTCAATGACCGCGCTTGGCGCTTCTGGAAGTTCGTGTCCGCGTTAGCCATGAATGGCTAATCGTGGACGTTGCGAACCAGCACCAACTCTGAATGGTCTTCGACACCGTCGCCAAGATAACTTTCCCCACGCACCAAGGTCCCGTTGTCGGCACTAAAGTCCAATCGCAACGAATGCTGGTGTGAGTGTGACATGTCGACCAGGTTGGTCGCATCCTGATAGTGAAATTCGACCACGTTCGCTTGCTCGAAACTGGCGCTGACCATGCGCGGCTGATTGCCTTGTGGGCAATAGTGAGTGGCCATCAGTCGGTCACCATCGAGGTGGTAAACGGTCATGGAGTGGCGACGATCGCCTCGCATCCAGGATTCGACCAATACCGACTCATTGGCTGTCAATTCAAAAACAATACGGAAGTCCTTGCCACTGTCATCGTCCTTTACCCAAGTCCCTTCCAAAGTCTTGAGTGACTCATACGCAGCCTCCGATGACAGCGGAGACGCTGCCAGATCAACCGATACCAAAACTGTCAACAGCGCTGCGAACCAAGTAGCCTTCATAATCATTCTTCCTTTCCGGCTTACGACCCGAGCCAGATCAAAACTGCCACGACTGTCAGCCCAATCCAACCAGGGTGACGTCCGCGCGTACCAATCAAGACCAACGCCGCACTGACCAACATTGACCAAGCCATTGCGTGAAGCAACAGCGGCGAGGGCTCGACTAGCCCACCCCAACTCATACCAAGCAATATCGCACCCATCCCCCAGCCCAGCACGCTTAAAGCATGCCAACTGGCCCAGATAATGCCCAGTTGTCGAGGTAACAATAGTTGGCCACCTTGGCGTGGAACGAGTTCTCCACTGCCACGCATACCCCTGAACATCAGCCGCTCGCCAAGCGCCGAATGGACCAGCCCAATCAGTATGGCTAGCACCCCTGCAATGAAATAGTAAGTATTCGTCACGTTTGAAACCTCTTCAAGAAACTTGGCTTGCGATCGCGCCAAGGAACAAAAGCAAGGACAAGCCTATACCGATTAACGGCGTCTTAAACCAATACAATTTCGCCAAAACAAGGTAAGCCGTCAGAACGACCACACCTAGTGCCTGCAGGTAGATCGAATCGAACATCAGTGTGGATTGAACGACGGCCAAATAGCCATAGACTGCAGCGAAAAGCAAAGCGCCTAAACTATGACTGGAATTAAAACCAAGCCAGGCCCGCCACATGGTCGTTTGCCGCGTAATGCCCGGGTGAACACTCTCCATCAACGGCCGCACTTTCGGGTCGCGTGGCTGCAGCTTCGGACCATTGAACGTCAGTATCAGATGCGCAAGGCCCAACAAGCCGACGATGCCAGCACTGATCAAAACCAGCATGGATGCTATTGAAATTCCGGTCGATTGCACCTTTTTCTCCTTATCATTGAACCCGTAGCTCGTTTCGTGCAGTGTCACTCAGTGTAGCGAGTTTCAGCACTAATCGTGACATGGGGTGGTCGTCTGCGTGGCGGTATTTCCATCGCGCTGGTGTTGTCCTTGAGCCCCGGGGAGTATCGCGACCTGCTGCTGGGCATGACTTACACTGTTGTGGCCTTCTCCATCATCGGACAAGGCTTGACCATCGATCCGTTACTAAAACGCCTGAAAAACTAAAAGCCGTCAATGACAAAATCCGTTCTGGTCCCGATCACCAATGTCTACGCCAAGGGCGACTACACAGCCCAGGTCCACATTGGTAGCCAAAAACAAGCGGCCAACCTGGTGCTCGACAGCGGTAGCAGCACAATGGTGGTGCAACATGAAGACTACGACCCGAGTCAGGACCTGCATCTAGCCCCCACCAGCTTTGCCCAGAATGTGACCTACGGTATGGGCGGCTGGTACGGACCGGTGGTTAAGACCTCGGTCAATATCGGCAGTGGCTTCTTTCAAGCGGGTCTGCGCGACGTTCACATTGCTGTGGCAAAGAAGGAACTCTCCAATAGCTTCGCGCTGGCCGATGGCCTGTTGGGCCTAGCTTACCGTGAGCTTAACAAAGCCTATAACCTTGAGAGTTACCTGGTCGAGAACGGTATCGAGCCGGCCGTCACGCACCCCTGGTTTTTAAATGAAGAACAAAGCGATGACAGCGTCTCTGAGTTCCGCAGCTTCCTGCGCCAGTTTCCCCGACACGAAATCATTCCGTATTTCACCCAGTTGGAACAAAACGGCGTGGTCGGCAACCAGTTCGCGTTCATTATTCACCGATCAAGCATTTATCAAACGCAAACAAAAAAGACAATCGATGAACTAAAACAGCACCCATTGAACAATGGGGTCTTCATCCTCGGCCACCCGAAACTTCACGGCCACCTCTATGAGGGGGATTTCAAAGAGGTCAAGGTGTTGGATGACAAATACTACAACGTGCATTTGCGAAGCTTGCGTGTGGGTGACATGGATCCTATCGAGGCCCCGGCGCTAGCGCCAGAATATGTCAAAGGCTACGTGTCAAATGCCATAGTCGATAGCGGCGCATCCATGGTGATTCTGCCGAAAAAGCTCTTTGATGGCCTGTTCGACGGCCTGATCAAACACAACCCCTCTTTCGCCTCACTGCTGGAGACTTTTCGAACCTTTGAGGGCGTAGAGAAAGGGATCGACATGCAGTTGGTCGACCTGGAGCAATGGCCATCGTTGCATTTCACATTTGACGGTTTCGATGGCGAGACGGTTGAGTTGACCATGACGCCTGAAACGTACTGGCAGACCCATGCGCCGGAGCCGAACCAGATCTCCTTCCAGTTTGTTTACCTGCCAAAGTGGCCGGATCAGTCTGTCCTTGGGCTGCCCTTCATGAACAATTACTTCACTATCTTCGATCGGGCGGAACGAGAAAATGGTGCGGTGTTGTTCGCCGAGAAGGAATTCAAACCGCACTGCCTGGGTGAGGCCGTACACAGAAAAGTTGAACAGCTCAGAGCGATGTTCATTCAGCACAAGCTGAAGCTCTAACGGGTGGTCAAACAGGGGCTGTATGGACCAGCCCCTGCCGACCTTTAAGTGCTCAGACTCGGCCTGTCACACGAGCACGCGGCAATCTCTCAAGCAATGTCTTTTAGACTATTCAAAATTGCCCGTCATGATGGTGTCGGCATCGTAGATCACCATCAAATCCCGTATGCACCCGTAAAACGCATTGCCTTCAGAGAAATCCGTAATGGTGACATTGTGGTCACCCTGAAAATCCATCAAAGGCCCAACGGTCCGAGTCATCACATGTTGCCCATCGATGAAGACGTCAACCTGACCGTCGTTGTACCGAAGCTCTCCGGTGTACCACTGCCCTTCTACCACGCTAGTGCTGGACCATTCGTAGTTTGAGTTGTTGTGTTTGATGCCGATGGTGCCGGCAAAGTCGGTGTACAAGCCAATGAACCTCGACAACCAGCCGCCCATGATGACCGGCTGGCGTGGTGGTGAGTCATTGGCGTCGGGCAATTCGGTGATGTTGAAATCAACGATGAATATGAACGAGTCAAGTGTGAAATTGTTGAGGATTGGCGTCTGGATGTCCTGGCCATCAATCAGGCTGATGTAAATACCATTTGTGCACAGCGGCATGCCGGTCGATGGTGGCGCGGGCGGCCCCGGATTTCCTTGCAAAATCATATCGCCATGGTTGCCCGTGGCGTCCGCAAGATCGGTCAACAAGGGGTAGTCAGCTTCCAGGCTTTGTGCGCCAGCATTGGACATCAGCGCGGCCGTGGTCAGCATTAGTATGGATTTGGTCGAGTTGGATAGGTTCATTGGTTTTCTCCCAGAGTTTTGCCTTCTCTTGGGTGCAATCAATCAACCGTTCATCTCACCTCCCATGCAAATTTCTTACGTTGACCTTGCCAACTATCATCAATTGAGCTTCATCGTCGACCATTTGTGACGCATGAAATCCAGTGCCTCTCCGACCAGCATGTCGTCTCCGATTGGCTTCGGTGGATGATCCTGCCCAATCGAGTTGATGGTATTTACAATCGCCCGTTGCAGTTCGTTCAAAGGCACTTGTCGATTGTCCTTCCCTTCGGCCGCAGCCGGCTGTTCACAGGGTGTGAACGTCTGCCACTGATCACCCGGCAGCGGCGTGTCGCGGTTAAACACGGAAAGAAAATCCGGGGCAGATGCATCACGTGGGGTCAAAGCGTCGAAATCCCATTTCATGCTCAAGGTTTTCAGCATTGAGGTGTGTTGCATCTTTTCGGAAATGACCGTACCACTCTCAATCCAGGCTGAAATCATCACCGTTGACACGCGCACGCCCAATCGATCGAAAGTGAAGCCCATTTGCCCAGGCGTTGCGCTTGGCGGCGTCGCTGCAGGCGGTGCCACATGGTCAAAGCACCCACCATGTTCATCGTAGGTGATGGTCAGCAGCGTATTGCTCGAGTTGCTACCGGTTGGACAGTTCGACGTGCGAATGGCGTCATACACCTGGTTCATGAGCAGTTCACCAGCCGTCACCGTCGATGGTTGGGTCACGCCGAAAATCTGAATCGGCGGGTGCTGATCATTGTGATTTAGAAACAGCCTGGGCTCGACAAAAGAATAGGCCGGAAGCTTGCCGTTCTCGACGTCCTCATAAAACCGGTCCATGTGCCGAAAGTGATCGGAAAAAATGAAGGGCCAAAGCTTCTTGAAGTGAATGAGCAGTGTCAGCGGAAAAACGTCCTCAGGATCGAAATAGACGGCCCAATCGATGCCCTTGTCCTCAAGACGGTTGAATATGGTCTCGGCGTCATAGCTCAACCACTTGTCAAACGGCGCGTTGACGACCTGGCCATTGGAGGTCCCGGCGTTGAAGAACGATCGATTGCAAAACGTCTGACTAGGCACAGCGCAGTGCCACTGATCAAAGACCGCGAAGTTCTCGGCCAGACCGGAGATAACAGGAACCACCTCGGTGGGGAAGCAATTCATGATCACGCTGTATTCAGCGCGGGTTGGCTCCTTGCCCTGAGTCGCCACGTAGTTGTTGTAGTAATCCTGAACAAAGCCCTGCATCGTCGCGTCACAATTGTTGGGCAAGTTATAGGGGGCCTCAAATTTTGCGTAGTCGCTTTGAAACGCGTTGCTGCTCGGATCTACACAGTTGAACAGCTGCGTATTGACGTGTGGGTAATACTCACCGGGATCAGGGTTCGGGTTATCCATCACGGTCCCGGCGCTAACCTCGATATTGCCCTGATCTGCCCCATCGACTGGTTTGCCGTCGGCACGTGTGGGTGGCGGGTTGGACAGGCCCTTGCCCTTAACGCCATCGACTTTGCTGGACAAATAGCCCAGCATGTTGTCGAACGAGCGGTTCTCCAGCATCAAGACCACGACATGATCAAAGCAGTCCAACTTGTTGGTGTTGCTCATTCGATTACTCCCCTCTTTTGTAATTGCGTCAGCGTCTCTTGTGCGCCCCCAACAACTATACTAGTTCAAAAAATAATTTGCCGCACTGATCCGCGGGCTACCGACTAGCGTGCGCGATTTGTGAAGTTGACCCGTCCGAATCGAGCCCCCTCGGTCAACGGCTCGATCCAGGCAATCAGATGCATGGGGATGCGCTGCACCTGGCCAGACTCCTCCAGTATCAAGTATTCGGTCTTGTCCGAAGCGGTGAGTGTGGTGCGTGCCTGCGCAATGATTTGAGTCCGATCCGTCAACTCAATCAGCAAGCGGTAACGGTACAGACAGGCGACCTCCAGATGGTCATGCAGATCGCAGCTGATCGGTGCTGTCATGTCAGTGGTACCAAGGGTCCAACGAATGCCACGTATAAGACTACCATCCATAGCTGGCTACTTGCCTTACATCGAACCCAGTTCATTATTCAACTATTTGGTTGAATATTTAATTGCACGCAAGTAAACTACATTTAACTCATTGGTTAAATGTCATCAATGTCGACACAACACCTGGATGCTATCTTTGCCGCCCTCGCCGATTCGACCCGTCGCGATCTGGTGCATGCTCTGGCTGAGGGAGAAAAATCCATCGGCGACCTTGCCGCCCCGTTCGACATGTCGTTGGCAGCCGTTTCCAAGCACATTAAAGTCCTGGAGCAGGCCGGCATTATTCAGCGGCGTATCGACGGGCGGACCCACTACTGTTCCCTGCTGGCCGAGAGCCTGACTGAGGCTCTGGACTGGATTAGCATCTATCGTCACTTCTGGCTGACGCGACTTGAAAACCTCTGAACCAACCGCCGTACCCATTCGATCTTGGAGTAAAACACATGCATGTATTAGAGCTCGAGTATCAGTTCAACATGGACATCGAGACACTGTTCAGCCAATGGACTTCGGCCGAAAACCTCAAGCGATGGATGTGCCCTAATGCTGGAGAGATCTTGTCGTGCCAGGTTGATCTGACTGTTGGCGGCCGTTACACGATTGCAATGCGAACACAAAGCGGAGAGCACACAGTCACCGGGACGTATCTTGAAATCGTTCCGAACCGCCGCTTGCGCTTTACCTGGGGTTGGTTGGGCAATAATTGGAGCAACGAGGTCGATGTCCAGTTTTTTAGCGCTGACTCTGGCGCTTCACGCCTGACCTTAAGGCAGCGTGAGTTCCCGTCCAGCGAGGACCTGGACCAGCACCGCGACGGCTGGAACATGTGTGTCGCCAACATCGAACCAGATATGGAACCTTCAGCATGAAATACCATTATTTCCCGATCTCTACCTACTCTCAAAAGGCCCTCATCGCGCTGTTCGACAAAGGCGTCGCATTCGTTCCAGTCCACGTTCGTGTGCTAGACGATGAGGTCAAGGCGGACTTTCGCCAACTCTACCCAATCGGCAAGATTCCGCTGCTTGAGACCGACGACGGCACCCTGTTGCCAGAATCAAGCAATATCATTGAGTACATTGACTACAAGTACGGCCGCGGCGAGCGATTGATTCCGACGCAACCCGAAGCGGCCAGGCACGTACGCTACCTGGACCGGGTCGCCGACCTCTATCTGAACAACCCTGTGGTGACCATGTTGTTTGACGGATGGAAGCCTGCCGAGCAACGCAACGCATCTGCGGTAGATGAAGCAAAGCGCCTGTTGGATATCACCTACAAACAGTTTGATCAGGCGCTGGCGGACCATCAGTGGCTGGCTGGCGACACCTTCAGCATGGCCGACTGCGCGGCAATCCCGCCCCTGTTTTACGCACAGAAGGTCTATCCATACAGCGATTACAGCAACCTTGCGCGCTACTACGCCCAGGCATGCCAGCGCCGCTCCTATGCCGCCGTACTACGCGAAGCCACACCGATCTGGGAGGCCTTGGTCGCCAGCAAAGCCTGAGCCGCCAACTACTCCGACAATCGCCAAGGCGGGTTACGGCGATTCTCGCCGGCATGGTAGATGCATACCGGGTTACCAGCCGGGTCGGCCAGCCGAGCCTCTCGCCACAACCACCTTTCGTCACGTGGCGGTGATGAGAACACCAGCCCGGCCTGTTCCAATTCGGTCACTCGCTGATCAACATCAGGCACCTCGAAATAGATCATGGTACCGGGCGATAGCCGCTCAGGTTCAACGTGATGAATAGACAAGGTTGTGCCACCCTCCACGCATTCAAATCGGGCATAGCGAGGCGGAGAGTCGACAATTTGATTCAGGCCCAACGCCTTGTAGAAAGCGACTGATGCAGCGTAGTCAATACAGCCAATGGTGATCTGATTCAGGTTCACCGCCCAACGCTCCGTTTTTTTCCTGTCATTTTGTAACTCTCTGCTCTGCCACGCGTATGATGGCTGAAGATTGAAGGATTTTGCCCGTTTTGCAACCGAACTATCGACGATTGGTCCAAACGCACAAGGATCGCCTGTATTCGCTGGCCGTGCGGCTACTTGGCGAGCGCTCGGCTGCAGAAGATGTAGTTCAGGATACCTTCATCAAGCTGTGGCAGCATCTGGAATCACTCGAGGCCGAACGGGTAATGCCCTGGTTGCTTCGAGTAACCCGGAACGCCTGCCTGGATCAGTTGCGGCGCACCAAGCACCGCAACACCTGGCTGGCTGTCGGTGGTGGCGAGATCGAGGGCATCACCGAGACCAAACCAGAACATGATCTTGAGCGGTCAGAACTAAAGGACGCGTTGAATGAGGCAGTTGCCAATTTGAAAGAGCCCTACCGTTCGCTGATATTGTTGCGGGACGTGCAAGGGCACAGTTACCGCGACGTCGGTCAGACACTGGATCTGAGCGAGTCACAAGTGAAGGTGTACTTGCACCGCGCCAGGCGCATGTTGCGCCATGAATTGCGAGAACAAGCAGATGGATAACAGACATGACCCGAACCTCGGCACACGCTGGTTCGATGAACGCATCGAGGCCTATCTCGACGATGAGCTTCCAGCTGGTGAGCGGCGTTTATTTGAGTCGCAGCTGCGTCTGGATGAAACTTTGCAGCGTGAGCTGGATCGCGCTCGTGCCATCGCCGGAGCGTTACGCGCCCCCGACTTGAACTGTCCATCGCACCTTGAACAGGCCATCTTGCAATCAGTAGGTGAACGACCTTCAAACCTTCGACAACGTGTGTTGGTCCCCCTGGCTTTGGCCGCCAGCCTGCTAGTCGCCGTCGGCGTTGGCTTCGAATTAGGCGTAAGCCAGAGCCCGGAGCCTACCGCAGCACCAAGCATTACCGAATTGGAGCGAGCGCGAACCGAGCTGGCGGTGGCATTGGGGGTACTCGATCAGGTTTCCAGCAAGGCACAACGCAAGGTCGAACATTACTGGCTGCATGACGGCATGGTCGAGCCGCTACAGCGCGGGCTGGGCAAGGTGGTCGTGGACACTGGAGAAACATCATGAAACTGACTCTGATCACAGCGTGTTGGTTGCTGTTTGCCGGTCCGCTGCTGGCTCAAGGCAGCAATGCCCCCGGATATGTCGAATTTGGCGACCTCGGCGTGCTGTCCAGCCAACCCCCGAAGGTTGAAATTTCGCTGGGCGCATCTCTGCTGGGCTTTTTGAGTGCCGCAACCGAAGAAGAAGATGCGGAACTGGCGTCCACCCTGTCCAAGCTGCAATCCATTCGAGTCAATGTGTTCGAGGTTGACGCCGAGAAGGGCGATGAAGCGATGCAATACATCCTGGGCGTTGGCAACCAGCTTGAACAACGAGGTTGGGAACGCGCAGTGGTCGTGCGTGAGGAAGAGTCCGTCGTTCACATGTACATGATGATGGTCGATGGCAACGTCGTTGGTATGGCGGTAATGATGGCCGGCGGTGCCGGAGACGATGCCGTGTTCATGAACATTGTGGGCGAAATTGAGCCGCGGCAACTGGGTCGGGTAGCGGCCAAGTTTGGCGTACCGTTGGACTTTAACCCAGACTCTTGATTCTCGAGCCAGTTGATTCAACCCCGATTCCCTCGGGGGCGGCGGCTGTTGCGAAGCTACAGCCGCGGTGTTGCTAGTCCAGGACGGGCTACTGCAACACCCTCGGCGATACAAGGGAAACGAAACGCCAATTACTCTGAGTCAGGATACTCGTTGCGAATCGCCGTGGCCTCGTCCCAGTTTTCCATCAGCAGATCAACCAGCTTCGGATCAAACTTTTTGCCCCTTTGCTCGGCAAAAAAACGTTTGATGTCATCTTCTTCCCAAGGCTCCTTGTAGCAGCGCCGGCTGCCAAGAGCATCAAACACATCGGCCACGGCCACGATCCGTCCAGAGATTGGAATCGCCTCCGCTTTCAATTTCCCCGGATAGCCGGTGCCGTCCCAGTTTTCGTGGTGCGAGCGGCAAATTTCTGCCGCCAATTGAATCGCTGGGCGAGTTGAACGGCTCAGAATGTCGGAGCCCAACTTGGCATGCGTGCGCATGATGACCGATTCCTGTTCACTGTGTGCACCAGGCTTGGCCAGGATGTCATCGGGAATTGCGATTTTTCCAATGTCATGCAACGGCGCCGCCAGTTCAAGCAGCTCACAGTAATCGGAACTCAAGCCCAGGGCGGAAGCCAATAAATGGGACTGTTTGGCGACACGCTTCACGTGATTGCCCGTTTCTTGTGATCGACTCTCGACCGCATCTGCCAGCAAATAGACCATCTCATTTTGAGTCTCGGTCAGATCGCGATGCAGCTCGGTGTTGCGCAGCGCAATGGACACATTGCGGCAGAACATTTCAGCCACCCGTTGTTGCCATTGATCCAGCGGCCGATCAGTCTCGCCCGCAAGCAGATAGCACGATGTCGCGCTGTCGCCACCGCCGCTTTTCACATACAAGGCGCAAGCTTGCTTGCTAAAAACATTGGTGCGCTCTTGTGCCGCCTCAGTGAGCAACCTTGTCACGCAAAGCGGCAGCTGCCTGTCATCCATTGCAGCGTAGTGACCGGTGCTACGGACGATCTCATACT
Source organism: Lysobacteraceae bacterium (assembly GCA_021604725.1). GTDB lineage: Bacteria > Pseudomonadota > Gammaproteobacteria > Xanthomonadales > BQJN01 > BQJN01. Next base: position 13,864 of record BQJN01000006.1, on the reverse strand, counting down.
CACCCTCAGCCACTATCCTTGCTTCGACCAAGCCCCGATCCAGCTTCAACAACCCACCAAGCTCGGCGGTGACAGCCCCGGCCAGATCGCCCGTGGTTTCATGACGAAATATTTTCGCTGACGAGTTGATTAAGCGCTCGAGGTCGGTCTTGTTTTTTTGAATCGTTTGAATGTCGCGATAAGAACGCAGTGATGCATAGACCGTGGTGAACAGCCGCTGCGCCGTAAGTTCGGTTTTCTCGCGATAGCCATTGATGTCGTAAGCGACAATGACGCGTTCAGGCGGAGCGTGACCCGGTTGACCGGTACGCAACACGATACGAACTGAGCGATTGCCGAGCACTTCGCGAACGTGGTGGACCAACTCCAGGCCAGACTGCTCGGTCTCCATGATGACGTCGAGCAAAATGAGGGCGATGTCTTCGTGCTGCTCCATCAGCTCGCGCGCTTCGCGGGCTGAATACGCTGAGACAAACTCGATGGGGCGTTGGTCAAACTCGAAATCGGCTAGCACCAGGCGTGTAACCTGGTGAACCGCTTCATCATCGTCAACCACCAGCACCTTCCAACCTGGTGCTTCGGTTGCCGGTTGCTCCTCGGCCAGCGCGAGGGAAAAGCCTGCCATGTAAGCCTCCTACCGGATACTCATACACTACACGCAATCACAGGCGGAAGTCCATCGGAACCAAACGCCGCATCCGAAGTCAACGTAACATACCGTCGACACACGGCATTGACGGTATGATGTCAGTCGATCAAATTCACCAACGGCTTAGGATTAATAATGGGACTTGGTAGCGATTGGTTTACGGAAATTGACGCACGCTCCGGCACAGCTCTGAGTTTCAGAATTCGTGGCCTGCTGCATGATGAGCAGACCCCGTTTCAACGCATTGAGATTTATGACACCACCGATTTCGGGCACCTGATGGTGATCGACGGCTGCGTCATGCTGACCACCCGTGAAAATTATCTCTATCACGAGGTGATGGCGCACTGCCCGTTGCTGACGCATGCCGATCCGCAAGCGGTCGCTATCGTTGGTGGCGGCGACTGCGGCACCTTGCGCGAAGTACTCAAACACAGCTCTGTTCAATCCGTGACACAAATTGAAATTGATGAGCGCGTGACTCGGCTATCTGAACAGTACTTCCCCGAGTTGTGTGAAGCGAACGATGACCCTCGGGCCCAGTTTGTTTTTGATGATGCTGTGGCCTGGATGGCCAATGCCGAAGAAGACTCGCTGGATGTCATCATTGTCGACAGCACCGACCCAATTGGCCCCGGCGAAGGCCTGTTCAATGTCGCCTTCTACAGCAATTGCCGCCGCGCACTCCGCCCCAACGGCCTGCTGATACAACAATCAGAATCACCGCTGATACACCGTCAACTGCACCTCGACATGCGCCAGGCCATGGGTGACGCAGGGTTCGTTGATCGTCACCCGGTACTGTTTCCACAACCGTGTTACCCCAGCGGGTGGTGGAGCGGCACACTGGCGGCTACCGGCCTCGATCTCACCTCATTCAGGTCAATTGATGTCACCCCCTTGAAAACGCAGTATTACAATGCGGCCACTCATCGCGCCGCGCTGGCGATACCACAAGCCTGGATTGGTGCCGCGGGCGACAACTCGTGAGCCAGTCCAGTCAAGCCTGGGCCAACCTTTTTCCAAACCTTTCCCGCCGTCAGAAAATTCTCGGCATTGCGTTGCCGATTATCGGCGGCATGGCCTCGCAGAATGTCCTGAACCTGGTCGACACCGCGATGGTTGGGTCTTTGGGGGATGCGGCTTTGGCCGCCACTGGCATTGGCAGCTTTGCCAACTTCATGGCCGTTGCTTTTGTGCTTGGACTATCCACCGGCGTACAAGCCATGGCGGCGCGGCGTCTAGGCGAGGGACGTGAGTCGGAAATGGCAGTGCCACTGGACGGCGGCCTATTGATGGCGTTTGGCTTTGGCGTCCCGCTGGCCGCATTCCTGATTCTGTTTTCGCCCGAGATTTTCTCCTGGCTCAGTGGCGATCCCAAGGTCGTCGAGCACGGCACGCCCTATCTGCAAATACGCCTGGCTGCCATGGTCGGCGTCGGCATGAATTTCGCATTTCGTGGTTATTGGAGCGCAATTCACAGGACCGGTCTTTATTTGCGCACTATCGTCACCATGCATGTGCTGAATATATTCCTCAACTGGGTGTTGATCTACGGCAACCTGGGTGCCCCCAAACTGGGCGTATTTGGTGCTGGGCTGGCCACCACTATCTCCATCTATGTCGGCACCGCCATCTATTTCCTGCTGGCCATTCGACACGCACGACCGCAAGGCTTTCTGTCCGGCCTGCCTAGCCGACACACCATGGCCACGATGCTTCGACTGTCGATACCGTCGAGTGTGCAACAGTTCTTCTTTGCCGCAGGTATGGTCGCGCTGTTCTGGATCATCGGTCGTATCGGCACCGCTGAACTGGCGGCAGCCAATGTGCTAATGAACCTGACATTGGTCGGCGTCCTGCCAGCGCTCGGTATGGGCATTGGCGCTGCGACGCTGATAGGTAACGCGCTGGGGCGCAAGGATGTTGACGATGCTCGACTGTGGGCGTGGAACGTTGCCCTGCTGTCGATGGGTCTGATTGCCATCATCGCCGCATCCCTGGCCATCTTTCACCGACCTATACTCGGCGTCTTTCTGCACGACCCGAACACGCTGGAGTTGGCGGTTATCCCGCTGCTTCTGACCGCATCAATGATCTGGATCGATAGCTTCGGCATGGTTTTCATGCACGCTCATTTTGGCGCTGGTGACAGTCGCCGTGTGATGGTTATCTCGGTCGTAGCACAATGGGTATTTTTCTTGCCGGGTGCTTATCTGCTGGGACCGATCTGGGGCTTTGGCCTGACCGCAGTCTGGATTTGGCAGGCCATCTATCGCGTCGCACAAACTGCGACCTTTGTAGTGTCCTGGCGCCAGGGTAAATGGGCCAATATCAAGGTGTAAGCAAACGAATTATTCACGCGGTGTTAACGCGGCCTCCGTTAGATTGGGACCATGAATAAACCATTGCGAATGATGGCGCGAGCCACCACTGCCCTGGCCATGTGCCTGTTGCTCACCAGTTGCGGCACAAAAATCGGCTACAACCTCGTTGACCGCATGATCATGTGGCGCATCGATGGCTACCTCGACCTGGATCGGCAACAAAAAGCGTTGCTCAAGGACCAGGTCAAGACACTGCACCAATGGCATCGCGTAGAAGTTCTTCCGCAGCACATCAATCAATTGAAAGCGGTCAGTGCAGCGATTGAGTCCGATACGTTGGACTACGCCCTGGTTGATCGCACGACACAAGATTTGATTCAGATTTGGCAGTCAGCGATGGCCCAGCTCAGCCCAATTGCTGCTGATGTATTGATAGACCTGCGGTCTGAGCAAATTGACCACCTGCTCAGAAAGCTGCGAGATGACATAGCGGATGATGAGGAAGCTTTGGTCGAACGAACACAGCAAGAGCGCATCGAAAAGCGACAAGAGAATCTGGAAGACTTCTTCGACAAATGGTGGGGGTCGCTTCGAGACGATCAAAAACTACGCATCGAACAAACAGCCAGCGAAGTCATCGACCTGTCGGCGATGGAACTGCAGCACCGCCGACAATGGCTGCAAAAATTCGAAGCCGCATTGGAAATGCGCCATGGCCCCCAAGCTGACTTCCAGTCACAAATCGACGCGCTGTTTATCAAGCCAGAACAATGGTGGTCAGAGCAATACCGCAGCGCCAACAAGGCAAACGACCGGCTTCGAATCCAACTTACGGTGGACCTTGCAGCGTCACTCGATGCCAAGCAGAAAGATCACCTGTTGGACGAACTGGCCGATTTGACGGAAGATCTACAGGACCTGGTCGAAGATTGACCTCGATCGAAGCGCTACCACGGCAGTAAGGCATACCCTTGCGACTGCAGCACGGTCAGCATCGTCATCGCCGAAAGGCTCAATTGCACAGGCTCAGCCAATTCGGTCTTGGCAACACCCCGAAAAGCGAGGGACTGTCCACAGACGTAGACCTGCACACCAGCGTCGTGCAGCTTGGTCAACAGGTCGAGACTGGGATTGTCTTGGCCATGGCGCTGCCGATAGGCGTCGTTATTCAGCAGGCTCTGGACCGCTGCGCCATGCACAACGACTGCCAAATCCATCGCTTCCGGCTTGACCCCATTGCGTACATGCATGTTCAAGAATCGGGCAACGCTTTCCAGTGAGCGATTGAGCGACTCAGGTGCACCTGCGTAGTCGGCGAGGTCGAAAACGGCTTTGTAATGCTGATCTTTGGGCAAAGCGACATCTTTATCCGAGATTGAATATGTCGGCCCATAGCCTTCGATTAGCGGTCCGAGCTCAGGCTCTTCTGCCCAGGCCAGGCCGCTAGTGAGTAGCAAAAGTATTAATGCAAGATTGCGCATGGGCTGATCACCTTGGTGAGCGAGTTCAATAAAGGGCTCTTGGAAATCGGCGGTAGCTCCACTGGTACTGTTCAGGGCAGCGTCGCACCAGTTGCTCAATTCCCAGGTTCATGGCGCTGGCCGAAGCCAACGGGTCAGGATCTGCTATCTCGGCCGGTGTCGGCTCGAACAGCACGCGATAGCGGCCACCTTCGCGCAAGCATACCGCGTAGTAACTTGGCATCTGGTAGCGCTGGATCAGTTTTGCGACCAAAACCATGGTCGGCGTTGGGATGCCAAAGAACGGTGCGTCGACGCCCTTGCCACCGCGTTTTGGTTTCTGATCAGGCAAGATGCCAATGCACCGCCCTGCCGAGGCAATGCGAAACAATCGTCGCATGCCGCTGCTGTCAGCCGGCACCGCTTCGGCTTGCGACTGCGCCCGCTGACCGACGATAAGGCGTGCCACCATTGGGTTGTCTGGCGGTCGATAAAGGTAGGCAAATCCTGGCAACTGATGCAAAACCGGCGTCAACGCCTCCCACGAACCCAGGTGAGGTGCCAGAATCAGAGCACCCTTGCCTTCCGTCTCTGCCCGCTGGCGCACCTCATCGAAGTTGCCGATATCAAGGTCAACCGTTTGATGGCGGCGCCATAACCGCGGCATCTCGAGCATGGTCCGGCCATCGTTGCGCAGCGATTTGTGCACCAGGCGGCGCTGTTGTGTCGCGTCCATTTCCGGAAAGCAAAGTTCGATGTTGCGACGACTGATCTGACTGGAACGGATGGGCAGGACATAGACCAGCCAACCGGTCAGATCGCCCAGACCACGCATCACCGACAGCGGCATGGCGGCCATCACAGGCATTAGCATCCGCATGCAAGCGGCGACACCAGTTAGTAGTGTTTGTTTAATCGCATGGGTGACGCGCTTCATTGTGTTGAAAGAATCTGTCCTGGCCTGGCTTGCGCATGTGCACTGCCAGTCTAAGCAAGTCGACGCCAATAAGAAACGCCCTGTTCGGTTGGCAAACGAACCCAGACACGCCGCCCGATTTGCAAGACAGCGCCGTTGACTGGACAATCGACTGCCCCTCATTGAATGAAAGGCATTGGCTGTGATTGCGCTGATCCAAAGGGTGAAGACCGGTCGTGTTGACGTCCACGGTCAGACCATCGGCTCGATCGAAGGCGGCCTGGTCGCGCTGATCGGTGTGTCCCGCGGCGATACCGAACAACAAGCGAAGCGCCTGGTGCAGCGCTTGCTCAATTACCGTGTGTTCTCCGATGAGCAAGGTCGAATGAACCTAAGTGTTGTCGATGTCTCTGGCGGACTACTTCTGGTCCCTCAATTCACACTGGCCGCAGACACCAGCAAAGGCAATCGCCCAGGCTTCTCTACTGCGGCCGAACCGGCCATTGGTCAAGCCTTGTTCGAGTATGCCGTTGATGAGGCCCGCGGCGTTCTGCCCGATGTGCAAACCGGTCAGTTCGGTGCTGACATGCAAGTGGCTCTGATTAATGATGGGCCGGTCACCTTCTGGCTCGAAGTAAAACCACCCACTACGACGTGATGAGGCTGTCGCGAAACTACAGCCTCGTGCGATACATGGACCTATCGCCATGTCACTGGGTTTTAACTCATTGAAATGTAAGGAACCCGATAACCGCGCTTCTCGGGTTGCGTTGTGTTGCTAGTGCAGGACGGACTATGGCACACCCTCTGATGGAACCACTGAGTGCTGTGCTTTGACCGCACTACTGCTGGCGTGGCTGACCGCTTTTTCCGCATTTGCAGCCTTAATTGACGAAATTATCGAAAATCACCTTTGCATTGGGCGTAAAGGACACGCTAAAATAGCCGGCTCTTTTTTGCCCGACCCCTTTGGGGGTCAGTTTTAGGAAAATTCATGCCAAATATCAAAGTTCGCGAGAATGAGCCGTTAGAGTATGCTCTGCGTCGATTCAAGCGCTCATGCGAGAAGGCCGGTATTCTTTCAGAAAGCCGTCGCCGAGAGTCTTACGAGAAGCCGACCCAGGAGCGCAAGCGCAAGCAAGCTGCCGCAGTCAAGCGTCATCTGCGTCGCCTGTCACGCGACAACGCCCGCCGTCGCCGCCTGTACTAAGAGTCCAAGCTCTTACACCGCATCCACCTGACCGGGTAAATTCTAATGTCCCTGAAGAGTCGTCTAACCGATGACATGAAGGCGGCTATGCGTGCCGGCGACAAGTCGCGCCTGGGCACCATTCGCATGGCGCTGGCTGCCATCAAACAGCGTGAAGTTGATGAGCGCATCGAACTGACCGATGCCGACGTGCTGGCGTTGGTCGACAAAATGCTGAAGCAGCGCAAGGACTCTTTCGAGCAATTTACCCAGGCCGGCCGCGACGATCTTGCAGCGCAAGAGAAGGCGGAGATGGAAGTGCTATCCACCTACCTGCCCGAGCAGTTGAGTGAACAGGAAATCAGTCAGCTGATCGACCAGGCCATCGCCGAATCAGGCGCCCAGTCCATGCAGGACATGGGCAAGGTGATGGGGCTGCTCAAGCCGCAAGTTCAGGGTCGCGCTGACATGGGCCAGATCAGTGGCCAAGTCCGCGGCCGACTGACATAAGGAAAGTCTCGGATTCGAACTGCTCTGCAAGCCAGAGCTGTGTTCCAATCCATATCGCCTCCGCAAGTTTCATTGATCGGCCACCGGGCTATTTCAGCAGCCTCGCATTGGCTTATGATGCATCCCCATGAGCCGTATTCCGGAGTCTTTCATTGCCGACTTGCTCGATCGCATCGACATCGTCGAGGTGATTGGCTCTCGGCTGCAGATGAAACGCGCCGGACGCGAGTTCCATGCCTTATGCCCGTTTCACGACGAGAAGACGCCCTCCTTTACGGTTAGCCCACAGAAGCAGTTCTACCATTGCTTTGGCTGCGGCGCGCATGGCACCGCGATTGGCTTCACCATGGAATACGATGGCCTCGATTTCGTTGACGCCATCGAAGAATTGGCGCGATCGATCAGCTTGCCTGTACCGCGCGAAGGCGCGCCGGCACCGAAAATTGACACCGACCTGTTCAAGGTGGTGGCCGCAGCTGACCAGTTTTTCCGCCGTCAGCTAAAAAACTCGCCTGCCGTTCCCTATCTAAAAAACCGCGGCATTAGCGGCGCGACCGCCCAGGAGTTTGGTCTTGGCTACGCCCCCAAGGGCTGGAACGGTTTGATGGACTATCTGCGCGACCAGGGATTCTCCAAGGAGACCATGGACAACGCAGGCCTCTTGAGCGGCACTGAAAAAGGCCGCGCCTACGATCGTTTTCGCGATCGCTTGATGTTTCCGATCAATGATCGGCGCGGTCGGCCGGTGGCCTTCGGCGGGCGCACTTTGGGCAGTGACGACGACGGTCCCAAGTATTTGAACTCGCCAGAAACACCGCTATTCCACAAGGGGCGACAGCTGTACGGGCTCAGCAATGCGATGGCGGCCTGCCGCCATGGCGGTGAGGTGATGGTGGTCGAAGGCTACATGGATGTGATTGGTCTGGCGCAGGCGGGCATTCGCGATGCCGTCGCTACGCTTGGCACCGCCACCACGTCCGATCATGCCGAGCTGCTGTTTCGGACTGCGCCCCACGTGATCTGCTGCTTCGATGGTGACAACGCCGGCCGTCGTGCCGCCTGGAAAGCGGTAGAAGCACTGCTACCCCGCTTGCGTGAGGGTCGTCAGGCCAGCTTCCTGTTTCTGCCACAAGGCGAAGACCCGGACTCCCTGGTGCAAAACAAAGGGGCTGAAGCCTTCCTTGCTTTGCGACAGGCCGCCACGCCCTTGTCCGACTACTTTTTCGATCACTTTTCCGATCAGGTCGATCTGCATTCACTCGATGGACGGTCGCGACTGGTGGCCCTGGCCCGGCCGGCCCTGGAAAAGATTCCAGATGGCAGCTTCCGCGATCTGATGTTTGAGCGCCTGCAACGCACCGCGCGTATGGAGCGTCAAATCAGTAGGCCACCGATGGAGCGTACTCGGCAAAGCTCGGCACCTGCTCGAAGAACCCTGGTACGTTCCGCCATTTCCTGCCTGTTGGCACAGCCGGAATTGGCCGCAAAAGTCGAAAATGCCGGCTTTTTGGCCCAATTAGACATGCCAGGAGTTAATCTTTTATTAAAACTGGTTGATTTTTTGCACGAACGACCTAATCTTAAAACCGGCTCCGTGATTGAGTTGTGGGATGACCGCGATGAAGCCAGACATCTGGTGAAGTTGGCGGCATCAATACTACTCGATGAGGAGACGGACCTGGCCGCGGAACTCACCGACGCGATAGAGGCCTTACGCAAGGCACATCTGAAACAACGCGTCACCCAATTGCAGGAAAAGCAAACCCGCGCTGACCTGGATGCCGAGGAAAAACACGAACTCATGGCGTGTCTGACCGAACTGGCGAGCGCTCGTTAACATCGAGTCAAGCCATCGGGCAGCATTGCCTATTTATACTTCGAAGACCCACTAATGTGGGCGGATTCGGACGGCCAATGGACCAGCAACAACAATCGCAGTTAAAACTTCTTATCACCAAAGGTAAGGAGCAGGGTTATCTCACCTACGCTGAGGTGAATGACTCCCTTCCCGACGAGATCGTCGATCCAGAACAGATCGAAGATGTCGTCAACATGATCAATGACATGGGCATACAGGTGCTTGAAGAAGCGCCCGATGCTGACACCCTGATGCTGTCCAGCGACTCGGACACCGACGACGAAGCCGCTGAAGAAGCGGCCGCCGCATTGGCCGCTGTCGACTCCGAGATTGGCCGAACCACCGATCCAGTGCGCATGTACATGCGCGAGATGGGCACGGTTGAGCTGCTGACTCGCGAAGGCGAAATTGCCATCGCCAAGCGCATCGAAGAAGGCTTGAACCAGGTTCTGCGCTCAATCTCGCGCTTCCCGGCCACCATCTTGTTGCTGCTGCGCGAATATGAGCTGTTTGTAGACGGCGGCAACCGCATCACCGACATCATCGCCGGCGACGGCTTTGTTGGCGAAGACCTCGGCATCGCCCAGCCAAAGACGCGCAGTGCCGATGATGACGACGATGATGATGAGGACGAAGAACCGGTTGATACCGGGCCCGATCTTGAACTGATCGCCGAACACATGGACAAGATGCGCAAATGCATCGAAGAGTTCCAGGCCATCGTAGAAAAGCATGGTCTGGTGCATGATCGCCTTGACGAGCTACGCGAAGAAATGAGCGGCTTGTTTATGGAAATGAAGCTGTCGCCGCGCATGGTCGAGGGTTGCGTTTCCCAGCTGCGTTACACGGTATCGCGGGTCCGAACGCACGAACGCGCGATCATGGAAATGTGCATCCGTACCGCCGGCATGCCGCGCCGCACCTTCTTGAAGACCTTTCCAGAAAACGAAACCAAGCTGGATTGGGCGCAAGAACACGTCGCTGCCAAAGCACCCTACTCCAAGAAGCTGGCCGAGGTCGCTGACGAAATCGTCCGCGTCCAGCGCAAGCTACTGGCCAACGAAGGCACGGTGCAGTTGAAGACCTCCGAGGTCAAGGAAATCAACCGCTCCATGTCGATCGGTGAGGCCAAGGCCCGCCGCGCCAAGAAAGAGATGGTTGAGGCCAACCTGCGCCTGGTGATCTCGATCGCCAAGAAGTACACCAACCGTGGCCTGCAATTCCTCGATCTGATCCAGGAAGGCAACATTGGTTTGATGAAAGCGGTCGACAAGTTCGAGTACCGCCGTGGCTACAAGTTCTCGACTTATGCCACCTGGTGGATTCGTCAGGCCATCACCCGCTCGATCGCTGACCAGGCCCGCACCATCCGCATTCCGGTGCATATGATCGAAACGATCAACAAGCTAAACCGGATCTCGCGCCAGATGCTGCAGGAAATGGGCCGCGAAGCCCTGCCCGAAGAGCTGGCCGTGCGTATGGAAATGCCGGAAGACAAGATCCGCAAGGTGCTGAAGATCGCCAAAGAGCCGATCTCCATGGAAACACCCATCGGTGATGACGAAGACTCACACCTGGGCGATTTCATCGAAGACGCCAACATCGACTCCCCAGTCGACTCGGCCACCGGTTTCGGGCTGTCTGAAACGGTCCGCGATGTACTGTCATCGCTGACCCCGCGTGAGGCCAAGGTCCTGCGCATGCGCTTCGGCATCGACATGAACACGGACCACACGCTGGAAGAAGTCGGCAAACAGTTCGACGTCACCCGCGAACGTATCCGTCAGATCGAAGCTAAAGCTTTGCGTAAACTGCGTCACCCCAGCCGATCAGAACAACTTCGTTCTTTCCTCGACTTGGAGTAAAGTACGCATCGGATTTGCGCTGCCGCGGGGAGGAGTTTCTCGCGAAGGGAAAGATGTTGATTGCCGCTGACGCGGGGAGAGATGTCTCAGCGCAAAGAAGCAAAGGCGCAAGGAAGAGGAAGATATAGGCCTGGCTGAACGCCAGGTTTGAATAGTACGCGTCCGCTGTTGGGTTTCTCGCGAAGGCGCGAAGCTCGCGAAGGAAGAAAGAAAGCGTTGATTGCCGCTGACGCGGGAAGAGATGTCTCGCGCAAAGAAGCAAAGGCGCAAAGGAAGAGGAAGATATAGGCCTGGCTAAACGCCAGCATTGAATGGTACGCGTCCGCTGTTGGGTTTCTCGCTAAGGCGCGAAGCTCGCGAAGGAAGAAAGAAAGCGTTGATTGCCGCTGACGCGGGAAGAAATGTCTCGCGCAGAGGCGCAAAGGAAAAGAGAGTTAGGCCTGGCTGAACGCCAGGTTTGGAGAAATGCGCATCCGCTGTTGGGTTTCTCGCGAAGGAATTGCGATAGGGCTTGGCTGGCACCAAGCTCTGAAAACGTCCGTTTTCTTTATCGGACACTCGAAAATGGGCCTGTAGCTCAGTTGGTTAGAGCAGGGGACTCATAATCCCTTGGTCGTAGGTTCAAGTCCTACCGGGCCCACCATTTTCTTGCTAGCACCCCCTCCCACTCCGTTCCCTCGCTTGTGCTCCGCTGGTCGGAGACTTGAACCGTCAAACAACAGACCTGTGGAGCGAATTCATTCGCGGAACACCGACCTCAAGTCCTACTGGGTGAGGCACCGTTAGTGCGGGGTGACTAAACGTCACGCCGCAGGTGGCGAACGACCGCACATGGATGTGCGGGCTGGAGGCGGTCCATGGATGGTTGTTGCCATCATCCCTGCCCAATGCCAACCAACTCTCACTCGGCAACAACAATCCATTTTCTTGCTGCTCCTCAACTTTGCTTCCTCCCCAACTCGCTCAGCGGCCTCCTACGCCAGCACGCAGGGGACTCATAATCCCTTGGGTGAGGCGGCGTTAATGCCGAGTGCCTTGAATGGCACTCGGCGCCGCCGAACGACCGCACATGGATGTGCGGGCTGGGTGCGGTCCATGGATGGTTATTGCCATCATACTCACCTACTTCGATACCAATACAACGTCTCGGAGTGCTTTGTACGCGACCACAAGCAGCCATCCATGACGCATCTCATGCCCTTCATATACCCCCAGCCTCGCCTTCCTTGGCGAGTCGTTCGCGGGGGTCGAGTGAGGTTAGCTCACTCGACCATTGACCCGCTCACCCAGGATTTTTGGTTGCGAACCAGTACCTATACCGCCTTAACCTGGAACTGCCTCATAAGGTATACTTTTTGCGTCAACAATACAGGGAGGAAGAAATGAACGAGTTGTTCAGGCGTTTCAACCGAAAGGGTATCGATGACCGGACAATCGACACACTCATCGGGCTAAGCAAGGGCATGTTGGCAGACGGAAAGGTCTGCAAGGAAGAAGCTGACTTCCTACTGACCTGGTTAATTCAGGCGCGGCAGCGAACGGATTTGCCCGTTGTTGTAAACCTTTACGAAAGACTCACAATGATGCTCCAAGATGACATCCTGGATAGTGAGGAGTCTGCTGAGTTAGTTTCCATTCTAAGGCGAATTACGGGTGACGACTCTGAAGTTGGCGAACTCGGTAAGTCCACGAAACTGCCAATAGATACGCCGGAGCCCAACATAACGTTTGAAGGCCGGTCTTTCCTTTTCACCGGAACATTCGCATTCGGGGTTCGACGACATTGTCAGGAAGCGATTTTGGCTCGAGGCGCCACGGTGGCAAAGAGCGTCACGAAGTCCCTGAATTATCTCGTGCTCGGAACATATGTAACGGACACCTGGGCACACGAGAACTTCGGCCGAAAGATCGAGAAGGCCATCGAATACCGCAACCGTGGTGTCCCAATTGCGATCGTCACGGAAGAACATTGGGCAAATTGTGGCTCGATTAGAGTTGATTGACTGATCAATAATCAGGCCAGCGCGCTCGCCTGCGCTATCAAACCAGCCTCAACCTAGGAACATGGCGTGACCAAAACAGCAGCGGAATTGATGGCAGAGCTTGAGAAAAAGCCAGAATTCATACAGATGAGGCAACGCCAGAACGAACGCTTCATTGCTCTGGGCGAAATTTACCGCGAGGACGAGGCGGAGTTGCTTAAGGACTTATCGGAAGTAGGCATTGAGGTTGGATCGGTTTGGGATCTGGTCAACGCCAAGAACGACTACTTCGTCGCAGTTCCGGTCCTGTTGAAACATCTGAACAAGGCGCATCATCCAAAGACGACTTCTGGAATTGCTCGAGCCTTGGCGATCCCCAAGCTATCTGAGAATGACGAGTTGTGGAACTCACTTGCTTCGTTGTACTCAAAAACTCGGCCCGACCGAAGTATCGCTGTGCCCGAAGAACGCGGCTGCCAAGAAGCTCTCGCGATTGCGTTGGAAACTATTTCATCGCCAGCTCGGCTGAGTGGTCTACGAGCGCTTGTGGAAGAGAATCCCGAGGGAGACTGCATCGATTTGTTGAAAAGCCGCCTCGCCAAACTTGAGTCAACGTAGCAAGCAACAGAGCGTCGACATGCCCTCGACCAAAAAGGGCCAAGTTGAGTTCGACGTCTCCATTTCAGTCGAGACAAATCCAAGCCCTGCCTATGAAGGTTCTACAGGCATTTTCAAGCTTACCGTAACAAACGAAGGGCCTGGGATCGCCCCTGCGAAATTCGCAGGTGCCGGTGTGATTCCCATTGTCGATACGGGCGCTTACGTCGTTTTGTCTGAGTTGCCCAAGAAAGCGGTACACGAAACACCAGAAGGGCTATTCGACCCGTGTCATCTGCTTATGGCTCAATCCAGAGGAGCGTTTGTAGGGTTCGGATTTCGAATTCCAGAGCTGGAACCCGGCGAGACGCAGGTCTGCGAGTATGCGTTTCGTGTGCTGCCGGGATTGACCCCCGAATTCGATCTGCTGGTGTTCTTGGAACACCAAGATGACACGAACCCAAGCAACGACAACGTCGTTGTTTCCTTTGGTGGTTTTGAGCCGCAAACT
>BQJN01000005.1 GCA_021604725.1 Lysobacteraceae bacterium | reverse complement strand
TCGAGGCTGGGGGTACCTATCTGCACACCACGTCTCGCCATAGATGGCTGCGCCGAGCCATTCTACGTAGCACCCACTGTGCCTCTCTACGAAGCGCCCACTGTGCCTTACCAAACGCAGCTCGTCCTGTACCGGCGTTCGCCGGGATCGAGTGCCTTGGATTGATCAGAGCTTCCCTCGGCAAAACCGCGTTGGATCAAATCGATGTACTATTGGCCTGCAATATTAGCTGAGGGGCAATACAAATGATTGATCTGACGACGCTCAACTACTGGGCTATTTTGGTTACCGTTGTGGTTTCATTCTCCATTGGTGGTCTTTGGTATTCACCATTAATGTTCGCCAACGCCTGGATGGCCGAGCATGGATACAAGGAAGAGGATTTGGGTGGAGCAGCCAAAGCCATGTCGATCACAGCGCTGGCAGGCATTGTCATTGCAATTGTGCTGGCTGTTCTGATTCGGCATCTGGGGATTGAGGGCTGGCGTGCAGGCCTGCACCTGGGATTGATGCTGGGCATTGGTCTGGTGGGCATGATCAAGCTCTCCGATTCGCTGTTCAACAACTACTCGTGGAAACTGATCTTTATTGAGGCCGGCTACCGCGTTGTCTTCGTTGTGGTCAACTGCGTGATATTGGCAAGCTGGCAATAATCAGCTTTGGGCGCGCTCGCTTTTAAGTAACGGAGCGAGCGCGTCCTAGACGCTGCAAAGTCAAAGCAAACCGGTCGCCATCGCCAGACCCAGGACTACCAGCAAGACAGCAACTAGTCTCTGAATACCCTGCAAGGTCACTTTTTCCAGCAGTTGCTTGCCCAGCAAGGCGCCAATCATGGCCGCGGCCAGCGGACCGATCAGACTTTGCCAATCGACGCTGAAAACGGCCTGACTTGAATAGGTGGCGATACGAGCGGCGTCGATCAACACGGCGCAAGCCACACCCGTGCCAATGAAGGCGGCTTTGTCGACGCCGGTATGCAGCAGGAAGACGCTACGCAATGCCCCCTGGTGACCACTCAATCCGCCAAAAAAGCCACTGAGCGCACCACCAATCGGTAGAGTACGGACCGGGATTAGTTTTCCCAAAGCACCAGGCTTCAGCTCCTGCCATGCAAAGAATATCAGCAGACAACCTATCGACAATCCAAGCCAGGTCACGGTGGCATGACCAATCGGGCTGTCCCATTGCAGCAACGGCTCAAGCCCGGTCAGCTGTGTCAAAACCCAGGCGCCAACAAAGGCGGCCACGATCGCCGGAATGCCAAAGCGCAACACCAGATCCCAGCGCGCATGCTGGCGCATTAATCCGAGCTTGAACAGGTTGTTGGCGAAATGCACTGCGGCCGTCATGGCCACAGCCATCTCAATCGGAAAGAACACGGCAAAGGCCGGCAATAGCAGAGTGCCCAGGCCAAAGCCTGAGAAAAAGGTCAGTATTGAGGCCGCGAGGGCGACCAGAGTCGGTAGCCAATCGACGAGTGTCATTCAGTTGGGGCTCCTTTTGGGCGTCAAAACGGCAACCTGGCGACGGTGTGCAATAATGGTCGGGATTTCGGTTTCCTGATCGGAGTCTATCTTATAATTGGGAGGTTCTTAAATGGCTATTATTATGGCGTTGATCATGGCTGCTGTGGGGGCAGCTATTGGCAGTTTAATTGGGGCACTATTCTTGATGCTTGCCACCAAGTTGGTGGTCAAAACCAGTCTTGGTTATGGCAAAGCCTACGTGCTGACGTTCGTGGTCTACCTGGTCACCATGGTGATCTCGGCCATTGTCATGACCGTAATGGGCGGTGCGCCTGACGGCTCCATGTTCTCGTTGTCCAACATCATTGGTTGGGTTGCTGGTATTGCGTTTGGTGGGTATTGGTACGGAAACAAAATCAACGGGCCCACGGGCGCTCCGATTGGCTTTAGCCAGGGCGTCATCGTGGCCTTGGTAATTGTTGCGATCAGTATCGTCATTGGTCTATTGCTGACAATGCTACTGGGTGGCGCAGCCATGATGGCTCCGGCTGGGTGAGCCACCGTAGTGCGGGGTGACTAAACGTCACGCCGCAGGTGGCGAACGACCGCACATGGATGTGCGGGCTGGGTGCGGTCCAGGGACGGTTGTTGCCACCCTAGCTTCTTAGCGGCTGAGTGCCTTGAATGGCACTCGATCCCCGCGACGACCGCACATGGATGTGCGGGCTGGGCTTACCTACGTTAGACCAACGTTTCGCCAGGGATGGGTGAAGCGGATTTTGATCGAGTGCCCTAAAGGCACTCGATCCCGCTGAACGACTCGACATGGATGTCGAGGCTGGGCTCTCATTCGAGCGAGACAGTTGCGCCATGGATGGCGACTACGTTCACTTCCTACCTTTGGCGATTCTCTCATAGTAGTGAAGCCTTTGGTGGGTCTTAGAGGCCAACTCGACTTCCAGATCAGTACCGTTCAGCGGTAGCTCTCCTTCACGGGCGACAACTAGCAAGTTAGCCAATACGGGCAATGTCTGTCTAGGCTCGACGACACCAACGACTGGGATCAACGGACGCAGCAAACCCTTCTCTGGGTGCAGTGAGACCGTTCAGCCTGTACTACTCGGGCTAACTAGAGCGCGTCCACGAATAGGTGTTTTGACGCGCTCGCCCTGGCACACGGAAGTGCCAGCCATTTTCAAGTTATTGAAAAATGAAGGGTTTCACTGACCGCGCTCCTTGAAGCCCGTGTCCGCGTTAGCCATGGATGGCTAATCGTGGACGACCTCTAACTAGAGCTGCTCTTTGGGCTCCAGGCTTTCTGTTCAACCTGGCAAAACACCAATCAAGCCGCCAGTCATCAGCCCGACTGATACCTGGGTCGCAATGCGCTCAGCAATGCAATCACCAAGACCAGTGGCAATAGGATCGGCAAGAACACGAACGCCATGGTGCCACCAACAAGAACCAGGGCCAGCAGCACCAGGCCTCCAAGCATCATGCCGGCACAAACAACAACCATGATTGCAGCCGCGATCAATGCGGCACTGACGACCAGCGACAGCAGCTCCTCCACCCAACCGAGCCCGACCATTGGCAAGTCGAACACGGGCAAGTGAACACTTGTGTGTTGGCCTGCCGAGCAAATCAGCAATACCAGCAGTACTACGAAGAAAAGGGTCTTGAACACACCATTAGAATGACCTCGCTGGTCATGAACACGCCAGTGCCAGAAGTCGGCCGTTACTGTGCGCCGCGCCCGCCAGCGCACCTCAGCTACGTCCCTGAATCGCGCGCTGCTTTAGTCTGCAACAGCCTCTTCTGCAGTTGTGAAAATTGCGCTCGAACATGAGCCCGCGCAGCGTCGCCCAACGGCTTGGCCTTGTGAAAATCCAGCACGCCAATATGTGATACTGGTGGTCCAAACACATAATCGCCTGGCGTGACTTCGAGCTGCAATCGCGTCAGCTCACGTTGAAACAATGACAATGTCGCTGACAGGGTTTCGAGCATGCCCAGGCGGGTATGCGACCGACCTTTGAATCTACCCAACCAGTCTAGAAGGGGAGAATTGGCATAGCTCTTCAAAGAATCTTCCAGTTCGTATGACGGTCGCGGTGGCCGCCTGAAATCGGAAAACAGACTCACGCCAATGACAAAATCAGCCCCCAACTGACGGCAGGCGGTGATCGGCAATGGTTCCAACACGCCGCCGTCGACCAGTATCTGATCGTCATTTGCCACTGGGCTGAATACCACCGGAATCGCGATGCTGGCTCGTACCGCCGGAATGATGTCGCCTTCGGTATGCACCACCCGTTGGCCTGACATCAGATCGACCGCCACCGTGGCCAGCGGACGCCGCAGTTGATCGAAGCGCTTCACGCCCAATACCTCATCAAGCAAGGTCATCCCGCGGTTAGCGCTGAACAGGCCATCGCGTGGCCAACGCGGTGTGAGCAGTCCCGGCAGATCCTTCACCGACACCTCGTTCCAGGCCTGCTCGAATCGATCGAGCCGGTCGGCAGCATAAGCCGCTCCGACCATCGCTCCGATACTCGTTCCGGCAACGACGTCCGGATAGATGCCGGCATCAGCCAGCTCTCTCAATACGCCAATATGGGCGTAGCCGCGTGCACCGCCACCACCGAGAGCGATTCCAATTTTCATTTCGTTTGCTTCCGTTACCGTGTTTGCGCAACAATACGCCACCGTATGGAAGGGTAATGGTACATGACTGAACAGACGTATCCCAAGCTGCTGGCACCACTAAAGCTGCCGCACACCGAAATTGCCAATCGGGTTCTGATGGGCTCGATGCATACGGGGCTGGAAGATCGCGCCAGCAACTACCCCAAGCTGGCGGCCTTTCTCGGCGCTCGAGCGCGTGGTGGCGTTGGCCTTATCGTCACCGGTGGCATCGCTCCGACCTTGCGCGGTGAGCTGGCCCCGTTTGCCTCAAACCTGGTCGGCCGCTGGCAAGTCAAGCGGCATCGTTTGGTCACAGACGCGGTGCACGACGAAGGCGGCAAGATTTGCATGCAGATTCTGCATGCCGGTCGCTATGCCTACCACCCGTTTGCGGTCGCCCCCAGCAAACTGAAATCCCCGATCTCACCGTTTACGCCCAGCGAACTTAGTAGCGGCGGTGTGGAGCGACAGATCAAGGGCTTTGTCCGTTGCGCACGTTTGGCACAAGACGCCGGCTACGACGGCGTCGAGATCATGGGCTCCGAAGGCTATTTCATCAATCAGTTCATCGCCGCTCGCACCAACAAGCGAACCGATGAATGGGGCGGCGACTACGCCAACAGATGCCGACTGGCCAGGCAGATCGTGCAACGCACACGGGCCGCGGTCGGCGATGACTTCATCATCATCTTTCGGCTGTCCATGCTTGACCTGGTTGAAGGCGGTTCCAGCTGGGATGAGGTGGTGAAACTGGCCAAGTGGGTTGAAGCCGATGGTGCCAGCATTATCAATACCGGCATTGGCTGGCACGAGGCGAGAATTCCAACCATTGCGACCATGGTCCCCAGAGCCGGCTTCACCTGGGTCACGGCGCGAATGAAGAAGGAAGTCTCCATTCCGCTGGTCACCACCAACCGTATCAACACGCCCGAGGTAGCCGAGAAAGTGCTGGCCGACGGCCACGCCGACATGGTGTCCATGGCCCGGCCCTTCCTCGCAGATGCAGACTTTGTCGCCAAGGCCAAAGCCGGGCGCAGCCAGGACATCAACACCTGCATCGCTTGCAACCAGGCCTGTCTCGATCACACCTTCAAGGCAAAACGGGCCACCTGCCTGGTCAACCCGTTTGCCTGCCATGAAACGGAACTCGTACAACAACCCACCAAAACGCCTCGCAACATTGCCGTGGTGGGAGCAGGTCCTGCTGGACTGGCCTGCGCGGTCACCGCAGCGGAACGTGGTCATCAAGTCACTCTGTTTGATCGTGCCAACGAGATCGGTGGTCAATTCAACATGGCCAAGCAGATCCCCGGCAAAGAAGAATTCTACGAGACGCTGCGCTACTACCGCAGTCGACTGCAGCAGACCGGCGTTAATCTTGAGCTATCAACGGAGGTCGACGCCGGCTCACTGGTCGCGGGCGGGTTTGACGGTGTTGTTTTCGCCACAGGGGTCAATCCAAGGCAGCTAACCTTGCCGGGGATCGAGCACGCCAAGGTGTTGAGTTACATCGACGTTTTGCGTGGCAAGGCCAAAGTTGGCGAGCGCGTGGCCATTATCGGTGCCGGCGGCATTGGCTTTGATGTCGCCGAGTTCTTGCTGCACGAACGAAACGACGTTCAACCGCCAACAATCGAACAGTTCGCCAAGCAGTGGGGCATTGACCTGGACGGTGATGACCGAGGGGGCCTGACAGAAGCTGCGCCAGCAAAACCTGCTCGCAGGCTAACCTTGCTGCAGCGCAAGAAATCCAAGCCTGGCGGCGGTCTGGGAAAAACCACTGGCTGGATTCACCGTCTGGCCTTGCGCCAGGGTCAGGTCGATATGGTCAGCGGCGCGCAATACACAAAGATTGATGACGCTGGCTTGCACATCGAAGTCGACGGTGAGCCTCAGTTGATCGAGGCCGATCACGTCATCGTCTGCGCGGGCCAATTGCCAGCCCGTCAGCTGGCGGATGACTTTGCGGCGATTGAAGGGTCTGACGTTGAAACCCACTTGATCGGTGGCGTCGATGTAGCCGCCGAATTGGATGCCAAACGGGCGATTCGGCAAGGAACGCTATTGGCGCTGCAGCTTTAACGTTCCGCTTATACAAGGAAACGAAATGATCGAATTATTGATCGCGCTTTCACTTGGTGCAGGCAATAGTGATGACTTGCTGGCACTCCATGGTACGCAATTGAGAAGCCATTGGGTGCACGCCAAAAGGGTTGCACCCGAGTATCCCAGGCTGGCTGCCAAGCGCGGTATCCAGGGTTGCGCTCGGATCGGGTTTGTCATTGACAGCGACGGTTCGGTCGACGAGACCCGGATTCTGGTTGAGCACCCAACGCCTGCCAAGTTCGGCAAGGCCGCTGAAAGAGCGGTAAAGAAGTGGAAGTTCATGCCGTCGGAAACGAATGCCGAAAAGGAACCGGTGTATACCACCCAGGTCGTCACGTTCATGCTGGCCCGCATCACCGATGAAAAGGTCAATCTCGAAGCCGAAGCGCCCTGTGAAGATCCGGTAATAAAGGACGATGACAAGCTCGAGTAACCCCGCCTTGAACCGTGATCCAAGCGATCGCGTCCGCGCTGCTGCCCATTTTTACCCGGCGGTTGAGGAGCGGTTGAATATTGCCTCGCACGCCTTGGGCCTGGGTTTGAGTTTGCTCGGCTTGGTGCTGCTGTTGATAAAAGCCTGGCCCTCGGGCGATATCACAGTGCTGATTAGTGCCGGCGTCTTTGGCCTGAGCATGGTCGCCTTGTATGCTGCTTCCACCGCCTACCACAGCCAACGTGACGCCACCAAAAGGACGCGTCTGCGCATTGTTGATCACGCCACGATATATCTATTGATTGCTGGCACCTACACGCCGTTTTCCTTATTGGCGCTCAAAGGTGCGACTGGTTGGTGGATCTTCGGTATTTCCTGGGCCATGGCCACCGTTGGTGTGGTGTTGAGACTGTTCTACACCGGACATTTCGATCGGCTGTCCACCGCCATGTATGTGTTTATGGGCTGGTTGATCGTGTTCGCCATTGAACCGTTGGTGCAAAACCTGTCCACGCCCGGGCTGTATCTTCTTTTCGGCGGAGGCATCTCCTACACCTTCGGTGCCATCCTCTACAGCATCAAGGCCCTGCCTTATAACCACGCCCTGTTCCATCTTTTCGTCCTGGGCGGCACGATTTGCCATTTCCTGGTGGTGTACTGGTATCTGGTTTGACCGAACAGTGTCTGAGCCGGGCGCCTGTTCAACGCAGGCGCCAAACCCGAACTTGATTAGTTGCCTGGTATCTCGAACCCGTTGTCCTGTAGTACGTCGGGCAGCAGCGCAAACAGTGCTCGGTAGGCATCAACACGGCCGTAGCCCAGTTCATAAGAGTGACCGGGCATCGCCTTGTTCCAGTTATAGTCGTAACCCCCGGTTCTGGCTGCGGTGTCTCGCAACAACTGCCGAAGCTCGACATTGGTCAAGCTCGGTTCGTACGACCAAAGCAGCGCTGCCACAGAGGAAACCAGAGGCGCGGAGAATGATGTGCCACTGGTTGAACCGTAGCTATTGAACAGGTCCAAGGTGAAAATCGAGGTGCCGGGACCTGATAGTTCAACCCCGGGTCCATGCTCAGAAAAGCTCGCTCGAGCATCCGATTGGCTGGTTGCTCCAACTGAAATCACGTGCTCATCAGAGGATGGATATCCAACCTGATCGTCGCCGTTGTTTCCGGAGGAGCAGACAATCAAAACACCGTAAGTGTCGTAGGCCATTTGCAAGGCCGCATCAATGGCAGCGCTGGTGCCAACCCCCAAGCTCATCTGCACAATGTTGGCACCGTTCTCGGCCGCATAAAGAATGGCGTCATCGAGAACCGAGCCATTCGGCCCAGATTCACCAACGCCACCAATCATCACTTTGGCTCCCGGGCCATTCCAGCCACCAGCAACACTGGCGATACCTATCCCATTGTTGGACTTTGCCGACACCACGCCGGCCACCGCGGTACCGTGGAAAAACGAGCCGCTACCATCGTTGTTGTCACTGTCAAAGTCATAGCCTTTCCAGTCGTCGACATAACCATTGCCGTCATCGTCGATACCATTGCCTGTGGTGGGATCATCCGGATCACTCCAGGCATCTTCGCCTGGGTTAAGCCACACGTTTTGGTACGCATCGGCACCGAGCCCCAGGTCCTCGTGCGTGAACTCGGTGCCCGAATCGAGCACCGCGACCACCACACTCGGATCACCGGTGGCAAAATCCCAAGGTACCTCGGCGCGCACTTGAGGCAGGTACCACTGTGTTCCGTAGTCGGGATCATCGGGTAGTGCATGGTACACACCAAAAGTGTTTGGCTCAGCCACTTCAACCAGACCACTGGCAAGGTAACGCTCAACTGCAGCCAATGGATCGTCATCCGGAGCCAGTTCGACATCGATGAACCCGGTAATCGCTTCGCGAATCGGGAAGCCTCTCATCGCGGTATGCAGCTGAGATTGCGAGCTGCGAGCGGCCGTTTGCTTAAATTTCACGGTGATGACGCGAGAATCAACAGCGTAGCGATCACCACTGGATTCGACTTGAATCCATTGGCCCCGCTGCTTTTCATAAAGTGTGCCGTTAAGTTCTCTTACTTGTTCGGTAGCGGCATTGACTCCCCAGCTAGCCAGCAGCGCAACAACAATACCCATGCCTTTGAATGTCATGACATCCCTCTTTGTTGATGGTAATCGATCGCGCATCGTAGCAGACATTCCGGTGCTGCGAGCGGACGGCAGAAGCAGTCTTGTTAGCTTGAATACTTTTTCACCATTTCATCACACCATTCGTGGCACACTGCTGCGCTGATCGAAAAACACTAACTCCGTGGGAGAATCGAATGGGTAGTTCAATTTACTGGCGGCTATGTGCCGCCGTTTTGGTCCTGGCCGGCACTATCGCAATGTGGCCGGAAGCCGAGACGCCACGCAAGCCTGGAAAATCGCCAGCCGATGGTGATGACTGGGCCGTTCGCTTGACCTACCCAACATTTCAGTTCGACGGACGCTGGATTGCAGCGGCTCGTCTGCAGGATCAAGCCATCGAGCGGGGCTTGCCTGCCGGTGTTGTTGAGCGTGCCGCAAAAGGCTTGGGCTTTGACGGCATCCTGCCTGATGACCGTTTCGTGTCATTGGGTCCGAAGCCGCTGGAGAGTGGGTCAAGCAACTATGGCGGCCGCGTCAATGTGATCATCAGCGATCCAAGCGATGATTCAGTTGCCTATTTCGGCAGCGATGGTGGCGGCGTTTGGAAAACGACGAACTGTTGCGACAGCAATACGACCTGGTTTCCAACCACCGACGACCCATCCCTAAACAGCATCGCCATCGGCGACATGACCATGGACCCGGCTGATCCGAATATTCTTTATGCCGGCACCGGCGACCTGCGTTACGGCAGCTTCTCGTTCGGTAGTGCTGGCCTGCTCAAGACCACAAACGGCGGTGCCAGCTGGGAGATTCTGGGCGAGGATGTGTTCAATGCCGTCTACGACCAACCGGCCGGCAATTTCCCACAGTATCAAGCCATCGGCAAGGTGGTGGTTGACCCGCGTGACTCAGACAATGTGATCGTCGGCACCAAGACAGGCTTGTACCTTTCATACGATGCCGGCCAGAACTGGGATGGCCCCTGCTACACCAATGGATTTAGTGATCAACGTCAAGACACCACTGGTTTGCTGGCCATCGATCGCACGACGCATACTGAGCTTGTTGTCGCGATTGGTACTCGCGGCCACAACACAACGGTGCAACCCG
Source organism: Lysobacteraceae bacterium (assembly GCA_021604725.1). Lineage (GTDB taxonomy): Bacteria > Pseudomonadota > Gammaproteobacteria > Xanthomonadales > BQJN01 > BQJN01. Next base: position 57,506 of record BQJN01000005.1, on the reverse strand, counting down.
ATCTAACTGAGAGCGGTGCCAACGGCATCTACTATGGCACATTGCCAGTCAGTGGCTGCCCAATGGATTTCTCGCTATCAAGTCGGTCGGATAACGGTTGGCCAGGTGGCACCGGCGGCGGCGTTGGCTTTCCAAACAACCCGCTGGGCCGGATAGATATCGCCATGGCGCCGTCCGACAACGACGTTATCTACGCCGAAGTGGCCTCACCGAGCACGCGCGGTTTGCTAGGTGTTTGGCGCACAACCGATGGCGGCGTTACCTGGCAACAACGCGCCACGGCAAGCGATCTGTTGGGTTGCTTCGGTGATTGGGGGCAGAATTGGTACGACCAGGGCCTGTCGGTCGACCCGCTCGATTCGGACACGGTTTACATGTCGACGGTTGATCTTTTTCGCTCTGACAATGGCGGCGATACCTTCACCAATGTCACCTGCGGCTATGCTGGCGGACCGGGCACTGGGGATTTCGTCCACGTTGACCACCATTCTCGAGCTTACGTTGATGGCGATCCATCCCGAATCTTGATTGGTAGCGATGGCGGAATTTACTACTCGGACAACGCCGACGCCCCTTCTGCAACGCAAGTCGAGTTCACCCAATTGACCGAGTCGCTATCTACCATCGAGTTCTACTCTGGTGACATCAGTCAGGAGTTCGCCTTCCGACATGATGGCGCAGCTGCAGGCGGTGCCCAGGACAATGGCTCATCAGTGGCCACCTTCCAAGGCGAGCGTTCGGCGGTGGGCTGGACCCACGTATTTGGCGGTGACGGCATCTATGCGCGAATCGAGCCCAAGCAAGGCAACCGTTGGTATGTAGAATCGCAGCGCGGCAACATGGCGGTCAGCACCAACGGCCCCTTCGGCCCCTACAATGGATCAAATTGGCCGTGGGAAAGCGATAGCGTGTTGCCATTCCTGTTCGCTTTTGAGATCCATAAGCACGATTGCCCGAACGCCACCTGCGATCAGATGTTGGCAGCTACCAACCGAGTATTCGAGACTATCACTGGTGGCTTGAATGGCTCATCCTGGTATCCAAACAGCCCGGATCTAAGCAAAGGCGTTTTGGCGGACCGCTCTTACATCAACCAGCTCAGTCACGCTATCCCGGACCCGAGCATTGCGATTGCAGGAACCAACGACGGCAACGTTCAGGTCGGCTTCGGTATGGGTCAAGGCGTCGCGAATTCTGCCACTTGGGTCGACCTGACCGATGGCAACCTTGACCTACCAAACCGACCGATCATGGATGTCGTTTCCCACGGCACACGAACCGATGTTTTCTATGCGGCCGTCGGTGGCTTCGATGCAAATACACCGACCACACCAGGCCACATCTACGAGGTCGAGTGTGACGATGCGTTTTGCACCACTTTCACCTGGCGCAACAAATCAGGCAATCTTCCCGATATTCCCGCCAACTCGGTGATGGTTAACCCGAACATGCCGGGCCAAGTCTTCGCTGGCACCGATTGGGGCCTGTACTTCACAAATGATGTTTCAGCAACCGAACCGGTCTGGCAAAAGTTCACTGCTGGACTGCCGTCGGTGATGATCTGGGATATGGCGATCGATCGCGGTGCCACCACCTTGGCACTGTTCACGCGCGGCCGGGGTGCTTATGCGGTGCAGTTGGCCGGTGCAATTGATCAACTATTCGCTGATGGGTTTGGAACAACGACTCGCTAAGGTGGGTAGTTGACTCGACCGTCCAACGCGATGAGGATTCTGCCACGGAAGGCGGAATCGAATTGCCGGCGAGCAGGCATCAATTGAGGGACCATGGTTTTCATCGAAACCTCGATTTGGCCGCTTGTTCTGCATAGCAAGGTGTTGCAATCGTCGGTCCTGGTCTAGCAACACCACGGAACCCGAGAAGCGTGGTTATCGGGTTCCTTACATTTCAATGGCTTAGGGCCCATCGAAATCTGCGATACGTCCGTGTATCGAGACGGCTGCAGTTTCGCAACAGCCTCACAGGCGGCAAAAGACTCGACCTGCATGGCAATGACCAATCCACTTTCAGCTGTCTGTATTGTTGGCTTGCTCAAATAGATCTCGGTTCGTCGTTGCTGGCAGCGCGCCTTCCAAACTTAACAGATAAGACTTGGCCGCCATACCGCCGCCGAAACCGGTGAGTGAACCATTGGCACCGATCACGCGATGACAGGGGATGACAATGGGTAACGGATTTCGGCCATTGGCGGCACCGACCGCTCGGACCGCTTTGGGGCGGCCGATTTTTTCGGCCACTTCGGCGTAACTGGCTGTGTTGCCAAACGGGATGGTCTGCAGCGCAGCCAATACTTGCAACTGAAAATTCGTACCTTGTGGCTTTAGTTTCAAGTCAAAGACCTGTCGATCGCCAGCGAAGTATTCGTCAAGTTGTTGCCGTGCCGTTTCCAGGCCTGATGTTGACTCAACCCAATCCGCGCTCGGCTCGACTTTTCCCTTGCCTTCGGGAAAGCCAATTTTCCACAACCCCGAAGCATCGCCGACCAACAGCAACGGGCCCAGCGGTGATAGGTGATAACAATAATTCATGATTGATGACTCCAAAGGTGCATTGCGGCATAGGCACGCCAGGGCTGCCATTGCTTCGCCGCTTCCATTAGCGGTTGATCGCTTAAGGTTTTCCAGGCATTGACCAGCGCCAGATCGTTGTGGGGCATGGCATCCGGATCACCCAAGGCGCGCATGGCGATGTAACCGACCGTCCACGGACCGATACCAGGCAGGTCCAGTAACTGTTGCTTGACAGCTTCGATGTCTCCGCTCAGATCCAGGTCACCTTCAGCGACCTGGCGACTCAGTGCAATCAAGCTATTGGCGCGTGAACGCGGCATGTTGAGGTCGATGGTTTCGGCTTGGGCCAGCTGCTCTGGTGACGGGAAGTTGTACTTGCCGTCGCTGCGCTCGGTGCCAAAACGACGAACGATTCTTCCGAGTACGGTGCGAGCACCAGCCACGGACACCTGTTGGCCAACAATGGCGCGAACGGCCAACTCAAACCGGTCCCAACAACCAGGGACTCGAAGGCCGGGTTGCCTGGCAACTATACCCAGTCCAGCGTCTACCAGTCGCGCTTCGATAGTTGCAACTGGCGCGTCAGCGTCCAACAGCTTTTTCACCTGTTGGTAATCTTCGGCCAACGCACCTTCATGATTGGTAAATTCGACGCTAACGACGGTCATGTTGATGCGGTTGATCTTTAGAAATCCCTGTTCAGTGGTCCGTTGGTAACTGTCGCCATCGACCTGCTCGATGCCTTCGATCGATCGACTACGCATAAAGCCGAGCCAGTGAACCCAATCATAGGGCTGGGTCAGACGAATCTGCAGCTTGTTCACCGCAGACCTGGCTTGCGGTCGTGGGTCCTTGCGAAGTTGACCGGGCGATAGCCCATAGACCTGGCGTAGTTCTCGGTCAAAGGTGCGGTAGGACGGGAAGCCGGCGGCGAGAGCGATTTCACTCAAGGTCAAGCCGTCGACATCCAATAATCGGCGAGCCGCATGCAAACGCCTGGTTCGTGCGACATCGTTTGGAGTCGCGCCGACCACCTCCTGGAATAGTCGGTCGAGGTGACGGCGACTGATGCCGAAATGGCCCGCCAGCTCGGATGGCGATTCATGGTCTAACCAACCCGATTCAATGCGCGCCATCGCCCGTCCAACCAACTCGGTCGACGGCGCATCGGTACCCGGCGCATACTCCGGCCGACAACGACGGCAGGGCCGGTAGCCGGCAGCGGCTGCGCCGGCGGCTGATGCGAATAGGCGCACGTTTTCCCGGCGCGGCATGCGCGCCGGACAAATCGGCCTGCAATAAATGCCCGTGGTGAGTACAGCGACGTAGAATCGACCATCGAAACGACGATCGCGCGACACGCGCGCCTGCTCCAACACCTCGGGATCGAGCGCGGCAAAGTTGCTGCTGTTAGTGGCTTGTTCCATGGTGATGAAGTCTACGTTCACCACCGCAGCATACTAGTCAAATATGGACAGCGATAGGCGAAGCCAGCCACGCCACTGCCGATTTCGAGTTGCTCTTAGTCGAAGTTGCCCAAGAAAAACACATCATCGACATGCAGGAACACGGCCGTCGGCACACCGGTATTGCCATTGCTGTCAGTGGCGGCGACGTAGACCAGATGGTCACCATAGGCCAACGCACTGGTGTCTATACTCGCTGTCACGGCTTCAACAGAATTGTCGAAAGTGCCATCAACCGGCTGCATCGCAGTACCGGCAGCCATCCAGGGCGCAACATCGATACTGTAGACCACACTGGCGATCGTCTGCACGGGTTCGTTGCCCCAGCCATTGCTGTCGAAACGGGTGTCGTCAACTACCGCAGTCAATGTAGCCATCGCTTCACCGAGTGGCTTTTCAATGGCAACACTATAAGCCTCTGGGCCTTGTGGTTCCTGATAGGGACGTCGCGCGGCCTTCGCTGCATACACCAGGGCCTCCAGGTTGTCGGGATAGATGGTGTTTTCGAACGCGTTGCAACTTTGATGAAAGCTGGTTCCCAATTCGAATGTGTACGCAGCAACACCATATTCACCATAGGCCTGATCAGGCGTCGTGCCAGCTGCCGAGTACAGGCAATCCTGGCAGGCCTGATAGTCGTTGTAGTAACCGAATTTCCGGGCCAGGGTTTCCATCTCTGTCTTGTTCGGAGCAGGCATATCGTCGAATTCCCAGGCAAACAGAACCAGTTGTCCATATGAATGCAAGGAAATGAATACGCCTTCGGTATCGGCCGGCGCCGGGTCGTTAATTGACGTGCCTCTTTGGTCTTCAAACCAATTGACCATTGCCGCTTCGATGGCAGCAATTTCGGGTTCCGAAGCCGCCGAGGGTCCGCGAAACGTTGGATCGCAAGAGAATCCCGATGACCCACCGCCACCAAAGGCAAAACTAGAGTTTCGATTCAGATCCACACCAAAGTCATCGGTCGGACACCAGTCGACATCGGCGTTCTTGCGCCGCCACAGATCGCCTTGTTCGACGTCCAACCGACCATCGGGATTGAGCTGTGGAACGATGTGAATGATGCGGTGGTCCAGGATCCAGGTGATATCCGGATCTGATCCATAGTTGTTGATCAGGTGTTCGGCGAAACGAGTTGCAGTCTCCGCCGTAACCAATTCCCGTGCATGCATCGCCGCGATGATGACCAGCGGCGCTTTTCCACCCAATGTGCCACTGTTGGCGGAAATGGTCAGCGCCATAACGTCATGACCACCCAGGCCTTGAGCTTTTTCCCAACTATCGCCAATGTCATGCCAGCTCGCCAGCGTCGGATTGGCAGCAGCCAGATCGGCCAGATCAGCGTATGTTTGTTCTACCGTTCGATAGCAGGCATAGCCGGGAATGGTACCAACGCCACGAACGGCCAGGTCGGCATTGAAGGCCAGGGTTTCATCGGTATTTACACGAAAATTGATAGCGCTTTGTTGCAGCAGCTGACGCTGCGAATCATCAAGCCGCATCAGTACAATGTTGCCGCGGTCCGTTGTCGTTGTCAGCGGGTTTGCCTGCAGCATTTGCCTTACCTGCTGCAAATCGCTGGGATGGATCTCGACGACGGTCTCTGCCAGAGCGGTTTGGTTCAGGAAAAATGCCAGAACCAGGCTTGTTAACAACTGACTATGCGGCATTTCTGATTCCCACAATCTCAATAAATTTGCTCAATAACGCCGCTGCGACCGGCGTGTCTACGATACTAGCCATAACGGCGTCAGTATCGATACCTTCAGCTTGCAGTGCCTGGATCCGTCCTTGTACGTAGCCACGAGTGATCGATTCTGTAAACTCTGGGTGAAACTGTACGCCCCATGTACACGGCCCAAACTGCAACACGTGATTGGGATCATGATCGCATCGACCAATTGCCACAGCGCCTGGTGGCCGCTCTAGAACAGCTTCAACGTGACTGATTTGTGCATTCACGGTAGCACCAACCAAGCCGCCGAACAGCGCATCACCGCTTGCCGTTGATTCAAACGTGACGCCAACGGTACCAATGCCGCGACCATGCGGGTTGGGTCCAACCATGCCGCCCAGTGCGTGGGCTATGAGTTGGTGCCCATAACAGACCCCCAGCAATGGTCGACCCAAGGGCACGAATTCTCGTATCCATGCCGCTGTTTGTTCAGACCATGGATGTCGATGGCTGACCATCGCCGGAGAACCGGTAACGACCGCTGCGGTAACCTGGCCCGGATCGGGCAAAGCCTGTTGATTGTGGACTTGTCGAACGTCGAGCACAGCGGGTGCCATGCTGCGTTTGAACCAAAGGTCAAAATCCTCTTCCTTCTCGGCAATGCTCGGCAAGGTGTTGCCGGTTTGGATTAATAGAACCTGTGTCATGTCGAAGTGCTGTACTCCGGCGGCAACACCTTGGACACCTCGGCAATGGTACTTTTTCCTTTGCCCACCAATTCAGCGGCACCCAGGCGCAGTGGTCGCATGCCCTCTTCCCGGGCAACTTTCTGTAGCTCGCTGATGCCGGAGTCGGCGCGTACAGCGTCGCGCATTTTTTGATCAAATGGCAGCATCTCGTAGATGCCGGTTCGACCCAGGAAGCCGGTCTTGCGACACTCCACGCAGCCAACGCCCTTCATCACCTGCTTTGGAGGCTTTGCCGTCCATGGATGGACCAGCGACTCCCATTCATCGGTATCGGTATCGGTCGGTTTGCGGCAGTGCGGACACAGTGTTCTAACCAGTCGTTGCGCGGTGATGCCGGCCAGCGTGCCTTGCAGCAAATAGTGCGGAACACCGATGTTCAATAACCGAACCAGGGCCGAGGGCGCGTCATTGGTGTGCAAGGTCGACAGCACCAGATGACCGGTGAGTGACGCTTGAATCGCCATTTGCGCCGTCTCCAGGTCGCGAATCTCTCCAACCATGATGATGTCCGGGTCCTGTCTCATCAGCGTGCGCACACCGGCGGCGAAATCGAGGCCGATGGCGTGGTGGACTTGCATTTGGTTGAAGTCGCCGGAGACCATTTCGATCGGATCTTCAATGGTGCACAAGTTCAGATCCGGTCGAGCCAGATACTTCAGCGTTGAGTAAAGCGTGGTGGTCTTGCCCGATCCGGTGGGGCCAGTGACCAAAACGATACCGTGCGGGCGTTCGATCATGTGGCGCCAAATTTCGGTTTCGCGTTGACTGAAACCGAGGTAGCCAAAGTCCTTGGCCACCACTTCCGGATCGAAAATGCGCATCACGCACTTTTCACCAAACGCGGTAGGCATGGTTGACAGGCGCAGCTCTACTTCCTGACCAATTGGCGTGCGTGTCTTGATGCGACCATCCTGAGGTCGACGCTTTTCTGCCACATCCATGCGCCCCAGGATCTTGATGCGGCTAGTCACCGCAGCCATCACTGGCGTCGGTATTTTGTACACCGTGTGCAAGTGGCCATCGATGCGAAAACGGATATTGGACATTTCGCGCCGCGGTTCAAGGTGGATATCCGATGCGCGCTGCTCAAAGGCAAACTGCAACAACCAGTCCACGATATGCACGATGTGGTGATCGTCAGCACCTAGCTTGCCGGCCTCTCCCAGGTTCAACAGCTGCTCAAAATTGATGACAGCATCGCCCTCAGCCGTCATTTTCGCATCGCTGGCTTTTTTCACCGAACGATTGACGCCGTAGAACTCCATCAAATAGCGATTGATGTCGACTGGGCTGGCAACGCAGAGGTCAATATCGCGCCTGAGGATATGTTTCAGGTCGTCGATCCAATCGGTGGCAAACGGCTCACTGGTCGCAAACTGGACCTGTTCTGAGCTGACGCTGATCGGCAAAATTCGATAGCGAGAGGCATAGGCGTGCGAAATGACGTCAGTGACGCGCGCCACATCAATCTTCATCACGTCGATTTTTAAATAGGGCAGACCAGAACGCGTGCTTAACCACTGAGTCAGGATTTCCAGTGTCAGCGGTTTGTTGCTCTGATGGTTGGTCAGCTTTTGATTGGCGATCAGCACCATTGGATGGATATCAACACGGTTCTCGCCAGATACCTGAGCGCGAACGGCCAGGCCTTCTTTTTCCGTGATTAAACCATCCTGAACGAGGCCTTTGAGCGTGTCTGCAAGATTCAGACGACCGTTGAAGCGAACGGCGCCAGCGGCTGACCGCACAGCATTGGAAACAGGGTCGCGTTGTTTGGCCTTGGTGCTCATTGCTTGGGGCTCATGGTCGACATGACATCGATTGTAGCGTTTTCCAGACCAATTAATCGCCAATTGCTAGCCATCTTGGTGGATACCGAGCCCTGTTTGCAGCCATTTGTTGACAATTGACCGCTTCAATCGGCGACTTGCCGTGTATTTCAGCCCCCTGCTAGGTAAACTATCCGGCCGCCTTGCAAGTTCAAGAATTTTCGATGGAAGCGACACAGATAAATACGTTTCAGGATTTGATCCTGACCCTTCAGCGCTACTGGGCCAATCAAGGTTGCGCCATTGTGCAGCCCATAGACCTTGAAGTAGGTGCCGGCACCTTTCACCCGGCCACGTTTCTGCGAGCTCTCGGGCCTGACAGCTGGCGCAGCGCCTATGTGCAGCCCTGTCGGCGACCGGGTGATGGCCGCTACGGCGAAAACCCGAACCGTCTGCAGCACTACTATCAGTTTCAGGTGGTGCTGAAACCTTCACCAGAGAATATCCAGGAACTGTATCTGGATTCACTGAAAAGTCTGGGTATCGACCCGCTGGTCCATGACATTCGATTTGTCGAAGATAACTGGGAGTCGCCAACCTTGGGTGCCTGGGGCCTGGGTTGGGAAGTTTGGCTCAACGGCATGGAGGTCACGCAGTTTACTTACTTCCAGCAGGCCGGCGGCCTTGATTGCAAACCGGTTACCGGTGAAATCACCTACGGTCTGGAGCGCATCGCCATGTATTTGATGGATGTCGATAACGTGTATGACCTGGTGTGGGCCACCCACGGCGACGAAAGAATCAGCTACGGCGACGTTTTCCATCGCAATGAAGTCGAGATGTCGACGTTCAACTACGAGCTTGCCGATACGCAGATGCTATTTGGCCACTTTGACCAATTCGAAGCGCAGTGTCATAGCTTGCTGGAAAAGAAGCTGGCCTTGCCTGCCTATGAGTATGTTCTGAAAGCCTCGCATGCATTCAACTTGCTGGATGCCCGAAACGCCATATCTGTGACCGAGCGGCAACGGTACATCCTGCGAGTGAGAGAAATGGCCAGAGCCGTGGCCGTCCATTATGTCGGCATCGAGGAGGACGCAGCATGAGCGATCGGGCGTCTTTATTGGTCGAAATTGGCACTGAAGAGTTGCCGCCCAAGGCCTTGCTTTCGCTGTCGCGTGCATTGACCGATGGCCTGTTCGCTGCCTTGCGCAGCGCTGACCTGGTTGATGATGACGCAAGCGTAGAGTCTTTTGAAACGCCGCGTCGCCTGGCCGTTCGAATAAGCAATGTAGCTGAGCGTCAGGCCGACCGTAAGGAACAAAAGCTCGGTCCGCCAGTAGCCGCCGCGTTCGATGCAGATGGCAAGCCAAAACCTGCGGCGATCGGCTTTGCTCGATCGGTCGGAGCCAGTGACGTTTCGCAGCTGCAGCGGGTTGAGACGGACAAGGGGCAGCGGCTCGGCTTCGTACAGAGCATTGTTGGTCAAAGCCTGGCTTCATTGTTGCCTGCCATGATCAGCGAGGTGACCGCCAAACTGCCCGTTCCCAAGCTCATGCGTTGGGGAAACTACGAGCATCGATTTGTTCGGCCTGTGCATTGGGTCATCGCCATGCATGGTGATCAAGCGATCTCCGGCGAATTGTTCGGTCGGCCGTTTGGCGCGAGCTCGCAGGGTCATCGCTTTCACCATCCGGAGCCGATTCAAATAGAGTCGGCCGACGCTTATGAATCCGCCCTGGAACAAGCCTTTGTCATCGCATCTACTACCAAGCGACGCGAAAAGATTGAATCCCAGATTGCAGTAATTGCCGACGACATGGGAGCGACTGCTCAATTGAGTGATGAGTTGCTAACCGAAGTGGCTTGTCTGGTTGAGTGGCCGGTAGCGATTAGTGGCAGCTTTGATCAAGCCTTTCTGGAAGTGCCCGAGGAAGCCTTGATTTCTTCGATGGAGGTTCATCAGCGATTCTTTGCGTTACGCGATGCCGAGGGTGCATTGCGTGCAGATTTTATTGGGGTTGCCAATATTGAAAGCAAAGATGCCAATGAGATTAGGCGCGGCTACGAGCGGGTTATTCGTCCGCGCTTGGCCGATGCCAAGTTTTTCTTTGACGTTGATCTTAAAACGCCGCTATCCGACCACCTGCCGGCCCTGGCCAGTATGGTCTATCAGAAAAAGTTGGGTACGCTCAAGGACAAGAGTCAGCGTGTCTCTAGATTGTGCGCAGAACTTGCCAACGATTTTGGCGCCGATGCCGACAAGGCAATCCGCGCGGCTGAGTTGGGCAAGTGTGATTTGTTGACCCAGATGGTCGGTGAATTCCCAGAGCTGCAAGGCATCATGGGCGCTTACTATGCCACTGCCGAAGGCATAGACGAGCAAATCGCATTGGCGCTGCGCGAGCAGTACTTGCCCTCATTCGCCGGCGACGCAATTGCCACCAGTGGTGTTGGTCGCTGTTTGGCGGTGGCTGAGCGACTCGATTCGCTGTGCGGTATTTTCGCGGTGGGCATGAAGCCGTCCGGAACTCGCGATCCATACGCCCTGCGCCGCGCCGCATTAGGGCTTATTCGGACGGCGATCGAAGGGGGTGACCGCTTTGATTTGGACCAGGCATTGAGCAAGGCTGTTGGCAACATTTCGATAAATGGCATCGATCATGCGGCTATTGTCAGCGAAGTTGGCGACTTTATATTTGAACGTCTTCGTGGCTACCTGTCCGAGCGAGGTATCGATTCAGAGGTTTTCAACTCGGTGTTAGCTGTTCGACCCTCGGAGCTCAACGATTTTGTGGCACGCAGTGAAGCGGTCGCCGCTTTCTTGCGGCTCCCGGCGGCTGATAATTTGTGCGCCGCAAACAAGCGAATTACCAACATTTTGCGCAAGTTCGATGCAGATGTGGGCAATTTGTCAGAAGATCTGCTCACGGAGGATGCGGAGAAAGCGCTGGCCGAAGCCCTCGAGGCCGTGTCCAGTTCAGCCGATGCTCTTGCTGATCAGCGCAATTACGAGGCGGCGCTATCGGCCCTGGCCGGTCTGGGCGAACCCGTTGATATCTTTTTTGATCAAGTTCTGGTGATGGCCGATGATGTTGCGGTCCGCGCCAACCGAATGGCGCTACTGCAAAGGCTGCAGAACTTGTTCCTGAAAGTGGCTGACGTCGGCCAGATTGCACGATGAGGGGCCTGGTTATACTGGGGCGTGACGGCGTCGTCAACGAGGTCGTAGATGGCGGCTTGCGCGCGATCAAGGATTGGAAGCCGATCCCTGGTAGCGTCGAAGCGATCGCCAAACTGTCACAAGGGGGGTTTGCCGTGGTGATCGCCACCAATCAAGGTGGCCTGGGTCGCAAGGCGCTAAACGTAGAAACACTTCATGCGATCGATGAGGCCATGTTGGGTGCCGTGCAAGAGGCCGGGGGTAAAATTGACGCGGTGGTTTTTGCACCTAAAGTCGCTCGCCGCTCCAAGACTGAGATTCAAAGTAAAGCGGACCTGTTTGAGGATCTGATAGAACGCTACCGCGTGGAGCGAGACACCGTGACGATCATCGGTGATGGTCAGGAAGACATTGTCAGTGCCAGTCAGTGCGGGTTGAGAGCCATCCTGGTGAAAACTGGCCGCGGTTCAACATCGCTCGGGTTTCTCACCGACGTTGACGGCGTGACGCTACATCGCGATCTGGCTTCTGCGGCCGAAACATTGCTGGCGCGTTACCCTATTTGAAGGTCGTCCACGATTGGCCATCCATGGCCAACGCGGACACGAACTTTCAGAAGCGTGGTTATGAAAGTTCTTCATTTCCAATAACTTGAAAATGCCGGCCCATCCGTGGACCGGTAGAGCTGGCCCAAAAAAGTAAACTGTGGACGCGCTCTATTTAATGGTCCTCCACGATTAGCCATCCGTGGCCAACGCGGACACGAACTTTCAGAAGCGTGGTTATGAAAGGTCTTCATTTCCAATAACTTGAAAATGCCGGCCCATCCGTGGACCGGTAGAGCTGGCCCAAAAAAGTAAACTGTTGACGCGCTCTATTTAGTGGTCGTCCACGATTAGCCATGCATGGTGAACGTGGACACGGCCTTCAAGTAACGCGGTCATTGAAACCCTTCATTCTCAATGGCTTGAAAATGGCTGGCCAATTTAGCGCCTAGGCCCAAGAAAAAGGCCGGTGAACCGGCCTTTTTGTTTAAAATCAATAACTTATGTTGCTAGACATCCAGATTGCTTACTTTCAGCGCATTCGCTTCGATAAACTCTCGCCGCGGCTCCACAACATCGCCCATTAACGTTGTAAACACCTCGTCGGCACCAATGGCGTCCTCAATCGTTACCTTTAACAAACGTCGCGTTTCAGCGTTCATCGTGGTATCCCAAAGCTGATCCGGATTCATCTCGCCCAGACCTTTGAAGCGCTGCACGCTGCGGCCGCGTTTCGATTCGTCCATCAACCATTGATAGGCCTCACTTAAGCTGTCGATCTCCATGTCGCGCTCACCACGGCGGACATATGCGCCCTCTTCGATCAAGCCTGCTGCTGTTTCAGCCAATTTCCCAATGGGTGCGTAATCAGAGGAAGCGAAAAAGGCCTTATCGAGACGATAGGCGTTCTTAAGCCCGTGGAAACTTCGCTCAACGGTAATACCGCCATCATCGGCCAGCGCTCGATACTCGGCATCCGGCCCGGTCTGCTCAATAGCTGCAGTCAACGCGCTCGCCCAGGCAGCCATTTTCTCGGTGTTCGACAAATCGTCCAGCTCGAGTTTTTCCAGTCCAATCATTGAACTCAAAATCAAAGGCTCAAAGCGGTGATGCAAGGACGCACAATGTGCAGATACGTTAGCGTACTGCTCCATTAAACCCTCAAGTGCCGTTCCAACAATGGGCGGCGCATTCTCGGCCGGAACCAGCTGTGCGTTCTCAACTGCAGTTGATCGCAGATACTGGTTCAGCTCGTCGTCGTCCTTCAGATACCGCTCCTGTTTACCCTGTTTCAGGCGATACAGTGGCGGTTGTCCGATATAGATATGACCGCGCTCGATCAACTCCGGCATTTGGCGATAGAAGAACGTCAGCAGCAAGGTGCGGATGTGGGAGCCATCAACATCGGCATCGGTCATGATAATGATGCGATGGTAACGCAGCTTGTCCGGGTCAAATTCATCTTTGCCGATCCCGCAACCCAAGGCGGTAATCAGCGTACCCACTTCTGCGGAGGCCAGCATTTTGTCGAAACGGGCCTTTTCTACATTCAGAATCTTTCCTTTCAGTGGCAAAATGGCCTGAAACTTTCGATCACGCCCTTGCTTGGCAGAGCCGCCGGCAGAATCACCCTCCACCAGGAATAGTTCGCAAAGCGAGGGATCTTTTTCCTGGCAGTCTGCCAATTTTCCCGGCAAGCCGGCCACATCCAGGGCACCTTTGCGCCGGGTCATCTCCCGTGCCTTTCGTGCCGCTTCTCGAGCGCGCGCCGCATCGACCACTTTGGCGACGATCGCTTTGGCCTCTTGCGGATGCTCCAACAAGTAATCGCTTAAGTGCTCAGCAACTGAAGACTCAACGATGCCTTTAATCTCCGAGGAAACCAGCTTGTCCTTGGTTTGCGAGGAAAATTTTGGATCCGGAACCTTAACTGAAAGTACCGCAATCAGCCCTTCCCTACAGTCGTCGCCGGTCATTTGTACTTTCTGGTTTCGTGCGATGGGGTTTTGTTCAAGGTACTGATTCAGGGTACGCGTCAGTGCCGCACGGAAACCGGCCAGGTGCGTTCCGCCATCTTTCTGCGGAATATTATTGGTGAAGCAAAAGACATTTTCCTGATAGGCATCGGTCCATTGCATGGACACTTCGACGCCAACATCGGACTGGGTGCCCGTGTAGTAAAAGACTGTCGGGTGCAACGGAGTCTTCTTATGACTAAGGTGCTCAACGAACGATCGGATACCACCCTCGTACTCGAACAGGTCTTGCTTGTCGTTCCTTTCATCGATCAGTCGGATCCGTACACCCGAGTTCAGGAATGACAGCTCGCGTAGACGCTTGGCCAAAATATCGTAGTGATATTCTGTGTCTGCGAACACTTGTGGCGACGGAGTGAAGCGTACCCGCGTTCCAGTTTTTGTCGTTTTTGCGCCCCGTTTTAGCTCTGTTTTGGGTTCGCCCAGATGGTAGCTTTGATGGTGTTCATACCCTTCACGCCAGATGGTCAGTTCCAGACTATCGGACAGCGCGTTGACCACGGACACACCCACTCCATGCAATCCACCCGACACCTTGTAGGAATTGTCATCGAACTTGCCGCCCGCGTGCAGCGTCGTCATGATCACTTCGGCCGCCGACCGATTCTCTTCTTCGTGATGATCGACCGGGATACCACGACCATTATCTTCTACTGTAACTGAATCGCCTTTATGAATCGTTACCACAACCTCATCACAGTGCCCAGCCAGTGCCTCATCAATAGAGTTATCGACGACCTCGAACACCATGTGGTGCAGGCCCGTACCGTCATCGGTATCGCCAATATACATACCTGGACGCTTACGAACGGCATCCAAGCCTTTCAGAACTTTAATGTTCGAGGAGTCGTAGGTTTTGGTCATTTGGATCTCACTGGAGTACTGACAAACCCTGGTCTCAGAGTTGTCAGATGGCGCGCATCGTATTGATGCGGCACTTTGTTAATAGCAATTGAGTATTGTATCACGCAGCGCGAATTTTTCCGTGTTCCACGTGGAACACTGCGACCTCACCAGTCCACGCGTCTAGTTGCTCTGGGCGGTTGACACTGGTTGCGAAAACTTGCGGTCTTTCATTGTCTAACCAGGAAAACAAACGTTGCTGGTGCAGACCGTCCAATTCGGCCGCAACGTCATCGAGGCACAGCACTGCCTTCTTTCCAGTCAATGTGGTGTGCAACTGAAGTTGCGCCAACACCAGGGCCAGAGCGACTACTTTGGTTTGTCCCCGCGAATAGCGGCGCACGACGGTACCATGTTCATCGATTACCTTAAGGTCGGCACGATGTGCGCCAGATATCATGTGGCCGCGATTTCTATCTTCAACACGTCCCTGAGCCAGACGATCCGCCAATGACTGACCCTCGCCCCAACCTTGATAAAACTTGAGGTTCACATCCAGCTTGGACGTTAGCCCCTCAACTACCGATGCGAAAACTGGCACCAACTGTTCAATGTAGTTGCGCCTTTGTTCCGTTATCTGTGATGCCAACCGCGCTAATTCGGGTTCGAATGCAGATAGCTCCCTATCCGAAGCGCCCTTCCTAAGCTGCGCATTTCTGTGCCGAACCGCCGCCTGATACCTGCGCCAACCCGCCAGAAACGAATGTTCCACGTGGAACACGCCCCAGTCCAGAAACTGGCGACGACCACCCGCCGCTCCATCAATAAGTTCGTGACTATTGGGCTCAAATAGACGCAGAGGCAATAGACGGCCAGCATCTGCCAGCGAAGCTGATTCGCCGTCAATCTTTACTACGGTGCCAGACGCATCCCTCTGCAAACCCAGTTGATGCGTACGGTGGTCGGCTTGCAGTTGACAGAAAATGGTCGCCTGTTTCCGATTGTAGGCCACCAGGTCGGTGTGGTTTCTGGCGCGAAAGCTACGTCCATGGCCAAGCATGAACAATGCTTCTACGACTGTTGTCTTGCCAGCGCCGTTGGCACCCTGAAATAGATTCAGGCCGGGCGATAACGGCAGTTCAGTTACGTCAAGATTGCGAAGACCGACGATGTCCAGACGACTAACGAACATTATTGACGACCGCGAAACTCAAATAGACGACCACGGCAACGTTGTTCCTGACCATTGGGCGTTCGCCAGTCGCACGCCCAAATACCGAATCTATAGCCTTAGCGGCATGACCACGTGTCGTGTCTTGGTGTGTTCAACTTCACTGATTAGGCAACTGGAGTTCGAGTCCTTGAAGCGTAGTCTCACCTCATCACCGTCTAAAGACCCCAGAGCGTCCTGCACGTAGCCCACGTTAAAGCCTACCGCTAAATCACTGACCGAGTGTTCAACCTGCAAGTCTTCGACCGCCTCTTCCTGCTCGGGGTTGTGAGCGACGATACGCAAACTACCTGGCTTCAACTCAAACTTTACGCCACGGTACTTTTCATTGGATAAAATGGCGGCCCGATTCAGTGCCTCCAACAAACCAACACGATCGACATCAACGTTGAGATCCGCCCCAATAGGTATCACTGATTCATAGTCAGGAAAGCGGCCGTCAATTAGTTTGGATGTAAATACACTGCTACCCAGTATCACTCGAACATGATTGCGACCGATGCGTACAGTGACAAATTCGTCGCCCGAATCGAGCAGGCGTTGCAGCTCAACAATACCCTTCCTTGGCACAATGATTTGACGCATATCATCGATTTCAATTGAAGCCTCTACTTCACTGATAGCCAAGCGGTGGCCATCGGTGGCAACACACCGCACCCCATCAGCCCTTAGCTCGAGCAACATACCATTGAGATAATAGCGAACGTCCTGTTGCGCCATAGCGAACGCTGTATGTTCAATCGCCTGCTTTAGACTCTTTGGTTCAATCTGAACCTGATCATTGGTTTCAACATCATCAATGGTGGGAAATTCCGATGCTGGCAAAGTCGACAAGGTAAATCGACTGCTACCCCCTCGCAATGTCATTTTGCTTTCAGCCAAACTCATGTTGATGGTTGTGCCATCGGGCAGCGCTCTACAGATGTCGAGCCATTTTCGAGCAGGTATTGTGACCTCACCTTCCTGTTCGATTTCCAGCTCTGTTGAGGCAACCAACTCAACTTCCAGATCAGTCCCAGTCAGGCGTAGCTCACCTTCACGGGCGACAACTAACAAGTTTGCCAATACCGGCAATGTCTGCCTACGTTCGACGACACCAACGACTTGGCTCAACGGACGCAGCAAAACCTCTCTCTGGATGCTGAATTTCATTGTCCTATTATTCCTGATCTATATTTAATAAAACTAGTAGTAGTAAGGCCTGTTAATATCGGGAAATCTAATTTTTTCTCAATAAAAACATAAACTTAAAGTCATTTTCGATGTGCGTAATGTGCATCGATTCCTGTTGACCAAATGTGGATAACTAGGTCTCTGACAGTTGTCGACAGTTTATCCACAGGCATTGAGGTCAACCATACACGTTTCATCCACGCCATTTCTACGCCGTCAATGACCGCATCAATTTTTTCCGATCATCGCGAATTCGGGCGTCAGTCTCCACCAATTCCTTAATTTTTCGGCACGCGTGCAACACCGTGGTGTGATCACGACCGCCGAAGTGCTCACCAATTTCCGGCAGACTATGGTCGGTCAACTCTTTGGCTAGCGCCATCGCCATTTGACGTGGCCGCGCAATTGAACGATTCCTTTTTTTCGACAACAGGTCACTAATTCGCAGTTTGTAGTAATCGGCTACTGTCTTTTGAATATTGGTCACGGTAACCAGGCGCTTGTGCACGGTCAGTAGATCGCGCAGCGTTTCTCTGGCGAAATCGATCGTGATCTCACGCTGTCGAAAATTGGCATTTGCCGCCAAAGAGTGCAGTGCACCCTCTAGTTCACGCACATTGGACCGCAGTGGCTTGGCGATGAAATAAGCAACATCTTCAGCCAACTCAACACCCTTTTCCTGAGCCTTGGACAGCAAAATATTGACGCGAGTCTCAAAATCAGGTGGCTCGATTGGGACATTAAGACCCCAGCCAAACCGCGACTTCAAGCGCGCTTCTATGCCTTCTACTTCTTTCGGATAGCGATCGCAGGTGAGAACGATCTGTTGTTTGAGACCGAGTAATGTATTGAAGGTATGGAAAAATTCTTCTTGCGTACGTTCTTTGCCGGCAAAGAACTGAATGTCATCAATCAACAAGGTATCGACGCTGCGATAGCGATTCTTGAATTGTTCGATGGTGTTGTGGCGCAAACAGCGGATCATGTCGCTGACAAACTGCTCACTATGTAGATAGACAACACGGGCCGTCGGTCGAGCGCGCACCACTTCATTGCCGATAGCATGCAAAAGGTGCGTCTTGCCCAGGCCCGTTCCGCCATATAAAAGCAGCGGGTTATATGCCCCACCGGGGTTGGCCGCCACTTGCATGGCTGCGGCTCGGCCCAGTTGGTTGGAAGAACCGGCGACGAAATTGTCGAAAGTGTATCGCGCGTCCAGGTAGCTCGGTTCGGTTTTCGCGGCCGCTGCGGGACTGGAATCGAAGCTGGCCGAATCACCGACCTCGAGCCGAACCGATTCTGAACTTGGATCGAAGTGCAGACTCAGTTCGCGCAGGCGATCAAAATAGTCACTTTGCACCCTATCGAGGACAAACCCGTTCGGTGCCAGCAAGACTACCGCTGAACCGGCTCGCTTCGGCTGCAAGGGGCGAATCCAGGTATTGAGATCCTGCTCGCCAATTTCCGCCGCCAGACGATCCAGCACATTGTTCCAGGATTCTGGGTTCATCGTCGATCAAATCACCGCAAAGTCATGCCCGCACTTGCTCGGCCTGACGAGGCGGAGCAAAGAACAGAGCGAAGCGGTCCAGTCTACCTACGATTCAGCTAGTTATCCACAGGCAATGATGGCGATTTAGGGTAGATTGAAAAGAGCGACTCAATGATGGTGACCGGGACTTGGAAGCACGCCCGAATACACGATAGTCCAAACGCCCATAGCAACTACGGCAGCAGCGGCTATCCAACGTAACGCCGCGGAGCCTCTGAGGGACTCGAGCCAGCTGCCACCCCAGGCCATAGCCGTCATCGCTGGCATTGTCCCCAAGCCAAACATGGCCATCCAAACCGCGCCGTCAATGGGGTTGACCTTGCCTGCTGCCCCAGTCAGCATCGAATAGACCAGGCCACAAGGAAGCCAGCCCCAAAGGACGCCGAGAACAGATGCCTTCCACCACCGGTCAGCGGGCAATAGTTTCTGCGCCAGTGGACCTAGCCGAGCCCACAGGCTCGCGCCCCAATGACCCAGCCATTGCATCGGTCCTCTGCGAACAGCCAACCAGACACCGCACAGAATCATGAAAACACCGACCAACAGCCGCGGCAGCCAGGCAGGCATTGCGCTGATCGCCGCAACCGACCAGGCAAAGGCGCCAATGAGGAAACCGGCAACCGCGTAGCTGGCGACACGGCCAAATTGAAACAGCAGCAGATAGGGCAATCGTGATCGCTTGCTCGATGTGGCCGATCCCAAACCAGCGGCGATCCCTCCACACATGGTCAAACAATGGGTGCTACCGAAAAAGCCAACCAAAAAGGGTGCCAACCACCCATTATCAATCATCGTCGTCCTTGTCCAGAATATCCAGAGCGGGCGAGTCAAGATCATCGAATTGGCCGGAGCGAACCGCCCAGAAAAAAGCCGCTACGGCAACAACCACAAGGATCACACTCAAAGGTATTAGCAAGTAAATGCTTTGCATATCAGATTCTTCGGCCTCGCAAACTACTTAGCACGACGGCAAGCGAGCTGACAGACATGCCAACAGCGGCTAACCATGGAGGCACCATACCAGCCAAAGTGACAGGAATGATCACCAGGTTGTAGCCACCGGCCCACCAAAGATTTTGACGTATCAGCGCCCTGGCCCGTTGAGCAGCCCGGTCCAGAACAAGCAGATCGTCCAGGCGGTCACTTAAAAGCACAATATCGGCACCGGACTTGGCCATTGCCGAGCCACTGCCGAGGGCCACACTGACATCGGCCTGAGCCATTGCCGGAGCATCGTTTACGCCGTCACCGACAAACAGCAGGCGTTGGGTATTTTGCCAGCTGGAAATTTTCTCCAGTTTGTCTTGTGGCGACTGCCTGGCATAGTGTTCATCGATTCCAATCAAATCTGCGAAATCATCGACGATGGCTTCACTATCGCCACTAAGTAAGCAAATTTCGCTACCTTTAGATGCAAAGTAATCGACAACCTGGCGACACCCTGCCCGCGGTGCATCGGTCAACTCGATGCATCCTAGTACGCCTTGATCATCGCCAATCCACACCGCATCGTCGCCTCGCGGCGCCCAGCTGAGGTCGGTTTCTGGGGCTTGAGTAGAGACAAATTTATGACGCCCAAGCCAATAGCGATGACCGGCGATGACCCCACTTAAGCCGTCGCCTGGATAGTCCTGCCATTGATCTACCGCAACAGGTTCGGCCAAGCCGCGAAGAGCGGTAGCGATAGGATGGTTTGATCGTTGTTCCAGGCTGGCGACCACGGTCTTCAACCAGCCGGAACACCCGTCAGGAGCGGTATGAATCGCCTTTAGCGAAAGCTGGCCACGTGTTAGAGAGCCAGTCTTGTCGAACACGATCTTGTCGACACGCTTCAAGTTTTCAATTGCAGCACCGTCCGCCAACAGGATGCCATGGCGAATCAAGCCGCCTGATGCGGCGGCCAAAACCGCTGGCGTGGCCAATGACAGCGCGCATGGGCAGCTGACGATTAACACCGCAAGCGCAATTTCCACTCCCTTCTGGTAATCGGCCGCCACGGTCCAGGCCAAACCACCCGCGACCGCCAGGATCAACACGATGGCAACAAACCAGCTGGCCAGGCGATCGGCCTGCTTGATCGAGGGCGGACGTTTACCCAAAGCACGCTGATAAAGCGATCTAATCTGGCTGACTGATCGCTGCTCTCCGACCGCGGTTACGACAAGGTCTAGCGGACCACCAACATTTCTTGAACCGGCCAGAACAGGTTCCGACGGACCGACCGTAACCACCCGCGACTCACCGCTGAGCCAGGCCTGCTGCAATTGCGCTTTACCTGAGCCCTCGGCCAGAACACCATCGACAGGCACCAATTCACCGCTGCCCACGAGCACCCGATCGTCCACCTGTAGCTCATCGACGCCAACAGCCACTACGCTGTCGGATTCGAAGCGCCGCGCCAGGCTTGGGGTCAAACTGTCGATGGACAGCCCATCGGTACGCGAACGCTGGTTAATACCACCCACCAAAAAGCGCGCCATCGACAACAAAAATACAAACATGACGATCGAATCGAAGTACACCTCACCGCTTCGGCTAAAAGTGTTTACCACACTGGTCAGGTAGGCCAGTGCAATGGCCAACGCTACCGGCACGTCCATCGACATGGCACGATGTCGAAGCGCACTTGTAGCCTGCGCAAAAAAAGGAGCGGCGCTATAGAAAACCACTGGCGTGGTCACCAACAGACTGACCAGGCGCAGGAAGTAGCGAGTGTCCTGATCGATCCCAGTAAACGCGCCGGCGTACATGGCAACCGCATAGGTCATCACTTGCATCATGCCAAAGCCGGCTACCGCCAGGCGCGCCAGGCTATTGCGTCGCAACTTGAGCCATCGGCTGGTCTGTTCGTCATCGTTGGCCGGCGATGGCTGGTAGCCGAGTCTGGCAATCTGATCGACGATGTGGCTTAGCAGGACCTCAGAGTGCTTGAACTCCACAGTAGCCCAGCCCGTCGCCGGGTTGACGTCGACCTGTTCTACACCTGAAATCGCCAACAAGGATTTTCGGATCAGCCAGGAGCAGGCGCCACAGTTGACGCCATCAATCGTTAACCGGGCCGTAGAAACGCCAGTTTCGCTGTCGGCATCGACGAAGACTTTTTGAAATGATGGTCGATCAAATGCTGACAGATCAAACTTCGCGGCATCGGCAAACCCCGCGCGATGGGGTGAATCGGTTCGCAAATCGTAGAAAGACTGTAACCCGCTGGCATCGATAAAGCTGGCCACGGCCATGCAGCCATGGCAACAGAAGAACTGAAGTTCGCCATTGATCTGCATCGAGGGGGCCTGAACCGGGTTAGGCTCGGCACAGTGAAAGCAGCGTTCAGTCTGCATCGGGTCTAAGGCGATTCAGAATGCAGCGACCTCGGCGCCAGACCAACCTGCGAAGCGCCGTCCCAAACGCCAAGCAGGCGCCAAAGCGGCTGCTCAGGCTCAACCCGCAAATAATAGCGACCGGCCTGATAGTTGCCGCATTGTCCGAGCCACTGTCCGTCACCTGATGCTTGCAGTTGTACAGACCAGTCAAGTTCGCTACGTGTTGCGTGTCTGGCTTCAACAACAATGGCTGCGGTAGACGGCGCCGATTCGAGGTTTAGCACGCAAGAGCTCGTGCCAAATTGAAGGAGACCGGAAATACCCAATTCAGCAGCCTTGATGTCAGCTTCGAATCGAGCGTTGCTGACATCGCCACGCTGTTGGTAAGGATCGTCCAACTCTGTTGGTGCATTGACCACCGCGATCCACAAGGTCGCAAAGCCAGCAAAGAAAACGGCAATCACTGGTGCGATCACCCATAACGGCATTTTGTTGGACTCGCTCACCGCTCTATTGGACCGAAAAAGCGAGATTCATGCACCACCGTTTCGCCAGTGTCGGTTTCCAACACCACTTGCATCGGTACCCCGCCACGCGGCGCCGACTGCAGACTCATACTGACCGAGGTTACTACCGTGGTGACCTCACCATTGATGGCAACGACCGATTCAGGACGAGTCTGAACGCTTGCCCCATCCAGTCCGTCCAGTCGAATCGTCAATGGCACCGGCAGCTCTGACTTGTTGGTGATTTTAAGCTGATAGATATTCTCCACCCGCTGGTCGACCTGGCGATAAAGCGCGTTGCGATCGCGAAGTACATCGAAGGACAACATGGTTCGGTTGGTTACCGCCCAGGCAAAGGTGGTCAACAGGGCCAACCACAACACGGAGTAAATCAATGTTCGAGGACGCAGAACACGCACCGACTTGTTGTTCATGGCGTTCTCGGTGGTGTAGCGAATCAGCCCTTTGGGGTATTGCATCTTGTCCATAACGTCGTCACAGATATCGACACAAGCGGCGCAAGCGATGCACTCGTATTGCAGTCCGTCTCGAATATCGATGCCGGTTGGGCATACTTGAACGCATTGCTGACAATCGATGCAATCGCCCAAGCCGATCGCCGTCGGATCAGCGCCGCGTTTGCGTGCCCCGCGCTTTTCGCCACGTTGCGCATCGTAGGTGATAACCAAGGTATCTCGATCGAACATGGCGCTTTGGAATCTTGCGTACGGACACATGTACAGACAGACCTGTTCACGCAGGAAGCCGGCATTACCCCATGTGGCAAAGGAGTAAAACAACCACCAGAACCACTCCCAGCCACCTAGCGATAGCTCAAATATCCGCATCGCCAGTTCGCGAATAGGCGAAAAAAAGCCAACAAACGTGAAGCCTGTCCACAAGGCCAGCAGCACCCAAATTGAGTGTTTCAGCGCTTTGCGCCATAGCTTGTTCCAGCTCCATGGTGATTTGTCGAGGCGAATTCGCTTGTTGCGATTGCCTTCAATGCGTTGTTCGATCCAGATGAACACTTCAGTCCATACCGTTTGCGGACACGCATAGCCGCAAAAAAGCCTACCCGCCAGGGCAGTGAAGAAAAACAGCGATACTGCGGCGATTATCAGCAGCAACGCCAACAGGATAAAATCCTGTGGCCAGAAGGTCAGTCCGAAGACATGAAACCTGCGCGCCGGAAGGTCGAACAAGACAGCCTGTCGGCCGGCCCATTGCAGCCACGGCGAAACATAAAACAAGCCCAGCAAAACGAACACTGCAAGCTTTCGCAGAAACTGGAAGCGACCTTTGGTCTCACGGGGGTAGATTTTGGCGTGCGCCTTGTACAGCGATTGGCCTTTCTCTTCACTCACTTTGCCATGACCGTCAAATAAATATGGGTGGCAGTGTATCCACTGGCCCCTGTTTGCTGAATGGATGCAGAACACTGACCACGAAACGTCACCGACATGGCGTGGCCGTACCTGGACCGCTGATAGTCATTGATTACGATGAATTAAATCGCGACGGCGGCCGCAACAACAACCAGCAAAACGTACAGGCTGATGCACTCATTGCCCACAAACCGAAGAATCCAATGCTGTAGCCCATCACTGGAGATATGTCCATCTGCGGCCAGCTGATTTGCGCCAGCTCAACCGGATCTACCAAGGCAAACAAGACCATGGTGCCGACACACGCGGAAAAAAACGATGGCCAGATGATGGCTCCCAGGCGTTGAGCCAGCGGCCGTGGCGGATGGTCTATGACCGGTTCGATCATGTTAGTGGCTTAGCGAACGGACGTAAGCGGCCAGTATCCGCGCCTTGTCCTCGCCAATCAACTCGCCATAGGCAGGCATCGCACCGTTGCGACCCAAAACCAAAGATTCGGTCAGCGAATCAAAGTCGCCGCCATACAACCAGATCGTATTGGTCAAATCGGGCGCGCCCAGCACAGCGTTGCCGGTACCGTCTGCGCCATGACAGCTAATACACAACATGTCGTAGTGTTTCTTGCCTGCCGCTGCCAGCCCTGCATCTACCTTGCCACCGGACAATTGCTGCACGTAAATCACTGCCTCGGTCACACCACGGTCGCCCAAAACGGTGCCCCAGGGCGGCATTGCGGCTTGTCGACCGTTGATTATCGATGCCAGGATCTGATCGTCCGAACCGCCCCATTGCCACTCGTTGTCGGTCAGGTTGGGAAAACCCCTGGCGCCTTTGGCGTCTGAGCCGTGGCAAGCTGCACAGTGCTGCGCGAACAAGCTGCCGCCTACCCGCAGGGCCTCGCTGTCTGTACTCAATTCAGCCACCGACCGTCCTTCGAACTGACCGTACAGTGCCTCAAGCTTTTCATTGGCGGCGTCCACCTGTTGTTGGTACTGCGACTGCTGAGTCCAACCCAGCATGCCCTTGTAGCTGCCAAACCCGGGGTAGGCAATCAGGTAGGCAATGCTGAACACGATGGTCAGAATAAACAGCCATAACCACCACCGGGGTAGAGGGTTGTTCAACTCTTGCAGATCGCCATCCCAAGTATGGTCCTTGGGTGTGTTGCCGGTGGGCTGACCAGGTTGTTCGCGACTGGTGGCCAGCAACATCCAAACAGAGCCGACAATCATTAACACCACCATGGCAGTGATAAACAGGCTAACGGCGACGCTCATGATTGCTTCTCCTCGGCAGCGGAATCGGCCTCCAGCGGCATACGTGCCATGGCCTCGAACTGTTCTTTGCGCTTACTGGACCATGCCCAAATGACGATGCCGATAAAAGCGATCAGAAGTATGGCGGTAATGACGCCACTGACTGCACCCCAATCCATCAATCTAACCTCGCTCTTTCAGCGCAGTGCCCAAGCCCTGCAGGTAGGCGACCATGGCGTCAAGCTCAGTCTTGCCTACCACCGCGTCGCGCGCCCCTTCTATTTCCTCATCGGTATAGGGGTGGCCTAGAACCTGTAACGCTCGCATCGACGCAACGACCTGGTCGGGGTCTACAACGTTGCTTTCCAGCCAGGGATAACCAGGCATGTTCGACTCAGGAACGACACTGCGGGGGTCGATCATATGCACCCGATGCCATTCATCGCTGTAACGACCACCGACACGGGCCAAGTCAGGTCCGGTACGCTTCGAGCCCCATTGGAACGGGTGGTCATAAACAAACTCACCGGCAATGGAATAATGGCCATAGCGTTCTGTTTCAGCACGCAGCGGTCGAATCATCTGCGAATGACAGCCGTAGCAGCCTTCTCGAACATAAATATCGCGACCGGCCAGTTGCAGGGCGGGATAGGGTTTGACCCCTGGCGCTGGCTCGGTGACTGACGCATCCAGCAGTAGAGGGACGATCTCTGCCAGGCCGCCAAAGCTGATCGCCACGGCAATCAAGACACCCATCAGGCCGATGTTCTTTTCCAGTTTTGTATGCTTAATCATGGATTTACGTACCCTTGGCTGGCTCAAGCACTGCGGTATCACTGGCCTCGGTACCGGACAACGTTCGCACCACGTTGTAGACCATGATCGCCATGCCGGCCAGGAACAGCAATCCACCTAGCACGCGGATCATGTAATACGGCTGTGTTGCAGCGATACTCTCGATAAACGTATAAGTCAGCGTTCCATCGTCTTGTGTGTCGCGCCACATCAGGCCCTGCATGACGCCGGCGATCCACATTGAAGCGATATACAGCACCACACCGATGGTCGACACCCAAAAATGCAGGTCAATCAGACGTGTGCTGTACATGGCCTTGACGTTCCAAAGCCGCGGAATCAGTGAGTACACGCAACCGATGGTAATGAAGGCGACCCAACCCAATGCACCGGAGTGGACGTGGCCAATAGTCCAGTCGGTGTAATGAGATAGCGCATTGACCGTCTTGATCGACATCATTGGGCCTTCAAAGGTCGACATGCCATAGAAAGACAAGGAAACGATCATGAACTTGAGCACAGGATCAGTGCGCAACTTATGCCAGGCCCCGGACAGGGTCATCATGCCGTTGATCATGCCACCCCAGGACGGCGCCAACAGAATCAGACTAAATACCATGCCCAACGATTGCGCCCAATCCGGCAGCGCTGTGTAGTGCAGATGGTGAGGGCCTGCCCACATGTAAATGGCGATCAGAGCCCAGAAGTGGACGATAGACAGTCGGTAACTATAAACCGGTCGATTAGCCTGGCGCGGTACGAAGTAATACATCATGCCGAGGAAGCCCGCGGTCAGGAAAAACCCGACTGCGTTATGGCCATACCACCACTGCACCATCGCGTCGACGGTACCTGAATAGATGACATAGGATTTGGTTAGCGAAACCGGAATCGCCAGGTTATTGACGATATGCAACACCGCGATGGTGATGATATAGGCGGCAAAGAACCAGTTGGCAACATAAATGTGCTGGACTTTGCGTTTGACAATGGTGCCGAAAAAAACGATGCCGTAGGCGACCCAAACGACAGTAATCAGCAGGTCGATCGGCCACTCAAGTTCCGCGTACTCCTTGCTCTGAGTAATACCCATGGGCAGGGTAATGGCTGCCGAGATAATGATCGCCGTCCAACCCCAAAACGTAAAAGCCGCCAGCTTGCCACTGAATAGCCGGACATGACAGGTTCGCTGCACGATGTAGTAGGACGTGGCGAAAAGCCCACTGCCGCCAAAGCCGAAAATTACCGCGTTGGTATGCAGCGGTCTTAGGCGAGAATAGGTCAACCATGGCAGGTCGAAGTTCAGCGCGGGCCAGGCTAGCTGTGCGGCGATGAACACGCCAATCGCCATACCCACGACGCCCCATAGAATGGTCACATAGACGAACTGTCTGACCACTCGATCGTTGTACATTGTGTTCATTCGGCTCAATAACTCGCTTATGGTTTGTGCAACCAGCGCGCCTTTGGAGAAGGTCCCCCCTGCCCAGGCCAAGCCGGCATGGGCAGTAGTTGTATCACCTGCCAAGGGGTGAAACAAATCGATATTGAAACGAAGCGGCGCGGTGGCGAGCGCTAAGACTGAGGGCTAGTCCCTAGTGAATGCTTGATCGAAATCAAGAAAAGGCAAAAAACCCCAGAGGGTGTTGCAATAGTCCGTCCTGGACTAGAGCGCGTCCACGGATAGGTCTTTTGACGCGCTCGCCCTGGCACACGGAAGTGCCAGCATTTTCCAACTTGTTGAAAATGAAGGGTTTCAATGACCGCGCTCCTTGAAACCCGTGTCCGCGTTAGCCACGGATGGCTAATCGTGGACGACCTCTAGACTAGCAACACCACGGATTCCGAAAGCGTGGTTTTCGAAACCCTTACATTTCAAAGGGTTAAAACCCACCGAAATGGCGATACATCCCTGTATCGCGCGAGGCTGTAGTTTCGCGATAGCCTCCACACGCAGAAAAGGCATGCGTCCGTGCAGCAAATAGTTTTGCGCTGGATCCGAAGCTTATCGGAGGGTCAGGAATCCATTGATCGTTGTCCGGTAGTACTTTTCTTCGGGGTTGCTGAAAACCGGCCGGCCGATGCGGTGCTTGAGATACGCGGGCAGCAAAACCAGGCGGTTATCCTGTGGTTCAATTACCAGGTCCAACTCCGGAACCTCCAGGTCGCCACCCGAGAACTTCTCAGGGTGTGGGTTGAAGTACCAGATCCATGACATGAAAATGCCGGTCCAGTTTTCACCGTCGCCAGTATCGGTGTGGGTCCGATAGTCGGTGTCGCCGCGCATTTCAGTCAATGTGGTGGTGAACTTGTGATGCTTGTTCATCAAGGTATAAGACAGGTCATGTAGCTGCTCAACCTGTTCCAATACGGCAGATCCGTACAGTATTTCCGGCAAGGCCTGCAGGATAAAACTCATCTTTCGATCTGGAAACAGGTTGTCGAGCACAGCGCGATACAAGATGACATCGGTGCCGTGGTAGGTGGGCTCGATCTTTGGGCGCAGCTTGTCTATTTCACCGGCGACAATGCCGTACGCATTCTGGTCAAAGACATTTTCGGCGACAATCAGTTTGTTCTTAAGTATCGAAACTTGCATGGCGTTGATCAGGTCGGTGCTTTCAGGATCGCAAGCTTACAATCGTTCGCGAGCAAAATCTGCAATGACCTCAATAAAGGTGTCTGCATAGCGCTCCAGTTTGACCTGTCCGACGCCTGATAAGTCAGCAAAGGCGTCATGGTCGGTAGGTTGGTGTTCGGCCATCGCCGCCAGGGTCGAATCAGCGAATACAACGTACGCCGGAACGCCTTGCTCGTTGGCGAGCATCGCCCGCGTATCTCGCAGCACCTCGAACAGCGCCTGATTTTCTGGCGACACCAAAGTGGTTGCCTTGCTCTTGCTGGTCGCTTTCGATGGTTTGCGCAGCTTTCGGACCTGAAACTGACAGTCGCCACGCAACAACGGGCGGCAGGCGTCGGTTAGCCGCAAGCCGCCATGATGATCAACCGCAACAAAATCGCGCGCCACCAGCTGTCGCAATAAGGTACGCCATTGCGACTTGCTTAGATCTTCGCCGATGCCATGCACCGGCAAGCGGTCATGGCCCAGTGAAATAATGCGCTCATTGCTGCTGCCGACCAAAACATCAAACACGTAATTGGCACCAAAGCGCTGGCCGGTGCGATAAATAGTCGATAGCAGTTTTTGTGAAGCTTCCGTCGCGTCCCAGGTTTGCGGCGGGTTCAGGCAGTTGTCGCAATTGCCACACGGCTCATCCAGTGTTTGTCCGAAGTAGGCCAACAGCGCCTGGCGGCGACAGCCGGTCAGCTCGCAAAAACCAAGCATCGAGTCGAGCTTGCGGCGCTCTATGGTTTTGCGTTGATCATCGGTGGCAGATTGCTCCAGCATCGACCGCCGCCTGACCACATCACCGAGCCCGTAGGCCATCCAGGCGGTTGCGGGCAGGCCATCACGCCCGGCTCGTCCGGTTTCCTGATAGTACGATTCGATGCTGTCCGGCAGATCAACGTGGGCGACAAATCGAACGTCGGGTTTGTCTATGCCCATGCCGAAGGCAATGGTCGCGACCATAACAATACCGTCTTCGCTACTGAACCTGGCCTGATTGCGGGCTCGGTCCCCGGCACTCATGCCGGCATGGTAGGGCAATGCGGCGAAGCCTGCGGTAGCCAGCCACATCGCTGTTTTGTCGACATCAGCGCGCGACAGACGGTAAACAATGCCACTGTCGCCGGCATGCTCGGTCTTCAGCAGTTGCGTCAGTTGTTGCCGCGCCTGGGTCTTTTCATGCACGCGGTAGGTGATATTCGGGCGGTCAAAACTGGCGACGAATCGTTCGGCCTGCTCCATCTTCAGTTGCAGAGCGATTTCATCACGTGTGGCACTGTCGGCGGTTGCCGTCAATGCCAGTCGAGGCACATTGGGAAAGTGCTCGGCTAATACACCCAACCGCAAATACTCTGGTCGAAAGTCGTGACCCCAACGCGACACGCAGTGCGCCTCATCGATGGCGATCAAGGCCAGTTTGTCGGCATCGATTTGCGAGATGAAATCGCCCCCCAACAGGCGTTCGGGAGCGCAATAGAGCAAATCCAGCTCGCCCGCCGAAAGGGTCCAAAACACCCGATCACGTTCCTCGCGACTCAAGCCGGAGTGCAGGCACATGGCACGTACTCCAACCTGCTGCAATTGGGCGACCTGATCTTGCATCAACGCGATCAACGGCGAGATCACCAATCCGACGCCGTCGCGTAGCAACGCCGGAAGCTGGTAGCAAAGCGACTTGCCTCCACCGGTTGGCATGACCACCAGGGCGTGCTGGCCTGATACCACGGTGTCGATAATGCGTTGCTGTTCGCCGCGAAACGCATCGTATCCGAAGATATCGCGAAGCAAGCTCAGAGAATTGGCGTGATCTGACATGACGGCAGCATACCCTGTTGTCGGTCAGGGCCTCAAAAAAACGAGCCTCTTTAGTCCAAAGACTTTTTAAAACGCAACGCAGCGATGGTCAGCATCACTGCCGAGAAAGCCAGTAGAGCATAAAGTTCGTGGATGCCATCGGCCAAAGGGCTACCACGCACCACGATGCCACGAATCAGTCGCACAAAGTGAGTCATTGGCAATAGCTCTGCGATCCATTGCGCTAGCCGGGGCATACCAGCGAATGGGAACATGAATCCGGACAACAAAATGGAAGGCAAAAGAATGAATATCGTCATCTGCATGGCCTGAAACTGATTCTCGGCGGCTGTTGAAATGACCAGGCCCAGCGTAAGGCTGGCGCCGATAAATGCCAGTGCGGTCAAATAGACATCAAGCAATGACCCGCGAATCGGCATATCGAAAAGCCACATGCCCAGCGCCAGGACCAAAGTCGTTTGTATCAGGCCGATACCAATGTAAGGAATCACTTTGCCGACCATCAACTCCCAGGATTGCACTGGTGTGGTGATCAGCATTTCCAGATTGCCGCGTTCCCGCTCTCGAACCACCGCCACCGCAGTAAACAGCACCATGGTCAAGGTAAGAATGACGCCAATCAGGCCCGGTACGATGTTGATGGCGGACTTGCGCTCAGGGTTGTATAACCCCATCGACTGAATCACTGGCGCGGCATCATCAGGGCCGACACTGTACGCGGTCAAGGCATTGGCCGAATTGCCGATGACCGGGTCGCTGTCGTCCAGCAATAGCTGAATCGCCGGGCGCGACCGATCAGCCAGGCGCACTTCCAGGTCACCCGGAACGACAATGCCGACATCGATCAAATCGCTGCCTATGGCTCGCTCCAACTGTGCGACGCTGCTGTATTGGGCGATGATATTGACCACCTGTGAATGGTCAATGTCGGCAACGATTTGCCGTGAGATGGAGGTCCTGGCATGGTCGACGACACCAGCCGACAGGTCGCGTACATCCATGTTTATGGCATAGCCAAACATCAACAGCTGCAGCGCCGGGATTCCCACCACCATGCCAAAGGTGAGGCGGTCGCGAGCCAACTGGCGCAGCTCTTTGCGCATGATGGCCCATATGCGAGCCAATGAGCGGATCACGCGGTGACCTCATCGGCTGTGGCGACTACAAAGACATCTTCAAGGTTGGCATCGACACGCTCTACATGGGTACCTTTGTCGGCGAGCGTTGCAATGGTTGACGGATCAGTTCCCTGGTCGGTCAGTACACGAAGGGCGTCGCCGATCTGCACCACTGAACGCACAGCTGTGTTCTGCAGAAGAAGAGCTTCAATATCGCGCAGACCGGGTCCGGAAACCCGAAAGACATCCACCGGCAAGTCTTGCATCAAGGCTTGGGGTCGCCCTTCGGTTACCAGCCGACCGTGATCCAAAATGCCCAGGCGATGGCAGCGCTCGGCTTCGTCCATGAAATGTGTAGACACCAAGATGGTGACGCCATCGTCGGCCAGCTCAAACAGAATCCTCCAGAAATCTCGGCGCGTCTTTGGATCAACCTGGCTGGTCGGCTCATCAAGTATCAGCACTTCAGGGCGATGTAACAAACAGGCGGCCAGGGCAAGCCATTGCCGCTGGCCCCCGCTCAAGCGACCGGCCAGATGGTGTCGGTAACGTTCAAGGTCGAGTCGTCCCATCCAGTGGTCACGGCGATCCTTGCGCTTGTTGCGAGGCATCGAGTAGATCTGGCCGACGAAGTCCAGGTTTTCTTCGACCGAGAGATCTCGATACAGGGAAAAGGCCTGCGTCATATAGCCCACTCGGCGACGCAGATGTTCTGCTTCTTTTGGCAAGGAATGACCCAGTACCGTTGCTGTTCCGGCGCTGGGTGTCAGCAGCCCACAAAGCATGCGAATGGTCGTTGACTTGCCAGATCCGTTGGGGCCAACGAAACCGAAAATCGTGCCCTGTTCAATATCCAGACTGACGTTATCAACGGCCACCAGGTCGCCGAAGTTGCGGTACAGTCCGGAGGCGCTGACGGCGCTAGTGCTCAAGGGTTGGTGACCTGTAGCGGAATACCGGTTGGCAGGCTTTTGGCTGATGCATCGACAAGATCGATCTCGGCAACAAAACTCAGTCGTTCTCGATCATCCTTGTTCAAGGCCAACCAAGGTGTGAAGTCAGCTTCCGCGCTGAGGTAACGAACGCGTCCATTGAAGGTTTGCTCAAAGCCATCAGCCCGTACCGATACGTTTTGACCGACCGAGAATTGCGCCATACGCGGCTCGGGCACGTGAATGCGTGCGTAAGGTTGCTCGCCAGTGAGCATGATCGCCACCACCGCACCAGGCAGAGTGTCACTGCCCAGTTTGCTGGGTAGACGCTCCAGCAAACCATCGCTTGGTGCGCGAACGATCAGTTTGTCCAGGGCCACGGACAGCTCAGCAATGCTGGCATCGATCTGCGCCACTTGCGCTGCCGCCTCCTCGATCTGCTCCTGACGACTGCCTTCGCGCAATTCCGATACGGTCTGCTCAGCACTGCGCAAGGCCGCCACCGATTGGTCGTAACGATTCTTCAGCAAGTCTTCGTTGGATTCGGAACCCAGATTTTTGTCCGCCAGAGCTTTGACGCGGTCCAACTGTCGTTTGGCCTCCTCGCTGGCGCTTGCCGCGGCATCCAGTTGCGCTTCGGCGCGAGCCAACTCCTGCTCGCGGGGTCCATTGATCAACAACTGCAGGCGTGCCTGAGCGGCCTGCTTCTGCGCGTTGAGCACCGCCCATTGCGCCCGTAACGAACGGTCGTCCTGGCGCAAAATCACCTGGTCCTTGATCACTTGCTGCCCTTCTTTGGCCTCGATCGAAACGATGCGTTCGGCATGGTGAGCTCGCAACTCGACGCGATCGCGTTCCAGTGTGCCGAACACGGGCACGGGAGGTTCGGGTGAAGAGGGCTGACAACCGGTCAATATTGCGACCAGGGTGAGCAGGCCGATGCGAAGCGTTGTCATCATGGTGCAGCCGCTTCCTGTGCAAGTTGATAGTAGATGATGGTTTGTAGCTGATCGACCGGCGTACTGGCCGGGTCGTCGACATAGGCTTCCCAGGCGAACTCGCCGGCAATAAGGCCTTGGTCAGACATGTAATTGAACATGGCCTGGTAGGTCTCCGACAGTGATTCATAGGAACCGACATGAGTGGCTTTCAAAACCCGGCCACCAGGTGTGCTGCCCAGCTTGACCTCGGAAGAGGGCTTCATTCGATCCGGATTGACCGGCACACCCGCGTCAAAGGAGTACTCACCGGAACGGATCCAGCCGCGCGTAATACTCACCGGTGGCGAGCCCATTTTCAGCCCTTGTGAAAGTAAATGGGTGGCGATTTTTTGATAGGCACGGCTCAGCTCCACCGCCACATCCTCGGAGTTCACGGTGGCGATACCACTGGCCATGGCGATGCTGATCGGTTCGACTTCGGTCACCTCCATGTCGATGTCGGAAACAACGCCTGTGTGGTGAGCATCAGCTGGAACTGCGCCGCTGTCCGCCGCTGGGGCTGGCGATGAACCATCACTTGGTTTGTCCACCCCGGCCGGCTGCTCGTCCGGGGGCAGATCGGGCACCTCTCGCTCCAACAGTACCTTCAGATTGGCCAGGCCATTCTCGTAATCGGCACCAATCAAGCGGTCAAACAGCAAACCAAAGTAGCGGGCAAACAGGTCGTAGCCGAAGGTGGTTTCAAAGACCCAGGTCAATTCGGTGCCGGAATCTCGTGGCACCAGCAAATAGGTCGCCGTTGCCGGCGCTTCACCATCAAAAAGCAGGGATACCTCGACAACACGGTTGGCCTCCACCTCGACCACGGTTTGCCTGCCGCTGCCAGTCACTTCGCTGGACCAGATCAATGTTGCACCTACGCCCGAGGTCGGGCCTTCTAGCTGGTATTGGGTCTGCGGGTCCATGGCGTGCCACGGTGACCACTCATGGAATCGAGTAAAGCCGTTTACCATGTCGAAAACGACGTTGGTGGGCGCATCGATTATGATGCTGCGCTCGACACGCACCTGTGATGGCAGGAATAATCCCACAGCAAGCAAGACAACTGATGCCAACAACAGCCACTTTAGGATAGTTCTCATTGTTCCGCGCTCCGTAAATGTGGCGTGCCACCAACCATACGATAAATGACTGATCAATCCCTAGCCACTGCCAACAATCCCCTGGGTCGTCAAGTGGACTACCCGACGACCTACGCACCGGAGGTGCTGCACGGCATCCCGCGAGCTGATGCACGTCTCGTGTTGTCGCAACAGGAAAGCAACAAGGGCGTAGATATCTGGAATGCCTGGGAACTGTCCTGGCTAAACCTCAATGGTCAGCCCAGGGTGGCTTGTGCCGAAATTCGCGTGCCGTCGAGCTCAGCCTGCCTGATCGAATCCAAATCGATGAAGTTGTACCTCGGCAGCTTCAACACCTTGCGATGCAGCGATGAGGTGTTGCTGGCCAATATGCAGCGCGACCTTTCAGCTACCGCAGGTGCGCCGGTTCAGGTGAGCATGGTCGACAGGGATCAAGCCTGGGCGCGTCGGCGTTGGCCCGGACAGTGTCTTGATGATCTGGATGTGCCTTGCGAGATCTATCACATTGACAAATCTCTGCTGCATTGCAGCCCGAGCAAGGATGATTCGGTATGCAGTGTTTGGACCGATGCTTTTCGCAGTGTTTGTCCAGTGACCGGTCAACCGGATTGGGCCAGTGTCTTGTTGCGATACAGCGGCGTGGTGATCGATCTACCCGACTTGTTGCGTTATCTGGTTTCCTACCGTCAGCACGCCGGTTTCCATGAACAATGCGTCGAACAAATTTTTGATGATGTAATGCGGCAGTGCGATCCGGACCAGTTAACGGTCTATGCCCGATTCAGTCGTCGCGGAGGCATCGATATCAATCCATTTCGCAGCAATTTCGAGGACGCCCCGAGCAATACTGTGCAGTGGCGACAATAAATCGACCGGGGTTAGCCGACTGTGCAGTGTTCGCCAGGGCTTTGTTGAGCACAAAAAAAAGCGCGCCTGGCTAAAGAGGGGATGCCAGGCGCGCTTGATTGGCATCTTGAATAGTTCAGTCCGCGTCGGGGGGACAACGCATCTCTTGCTTCGAAGCGGGAGGGAGGACCAACGATGAGGGGCAAAGTCGGAAACCGCTTATCAGTGAAGCAAGCCGGAAAAGAACCGTAACTTCAAGATGAGTACTAGATTACGGATAAGCCGCAACGGGCACAATCGATAAATTCGCGCGACAGTTTAGTTTAACTAATTGTTACAGTCTTTACGCGATGAGCGGTTATTTTAGAGCGACGAACGGTGCTCAGGCAATATCTATTATTCGCCACTCGGCAAAGTTAGGTTTTCCGCCACGAACTGCTCCATCAACCAATCCCTGAAAATAGCCACGCCCGGACGCACCGCATCGGACGCGCGGTAGACAAGATAGTAGGAGTCAATAGCCGGTACGGAGTGATTGAGCACATACTGCAAACTGGATTGCTGGATCTTCTCATCGGTCACCGGGCGCACCGCCATGGCCACACCCAAGCCCTGTTCAGCAGCTGTTAGCGCTGAGAACATGCTGTCGACTCCGAATTGCCCCTGCGGAGCGAAATCCAGTGCACTTTGGCGGGTCCATTGCTCCCAGGCATCCAGTCTCGAGGTGAACCGAACAATGGTGTGTTGGTTTATATCTTCGGGGTGATCAGGTCGAATGGTGGCGGCAATTTCAGGGCAGGCGACCGGCTGTAGGTGAATGTCGAGCAAACGGTTGGACTTAAGACCCGGCCAGTCGCCGTTGCCGAGAATAACCGACAGGTCAGCGCCTTCGGGGTGCTCGCCGGTGAGCCCGAACGAGGATTCGATACGTACTTCGATGTCAGGGTGCGCGGCCTGAAACGCCGGCAAGCGCGGGATCAGGATCGCCGAGGCAAAAAATGGCAGCAGATGCAGCCGCAACACCTGGGCGCCAAACTGATCCTGCAGCCGTTGCGTCCCGGTCTCAAGGCGAGCAAAGGCTCTGGCCACGTCACGGTAATATCCCTTGCCTGCGGCGGTCAGTCGGATCGAGCGGCCTTCGCGTCGAAATAGCGGAATGCCAAGCTCTTGTTCCAGTTGTTTGATCTTTTGAGAAACTGCCCCAGGTGTGACGTACAAATCATTGGCAGCAAGTTTGACCGACGAATGATGGGCAGCGCGTTCGAAAGCTCGAAGCAAAGACAGGCTGGGTAGTCGCCGGTTCACGGCGCGCCCTGGCCTCGGGCGGAAGCGTAGCGGTCGCGCAATATGGATACCCGGTCGATGTAGTCTCGGGTCTCGCGATAAGGCGGCACACCCTTGTACTTTCGAACCGCACCGGCTCCGGCGTTGTAAGCAGCCAGGGCCAGGCGTTCATCGCCGCCGTACTGGTCGATCAATTCTTTAAGGTGTTGGCTTCCGACCGCAATGTTCTCGGCGGCATCAAAAGGATTTCGTATGCCGTACTGCTTGCCCGTGTCCGGCATTAACTGCATCAAGCCTTGCGCGCCAACTCGAGACACAGCCGCAGGGTCAAACCATGACTCAACGTGGATCACCGCCCTGAGCAGAGCCGCATCCAGATTATGAGTTCGTGCGGCTTGATTGACCTCGGCGGCAAAACGCTCGGTGTCCAGCGGTACGCGTCGATAATCGGCTGCCCTGCTCTTGCGGCAGAGCTGACAGGCCACCACCACATAGTCATCTCGATTCGGCTTGGTGCCGGTGTAGTTGATGATGCCGTTCTCATCAACAAATTTATAAATCTGACCGCTGGCACTGGGCGCAGCGACGCACATCGCGACGATGATGAGGATCAGTGCTGTGGTGTTAGTTGGCGACGACATATCTCGGGCGGCTCGTGAGGCCGCATAATGTGCTTATCACACGATCAGTTTTACGTAGTTTAGCTGCAAAAGCCGCCCATTTCCCGCAAATTCGACCATGCGGGGCCGCATTCGCCGCGTCGGTTTGTTGGTTCAAGGTTCAGCTCAGACCGTTTTCGTGGCTGGCAAGTGTTGATCGGACACCGTCCAACGCGGACAGAATTCGTTCAGCGATCGGCGCGCCGCGGTTATTGCTACCGAGCAAAGAGGTGACGTGGGCGGCACACAGGTTCTCCGCATCGGCCCATTGTGTAGCCAAGCCAGTTGCCCACTCGGCAAAGGACTCCGCCGCGCCTGTTTGTGGTAACAGGACTTTGCTGAGCGTTGGGTGGAACCGCACCGTGTCACGATGGCCAATGATGCGAAGCGGCAATGGGAATCGGATATACATCAAGGTGTCGTCGACGTGAATGGTTCGAGAATTTGGATGCCAGGCCAGGACCGAGGCGAAATGCACGTTCTCGTTGTCCGAGATGAACTCAACACCTGAGGGCACCGAAAAATCCAGGTCATCGGCAAACATCTGATGCAGTTCGCTCGATTCGGTTAGCTGACTCTCCCAGGGCAGACCGTCCAGTTTCTGATGATGGCGCGCCGTTCCATATAGCTTTGCGTTTGGAAACAGCTTGTGCGCATCGTTCACGTGCAAGGTATGGAATGGATGCAGGTTAATGATCGCCTGTAGCAGTCGGCCGTTGTCGGTCAGCGCATTGATTTTGTCAATGGTCTTGCGGTCCAGGGCGCAGGTGTCGAGCAACACGAAATGCCCCGATTGCAGACGGACCAGGGAGGCCTGAGTGCCGACGTCAATCAAACCGCCGATCTTGAACGACCCGCGAATGTTCCAGAAACCTTCATTCAATTCGATGATTCGTTGTGTCATGGCTCAGATCTAGTTCCGCTGTAGGAGAAATTCGGGCGACTGCAATGACTGCAGGGTAGCGTGATTGCCTGGTAGAAGCGATCTGCGCTTTCAATATAGGCGCTGCAATTCGTTACTTCTTCCCGATTGTTGTCATCGGCCAGCCGGGATAGACTTTTACGGATGAGTACCTCAAATGTCGTTGTCCGCTTGTTTGAAGGCCTGTGGACCATCATCGACGGCACCCGTCGCGTGGTGTTGAACCTTCTGTTTTTATTCATCGTAGCGATCATCTTCGCGGCCATGATGTCTGATCAGTCCATTGTCGTGAAGGAAAAGACGGCACTGGTTCTGGCACCCAACGGCATTATCGTCGACGAGTATTCCCGCGAGCCGGTGGATATTGCTCTGGATCGAGCGCTGGACCGGGAGTTGCCGGAAACGCGGTTGCGTGACGTTATTCGCGCCATCGATCGCGCCCGTGAAGACGACCGCATCAGTCATCTGGTACTGCACCCGGATACGATCTGGAGCGTTGGCCTGGCCAGTTTGCTGGAGATCGGAGCCAGCATTGAGGCGTTCAAGGGCAGCGGCAAGCCTGTTATCGCGATGAGCGATGGCATGGGCCAGCATCAATATTATCTGGCATCAATAGCCGATGAGGTCTGGATGCACCCTGAAGGCGTGGTATTCCTGGAAGGCTACGACCGTTATCGCAACTACTACAAGTCCGGACTCGACATGCTGGGGGTCGACGTGCACCTGTTTAGGGTCGGTGAGTATAAATCTGCGGCCGAACCCTACATCCGCGATTCAATGTCGGAACAGTCACGCGAGGCCAATCTCTATTGGCTGGGTGACCTGTGGAGCACCTTTACCGACCACGTTGAAGCGCATCGAGAGTTGCCAAAAGGCCGTGTGCAAATGTTGGCTGAGCGCTTTGATCAGGAATTGGCCGACGCCGGTGGTGACCTGGCCAAGCTGGCGGTAAATGCCGGTTTGGTCGATCAATTGATGACACGCGATCAGATGCGCAAAGCGCTGATGGACATGGGTGTTGCTTCGGAACCGAAAAGCGAAACGTTCAGACAGATAGACATCGACACCTACCTCAGCGCGGTCGGGCCCGGTGAGTACAGCAGCAACCGCATTGCGGTGGTTGTCGCTCAGGGCGCCATCGTCTACGGCGATCAGCCGGCCGGTGTGGTCGGCGGTGAAAGCACCGCACGGTTGCTGGAACGCGCTCGGCGCGACGACAAGGTCAAAGCCGTCGTACTCCGAGTCAACAGTCCGGGCGGCGCAGTGTTTCCGTCGGAACAAATCCGTCACCAGGTAGAACTGACCCGATCGGCAGGCAAACCCGTGGTGGTATCCATGGGTGATGTGGCGGCATCCGGTGGCTACTGGATCTCGATGTCTGCCGATGCCATCTACGCTAATCCAGCGACGATCACCGGATCGATTGGAATATTTGGCTTGATGCTGACCTTCCCCGATACGCTGGAAAAGATTGGTGTGCACACCGATGGTATCGGCACCACGCCGCTGGCCGGGGCCTTTCGCGCTGACCGCAAGCTCCCTGAAGAAGCAGGCAAAATCATTCAGCAGGTGATCGACAACGGCTACGAACAGTTCCTGACTCGCGTTGCCGAGTCGCGGCAGATGAGCGTTGAGGCGGTTGACGAAGTCGCGCGCGGCCGTGTCTGGAGCGGCCAACAGGCCTATGATCGTGGTTTGATCGATGAGCTTGGAACGATGGCCGATGCTGTCAATAAGGCGGCGGAGTTGGCGGACATTGAGCAGTATGAGTTGCGCTGGATTGAGCGAGAAGTGACTTCTTTCGAACGGTTCTTGCTCGACATGACCGCATCGGTGCTGGCCGGTGTTGGCCTCGACCAGCATCTGGGCGGATTAAGTCTGTGGCCAGGGGCCCGTGATGTGATCGATGAGCTGCGAGTGCTTTTCGCTGATCACAAGATCAACACCATGTACGCCCACTGTATGTGCCAGTTAGGCGGTCGATGAATTGACCTACCTACCCGGCTGAGAGCTTCAGCCGGGTATCTTTAACCGGGTTACGCTGCAATGGCTATGGCCAACAATAGACCAAGCACCGCGCCAGCGAAAATCACAACCACGTTTCTTTCCTGCTCACTGCCTTGATACCACCAATGGCCCATTGCGGGGAGCAAAGCGGCGACTGCTAGTGCGCTGCCGCCGATCGCGGTCACCGTAAGCAAAACAAGCACGGAGCCTGCGGCCAGATGTGTAGCGGCGATGGCTGGCTTGCCGAAAAATGCGCCAGCAGCCAGTAGTAACAGGCCACCCAAGGCCACGGTCGGCTCTAGCAAGGCCAACGCATTTGGTGCCATCGAAGCGTAGATCGCGCTGATGCCCAAACCGGCCAGTGCCAACGCAGCATAGGACCAGGGTGACTTGCGTCGCGGTACTGCCTTTGTTGGCAGCTGCACGATGGCTGCTGGAGCTCGCCTCGGTGCAGAAGCTGTTGATGTGGGCTGAACTGAGGGTTCAGAATGTGTTCGAAGCGGTTGCGGCATAGCCATGGTGCTCTCCAAGTTACTTACTAGTTAGTAAGTTAAACGGTCAAAAAAAGGGCAACTATCAAGCTGCCGCTGTATCGGCGCTGTTGTCAGCGGCCGTGGTTCCAAAAATCTGCGCTCGCCAGCCTTCAATCACTGCTTCAAGGCGAGTGTGTCCGGAGATGCGTTGCAAGGTTCGCGAGCCCTGTACAGTGGACATCAGCATGTGAGCCATCAGGCTCGGCTCGGTCTGAAAGCTCATTTCACCTTGCGCTTTGCCGACCTCAAATACACGAGTCAACCAGGCGTGCGTCTCTTCAATCAGCAGCTTCGCACGCTCTTTCACGGCGTCAGGTGCGCGCTCGAAATCGACAGCCAATGCACCCAGTGGGCACAATGAGCTGCAGTCTGGACACTCGTGCATGCAGAAACGGAAGTAGCCCTCGATCTGCTCAGTCGCGCTACCGCCGCTGGCCATAAACTGGCTGGTCTGGCTGCGCAGCAGCTCGCGATACTGCTCAACCAGTTCAGTGCAAAGTTCTGCCTTGCTACCGAAGTGATAATGGATTGCTGCGTTGCGAACACCCAACGGACCGGAAATATCGTTGTACGAAAAGCCGTTGTAACCGCGCTCTTTCAATAGTTCGGTTGCGCGGGAAACGATCTTGCCTCGGGTGTCTGTTCGTTCGTTCATGGTGCTATCCTAACTTACTAGTAAGTAAGTAGCAAGTCACAAACACAAAAAGACCAATCGCCGAAGGTCCTCGCAAGGCTATTGGTTTACGACAGCTTTGCTATTGCTGCGGCCAAGGTCAGCCGCGAATGGTTCGAGTATACGTAGTGCGTGACGGTACACTCCGCGCTTGAAATGCACCACGTGATTGACCGGATACCAGAAGTCGACCCAACGCCACCGATCAAATTCCGGCTTTTCGGTCAGGTCGAGACGAACCTTGGATTCATCGGTTACAAGTTTGACCAAAAACCAGACTTGTTTTTGGCCGATGCACAAGGGCTTTTGCTCGGAGCGTTGATACCGCCTCGGCAGGCGATACTTCAGCCACCCAGGGGTCTCCGCGAGCACATCAATATGCTCCGGCTTAAGACCGACCTCTTCACGTAGTTCGCGATACATCGCTTCCAACGGCGTTTCATCCGAGCGCATTCCACCCTGCGGAAACTGCCAGCCATCTCGGTTCACTCGGCGTGCCCAAAATACTTTGCCGTGTTTTCCGGCGACGATTATGCCAACGTTAGGTCTGTATCCATCGGGGTCAATCAAGTCCTATAGCCTAAATGCCAATCATTGCCACCATTCTGCCATTGGCATGGCAAGGGGAGCAAACGAGACGAAAACTCCAAGCGCAATGACTTACCGATTTGCTTACAATCTGGCAACTTCGGCAAGGGCTATTGGGTGGTTGCATGACAGGCGTGACGCGATGCAGTTGGTGTGGTGATGATGCGCAGTATGTGGCCTATCATGACCAGGAATGGGGTATCCCGGTCTACGATGATCAAACATTGTTTGAAATGTTGACCCTGGAGGCGGCACAGGCGGGCCTGAGTTGGCTGACCATCTTGCGCAAGCGCGAAAACTATCGGCAAGCTTTCGCCGGTTTTGACATCGCGACGGTGGCTGCGTTTTCTGATCACGACTATCAACGCCTGATGGCTGACGCCGGCATTGTCCGCAACAAACTGAAAGTCAGTTCCACCATAAACAATGCCAAGGTGATTCAATCGATGAATGCGTCGGGCGAACAGTTTGGCCGATGGCTTTGGTCGTTTGTCGACCACAAGCCGGTAATCAATCAGTGGAAGGCTCTCTCTGAGGTGCCGGCATCGACCGCCGTATCCGACCAGATGAGCAAAGCCTTGAAAAAACGCGGGTTCAGATTCGTAGGAAGCACCATCTGTTATGCCTTTATGCAAGCGACCGGTATGGTTAACGACCACGTCACCAGCTGTTTTCGCCACCCTTCCTTCGCTTAAGACCCACCGCAAGGGCAATACGTCCATGCATCGCGGCGAGCTTGGTTAGTTTTCGCTATCGCCTTCCTCCCACGAGAAGGTCATCTTGGCACCGGTAGTGATGCCCAGCTGTTCGGCCAGACCCCCGTTGATCTCGAGCACATATTTGGCGGGTTTGCGGCTGGGGTAGCCTGGGCACTGCTGAGTGCGGCACGGTCGAACATCGGTTTGCATGCTGACCAGCCGTCGATGTTCGTCGAAATACAGGATGTCGAGGGGAATGCGGGTGTTCTTCATCCAGAATGAACGCGGTTGCGAGCGCTTGAAGATAAAGACCATGCCATGGTCATCAGCCATCTCGTCGCGAAACATCAAGCCTAACTGTTGGCTTTTCGGGTCGTCAGCAATTTCAACTACAAAGGTATGGCCGGCGACAGTCACAGTGGGCTCGGCCTGACACGCGCTCAAGGCCAGCATCGCAACGGCGGCGACTAGCCACCGACAGCGGGCTGACATGGCGCGCACCGCAGTCACTGGATGGCGCGTTGTAGTGCAGCCACGTACATCGCCAGGTCGTCTTCGGTCTTCGTTTCGGTGGCGCATACCGCCATGGCGTTGCCCAGCTCCGGATAGTGATGACCGATGCCATAGCCGGCGACGATTTTCTCCGCGGCCATCTTCTCGATGACGCTGTCTGCCGGTATCGGCAGTTGAACAACGAATTCGTGAAACCGCGGACTGCGAAACAGCACAGTAACGCCATCTATGCCCGCGACAAGGTCCATCAACCTGGCAGTGTTGACCACC
Source organism: Lysobacteraceae bacterium (assembly GCA_021604725.1). GTDB lineage: Bacteria > Pseudomonadota > Gammaproteobacteria > Xanthomonadales > BQJN01 > BQJN01. The sequence continues at coordinate 13,935 of BQJN01000005.1, read as the reverse complement.
GAGGCGCGCGCCACACGTTCCAGGCCCTCCGGACCCAGCAACGCCATATGGATGGTCGAAGCTGTCACCGCCAAGCCCTGGTTGGTACAAATATTCGAGGTCGCCTTGCCGCGTCTAATGTGCTGCTCGCGGGCTTGCAAGGTCAAAGCGAACCCGGGCTTGCCATCCATATCCGTGGTGCGACCGACCAGGCGACCGGGCATCTGTCGTACGATCGCCTGCTTGCAGCACAACAATCCGTAGTATGGGCCACCAGAGGACAGTGGAACCCCCAAAGGTTGGCCTTCGCCGCAGGCAATATCGACGCCGTTGTCGCCCCATTGGCCAGGAGGCTTGAGTATCGACATCGCCAGTGGATTGACCACGGCAATGGCCAGGGCGCCTGCTTCGTGTGCAGCATTGGTCAGGGCATCTACTGGTTCAAGGTTGCCGAAGAAGTTCGGCTGTGGGATCACCAAGGCCGCGTATCCCTTGTCCTTCCACGCCTTGACGCTGTCCGGATTGATGGTACCGGTTTCGCCATCGTAGTCGATTTCTTCCAGGGTCAGTCCCTGACTTGAAACGATGGTCTGCACCACCTTGCGGTAGGTCGGATGAATTGAGCGGGGTACCAAAATGCGTTGCGTCTTGTCTTTGCGGTTGGCCCTCACTGCCATCAAAATCGCTTCGGCCATGCTGGTGGCACCGTCATACAGGGAAGCGTTGGATACTTCCATGCCCAGTAGCTTGGCCATCATGGTCTGGAATTCGTAGATGACCTGCAACGTTCCCTGACTGGCTTCTGCCTGATAGGGCGTATAGGCACTGTAGAACTCGCCGCGCGTGGTGATTTCCCATACAGCCGCCGGAATGTGGTGTTCATAAGCACCGGAACCGGCAAAATTCAGTGGCGTGCCATCAGTGGCGGCCAGCGCCTGCATGTGGCGGGTCACCTGCATCTCGGTCATTCCCTCCGGAATGCCGTCAAGGCTGCCCACACGTAACGACTGTGGAATCTCGTCAAACAGATCATTGATGCGCTCGACACCAATGGTCTTGAGCATCTCGCGAACGTCATTTTCAGTGTGGGGAATGAAAGGCATGGCAGGTCCGAAGCTTTGAGGCCCTTGGGTTTCAAGGGCCGGTATCGAGCGCGCCGTGGGGCGCGCGTGTGTCAAGGTGGCGCGTTATTCGTCGTCCAACGATTCGGCGTATGCATCCGAATCCATCATGGCATCGTACTCGCCTTCACTGGCGGGTTGGACGGAGTACAGCCAGCCATCGTCATACGGCGATTCGTTAACTCGCTCCGGCGCGTCGGCCAGGTCGTCGTTGACGGCAACGATTTCGCCGCTAATGGGGCTGTACACGTCGGATGCGGCTTTGACAGATTCAACCACCGCAATGGCATCTCCAGCCGTGGCCTCATCGCCGACTTCCGGCAGTTCCACGTACACCAGATCGCCCAGTTGGCTCTGCGCGTGATCGGAAATGCCGATGGTTATCGTGCCATCGTCGTTTAAACGGGCCCATTCATGACTTTCTGCAAAACGCAGTTCGCTGGGGATTTCACTCATGGCTTGTCCTACCTGACACTAATTTGAACAAATTACGCGGCGATTCTAGCACCAACCCAGGCGCTATGTAGCCTTCCTGCCGAGAATCAAATTTTCGCCTCGCCATCGCGCACGAACGGCGGCCGAACGAAGCGTACCGCCAACTGTCGACCGCGGATGTCGACGTGTGCCGATTCGGCCGCTCCTTTCGGAACCCTGGCAAGGCCAATCGCCTTGCCCAACGTTGGCGAGAAGCTGCCGCTGGTGACTATACCGTCGCCATCGGCGGTGATCACTTTCTGACCATGTCGCAGGACTCCGCGGTCTTCCAGCACCAGGCCAACCAATTTACTGTCCACACCGTCAGACCTCTGCTTTTCCAGCACATCACGGCCGACAAAGTGTCGATCGTCCGGATCCCAGGCGATGGTCCAGGTCAGGCCAGAAATCAGAGGCGAGGTGGCCTCATCCATGTCTTGACCGTACAGGTTCATACCCGCTTCAAGCCGCAAGGTATCGCGCGCGCCGAGTCCGCAGTTGGCCACGCCTTGTTCGTTGAGTTTGCGCCAAAGCTTGGCCGCAGCATCGCCCGGTACCATGATCTCGAAGCCGTCTTCGCCAGTGTATCCGGTCCGCGCTACAAACAAATCGCCGATGGCCGCAGCACTGAACTTGCCCAAGGCCATTGCCTGGTCGCGCTCACTGGCGCTTAGTGTTGCGGCGAACTTTTCTCGTGAATTCGGTCCCTGCACTGCGATCATGGCCAGGTCTGCGCGCTCGGTTAGCTCGACATCGAAACCGGCGGCTTGGGTGCCCATCCACTTCAGGTCCTTTTCTCGTGTCGAAGCGTTGACCACGACGCGGCAATCGGTATCGCCGAGGTAATAGACGATTAGATCATCGACCACCCCGCCCTGCTCATTGAGCATGCAGCTGTACATTGCCTTGCCGACGCTGGCTAGCTTGTCAATGTTGTTGGCCAGCAGATGACGCAAGTAGTCCAGTGTTTGCGCACCGTGCAGATCGACCACGGTCATATGCGAGACGTCAAACTGACCAGCATCTTTGCGCACAATATGGTGCTCGTCGATTTGCGAGCCATAGTTTAGCGGCATGTCCCATCCGCCAAAATCGACCATTTTTGCGCCGGCGTCGACATGAACTTGATACAGGGCTGTACGTTGGGCCATGGGCTGTTTCCGTTAGATCAATTTGAGACTGCTTTGAAGCGGGGCCGAGACTATACCGCACCGCGCTCCTTTCGCACCAGCAGCCATACCGGAATAGCGCCACACAGGACCACCAGTAGACCTGGGCCGGCGGCCCACTGCCATTGGCCTTCGCTGGTCAATTCATAGACGTGCGTGGCCAGCGTGTCCCAGCCAAAGGGTCGCAGCATCAGGGTGGCCGGCATCTCCTTGATCACTTCAACCGCGACCATGGCCGCGGCGACCAATACCGCGGGCGACAGGGTCGGCCACTGCACTTGCCGAAAACGGCGCCAGCGACTGCGCTCAAGCAGCTGCGCAGATTCGAGCACGGATGGCGCCAAGGTTCGAGCCGCTGCATCCAAAGGTGATAGCGCAACGCGCAAAAAGCGAATCATATAGGCCAGTAGCAGGGCCGGGACGCTGGAGGCCAGTCCGAGGGTGGCACCGGAGAACTCGGCCAGCAGGCCATCGGTGTAGGTCAATACCAGCATAACGCCGGTGGCCAGTACCGTGCCGGGAAGCGCATAACCACTGCCGGCCAACTCGAGACCAGCCACGTTGGCTCGCCGGTTGCAGACCAGCAACAAGCTGACCGCGACCACCAATACCGCAGCCATGGTGGCCAGACTCAAGGTGTTGCCAATCAATTCAACAAAGCGCTGATCAAACAAGCGCTGCCAGTGTTGCGTGGTCCAGATCGACAGTTGAATCAGTGGAATCACCAGCGCCAACAGCAACAGTGTGCTCAAGCTGGCGATCGCAAGCGCGCTTTTGCCAGCCGACAGCTGCAATCTGTGAGCGCTCACCTGATCGGTGGTAAAGCGCCGCGCACCTCGTGCGTTTCGCTCCAGCAGCAATAACAGCACGATCACCAATAGCAAACCGCTGGCCAGTTGTGCTGCCGCCGCCAGATTGAACATTGAAAACCAGGTGCGATAGACCTCAACGGCCAGCGTGTCGTAGTTGAATGTAGCCACGGTTCCGAAATCGGCTACTGATTCCAAAACCGCCAGCGCAACACCAGCAAATATGGCCGGGCGCAACAGCGGCAAAACAACCCTGATCAATGCTTTGCCGGGCGACATGCCCAGGCTGCGAGCCACTTCCATGCAGCGGCGCCCGCTGCGTTGCAGACCACTTCTGGCCAACAGATAGACATAGGGATACAACACCAGAGAGAAAACGGCACTGACGGTGATCGGGTGGTTCATCCACGGGAAGAAGTTGGCGCGCGTATCGAACCAGTCTCGCAGTGCTGTCTGCAGCGGCCCTGAGTACTCCAGCATGCCAAGAAAGACAAACGCCATGACATAGCCGGGTATGGCCAGCGGCATGACCAGCAGTTTCTCAAACAATGCGCGCCCGGGAAATTCACAGGCCGTGGTTAGCCAGGCCGCGGCAACGCCGACAATGCCGGTAAAAACGGCCACGTTTAGCGCCAGCCAAAACGTATTCGACGCGACATTCGGCAGGCGGTATTCGGCCAGATGAGCCAGCACATCCCACTGCGGCTGCAGCCATGAGGCGGACAGCCAAAGCGCCGGTGCCAGCACCACGGCCACCACCAGCCACAAGCTTGCATTGAGCGGTCTTAGCAACAGACCGCTCCAGAAATGCTGCTATCTATAGCCTGCACGGTCCATTAATCGAACTGCTTCGGCCTGCAATCGACCGGCGTGACTCAAGTTCGCCTGATCAGCGTCAAAAGTACCCCACGCTTCCACCAATGGGTCCAGATCAGCATTCGGGTCGGCGGGATATTCGAGGTTTAGTCCGGCGAACAATGCTTGTGCCTGATCCGAGGCTAGCCAATCGAGGAGCGCTGTAGCCTGCTCCTTTTGATCGCTGTTGGCGACAACGCCACCGCCGGAGATGTTGATGTGCGTTGCCGGCGGCCAATGGACTGTCACCGGAGTCGTCGGGTCATCTTTCAATAGCCGACCAAGGTAGTAGGTGTTGACAATACCGACGTCACACTGTCCGGCGGCAATCGCCTCAATCAACGAGGTGTCGTTGGAAAACGGTGGCGCAGCCAGATTGGCGACCCAGCCACGCACCATTTGTTCGGTGGCTTGTTCGCCGTTGGCGTTTATCAACATCGCAACCAGCGACTGGTTGTAGACTTTCTTTGACGTCCTCAGACACAAGCGGCCTTGCCATTTGGCATCAGCAAGGTCGGCATAGCTGCCCAACTCATTGCGGTCGACGCGCTCAGTGGAATAGACAACGGTTCGGGCACGCATCGACAGTCCATACCAGCGACCTTCCGGGTCGGCTAGGTGGTCTGGAATATTGGCCTGTAGATTGGGGCCGCTTGCCGAGACTAACAGCCCGCGCTCGGTGGCTTGCCACAAGCTGCCAGCATCGACAGTCAGAAACAGGTCTGCGGGTGTATTGGTGCCTTCAGCGGCTATCCGCTCAATCAATACTCCGGCGCTGTCGGTCAGAAAACGGACCTCAACCCCAGTTTGTGCGCTGTACTGCTCGAGCAGCGGTCGGATCAGGTGATCCTTGCGTTCGGAGTATACGACCAGTTCATCGGCTGCCAGAACAGCCGTCGGTAGGGTCAAACTCAACAATGCCAATGCGGAGATTAGTTTCATCGATCACAGATTCAATAAGGTAGGAAGATGTTAATGATAATGATTCTTATTTGCACAAACAAGTCCAGATTGCTTGGTCACCGGCCATGTTCGATCAGCTACGAGTGTTTATTTGAAACGGTGGCCAATCAGCCACGGATGGATAATCATGGACGATCTCCAGCCAAGATAGCGCGATGACCATGCCCATTATTGCCCTGGTGCGACCTATAAGCCAGTCCATTGCTGACTGCCAGTTGACTCACCTCAATCGCCAGCCGATTGACCTTGCGCGTGCACGCCGACAACACGCTGATTACGTCACCGCGTTGACTAACAACGGTTGCCAGGTTCTTAAGCTGCCGCAATTGGACGACTGTCCCGATGCTGTTTTTGTTGAGGATACTGCGATCGTGTTGCCAGAAGTGGCGATCATCACCCGGCCCGGCGCGGTCAGTCGCCAGCCCGAAACCGCGAGTATGGCCACTGCTCTGCAACAATTTCGGACGCTCAAGCACATCGACCAGCCGGCGGCTTGTATCGATGGCGGCGACGTCGTGGTCGATGACAAAACGATCTATGTAGGCCTGTCATCACGCAGCAACCATGCCGCCATCGAACAACTGGCCGAATTGACCGGTCCGTTTGGCTACAAGGTCAAAGGGGTGGCTCTACGCGACTGTCTGCATTTGAAGACAGCGGTGACCAGAATTGCACCCGGCGTCTTTGTCGGCAACCCTGATTGGTATGAGTCCAGCTCAATGCCCGGTCAGCATATTGAAGTTGATCCGCAAGAGCCCTTCGGTGCCAATACCGTCGAACTGGATGGGGTGCTGCTTCGAGCCAAAGAGCATCCTGCCAGCAACCAGCGAATTGCAGACATTGGCGGCAACATCGTGACGGTCGCAGCGGACGAACTGGCCAAGGCGGAGGGCGCGGTCACATGTTGCAGCGTTTTGATTCATGGCTGAACCAAATCGGCCCGACTTCAAGCACAACTGACCTATACTGCGCACATGGGAAACCGACTTTCAAAGATTTATACACGTACCGGTGACGACGGAACCACCGGCCTGGGCGATGGCTCACGTACCGACAAGGATTCGGCGCGGGTCGAGGCGTTTGGTACGGTCGATGAGCTCAACAGTGCGGTCGGGCTGGTATTGGCCTGTCCTATCCCGAAAAATGTGGCAGAGGTGCTGACTGATATTCAGCATGATTTGTTCGACTTGGGCGGCGAACTTTGCATGCCGGGAATGGAGTTGGTGCATGACCGCTATATTGATCGACTCGAACAACAGCTCGATGCGATGAATGCCGACTTGCCGATGCTCAAGGATTTCATCCTTCCCGGAGGCAGCCTGGCGGCCGCTCATTGCCACCTGGCCAGAACCATTTGCCGTCGCGCCGAGCGTCTGGTCGTACCCTTGGTCCGTGAGCAACAGGCTCGCGCAATCACTGCCCGCTACCTGAATCGTTTGTCCGACTTGCTATTCGTGGCTGCTCGAGTGATTGCGCGCACGGATGGCGGCAGCGAAGTGCTGTGGGACCATCAACGTAGCCGATAGTGCTGGCAATATGCTGCTGATCAGTCACGCCGATTGTGAGAAACACGATGCCGGGCCGGGACAGCCGGAGTCGCCGGACCGCCTGGCCGTTCTGGCGCCGGTTTTGCAGCGGCTACAGCAACGTGGGCATCGGCTGATTCAGGCACCGAGGGTGGACATGCAAGCCTGTGCTCGCGTCCATTCACGCGCCTATCTGGACACACTGGAAGCGACTGCGCTGTGCCCGCGACAGCTCGATTACGATACCTACGCTGGAGAGCAGAGCTGGACCGCCACACGCCGCGCTGCCGGTGCTGCGGTAGCGGCAGTTGATGCGGTGCTTGCTGGCGAGGCTAGCAGTGTTTTTTGTGCCGTTCGTCCGCCTGGGCACCACGCAACGCCAAAGACGGCGATGGGCTTTTGCTTGCTCAACAGCATTGCTATCGCCGCTAGACACGCTACCGACCACCATGGTCTTGAGCGTGTTGCCATCTTCGATTTCGACGTGCATCACGGCAATGGCACCCAAGACGTCTTCGCCAACGACAAACGCGTGGCGTTTATTTCCAGCCATCAAATGCCGCTGTACCCGGGTACTGGTCATCCCAGCGAACGCGGCGTTGGCAACATCACCAATATCGCGCTGACAGCCGGCACTGATTCAGCGCTGTACAGACAACGATTCGAGCGCGAGATTTTGCCTACCTTGCTCGGTTTTCGGCCACAACTGTTGCTGGTGTCGGCTGGATTTGATGCCCATCGCAGCGACCCGTTGTCAATGACACGGCTTGAAACAGACGACTATGGCTGGCTATCGGCCCAGTTGCATGCAGTCTGTTCAGAGCTCAGCATTCCGGGTCCGATTGCGCTATTGGAAGGTGGCTATGATCTTGGTGCCCTCAAAGAAAGCGTAGAAGCGTTCATAGAAGCTTGAAGCGGTTCGTGCCAGGCTGTGGCGTTGCAATGGCCTCCATAGCCGTCAAGCCCTAGGCCAGCCAGCCGGCCAAAACGAAGACCGCAAGTAGGGTCAGCCACAGAAACAGGATTCGCCAGGCCATGGCCAAGGCCATAGATACCGCATCGGCCGACTCCAGATCGCTGTCTTTCCCGGCCGTCTCAAGCGAAGCCAACAGCGACGGACGAGCAGTGACATACAGCACATCCAGGCGGCAGCTTAGCCATCCGGTACCGTGTTCGGCGACATGCCGCCTGCCGGCGCCCAGCACCGAATCGAAATGGCCGATCACTGCCAATGATAGGGTCATGGCCCAGGCAACCGGAAAGTTGAGCAAGAACAACAAATACTGAACCGTTTCCGCCTGATCGGTCGACAATCGCGCGCCCAGCTCTTCTCGATTGGCCAGTTGCTGAGTCATGCGATAGAGCAATGCACCCATTGGCCCCAAGGCGAGGAACCACAGGATCGGTCCAAACCAACGCTCCAATGCGGCACCGAGCACGACCAGCGAGGTCGGCTGTTCGCCGGCCCCCGGATGTCCAGCGATCAGGCGCAGGCGCGCGCCTTCTGCCAAATCACCTTCATTGACTTTGAGGCAATGGGCGACATCTCGATCAAGATCGCGAGGGCCCCAGCAGTAAATCAAAATGGCAACGGACACCAAAAACTCAGCCCACCCGTACCAGAAGGTGGAAAGGAAATTTAGTAGCAGAAAAACTGCACCGAGAGGCAGTGCGTACAGCACCAGCAAGGCACCGATGCCGGCAGCCAGAGGCCAGCGTTGGCGCTGCACGTAGAGCCAGCCGGTTAGTGTGCGCAACCAGCCAGGTTGCCGCATCCGCGGCAATTCGGCAGCGCGATGGCTGGCAAAAACAGCAAGAATGATGATCAGTAGTGACACAACGTCAAAGTGCGGTATTTCCGGCGCAAACACAAGTGATCTTGGTCATGCAGGGCAGGCACAGCTGTCAAAGGAGGCTAGAGGGACTAGCCGACCCACGGATGGCCGCGAATCGCGATCGGGCTTCTTGCCTTCGGCAAACCGTCCAATCGAAATTCGCTATCCTGGCCTGGTTGGCGAAGCGGAGCGAAGTCCAGAAGACCGAGCGCATAGTGGCAACCTCCGTATCGCCGCGGCCGATTTCCATTTCGAACGGAACGAAATGGGATAAGACCCAAGAACGGGCCGATTCACAATGACCGCGCGTCGCGAACCGCCTGCAGATCTTCTGCAAGCGCGATGGCCTGCTCTGCGCGTTTGATCGCCATCTCGGCGTGGTAGCTTGCCGCCTCCCGCATATCGGCATTGCCCATCGCCGCAAGCGCCGTTAATGCCTTCTGTAGCCTGACCCCCACTTCCACGCAGGCAGCCCCGTCTCGCGCGATGGCGGTGAAGGCATCATCAAACATGTCTCGAGCGCGCATCGCGGGTACCTCTACTCGATCATAATTCGGTGCATTCTCGGGTGTTTCCGGATCTTCGGCCCAATGCGAAAACAGCCGGACCAGGGTGCCGATAATATCAATTGCCGTTCCCGGGTCATTGACCGCTGGCGACAGCGCGCGCGCGGCAATCTCCGACAGCACCACCAACCCCAGTCTGGGGTCATCATCGAATAATCGATCACTACCGACCTCGAAAGCGCTGATGGCGCCGCTGGCGTCCAGATCACTGCTGCCATCAACGACCAGGGCCAGCGGCCGGTCTGGGCTGGCGAAGGTGCCTGGCAGCGCTTCAACAACCAGACGGCACTGTTGGTCACTGGCCCAGGCCTGCAAGGCTGCTATGTCGACGTGCTGAATGTAGCCCACAGCGTCCGCATAAATGGCCACCGCATCGTCAGTCACGGTATGGCCTGACGGAATGCCGCACAGTGTTGGCGAGTTGCGGCGACGTCTCAAGGCAGATGCTGTCGCCTCTTCCACCGCATCAATGGTCGATCCCAGTCGCCCAAGTCGAGCAATGCGATCGACCCAACGCAAGAACATGATGATTACCAGACCGAAAATGCAGGCGGTCAGCGTAAACAGAATGAACAGCCCAGCAGCTTGAAAGTAGTCGTTCTTCAGCGCTGTGATGGAGACAATGCTGAATATGAACGCGCCGACAAAGGTCGATAGTGCGTTTTGCGAAACATCGTCAGCTACGACCAGACTGAATGATCTTGGGGTTGCCGTGCTGGCGGCAGAGGCATAAGCCGAAACCATGGACCCAACGGCAAACACAGCGATCCCCAACATGCTAGCCGCCATGATCGACAGCAGCGTTTCAATCGACTCTTCGGCAATCGCCGGCACGAACTGGGCCAATGTGGTGCCATCAGCCAGTTTCGCTACAAACGCCGCGGCGATCGACAGCAGGCAAACCACCAGCGGCTTGACCCAAAGTCGTTGACGCACTTGTGCGATCAGGAATCGAAGTCGGTCTTCAGAGATGATTGGTTTCATTTGAGGGTGTTTACCATTTGGCGACAGGTATTGTGGCAACCGACTGTTACCGGGTGTTCAGCGCTTGAACAAGGCTATCATGCGACGGGTTCAACAACGCCAGAATTGCGAGTAGGCCATAGTCATTGCTCGCTTCAAACTTGCGGTCGAAGCGATCCGACCCCACTTCCTTTAGCCTGAGCAACAAGGCCCTGAAAACTCATGGAATATCGCGGAACAACCATCGTCTCTGTCCGACGTGGCGACCAAGTGGTCATCGCCGGAGATGGACAAGTGTCACTGGGCAACACGGTGATGAAGGCCAACGCGCGCAAGGTCCGGCGCTTGTATCGCGATCAGGTGCTGGCCGGGTTCGCCGGCGCTACGGCCGATGCATTCACTTTGTTTGAGCTGTTCGAAGGCAAACTGGAAAAACACCAGGGTCATTTGGTGCGAGCCGCGGTAGAGCTGGCCAAGGACTGGCGGACGCAACGCAGTTTTGCGCGATTGGAGGCCTTGCTGGCAGTGGCGGACAGGGAAACATCACTGATTATCTCTGGCAATGGCGACGTCATCGACCCGGAGCAAGGATTGATCGCGATTGGGTCCGGTGGGCCGTTCGCCCAGTCGGCCGCCATGGCGCTGCTGGACAACACTGACCTTTCGGCACGAGAAGTGGCCGAGAAGGCGCTGCATATCGCGGCGCGAATTTGCATTTACACCAACGATCAACTGACTGTGGAAGAGCTGTAAGTCAGCGCCACCGCAACGGGATTTCCAACAATGGCAGACATGTCACAGATGACTCCGCGCGAAATTGTGCAGGAGCTCGACAACCACATTATCGGCCAGGCTGACGCCAAACGTGCCGTCGCCATCGCCTTGCGCAACCGCTGGAGGCGCATGCAGGTCGATACCGAGCTACGCAACGAAATTACGCCCAAAAACATCCTGATGATCGGCCCGACGGGTGTCGGTAAAACCGAAATCGCCAGACGCCTGGCGCAACTGGCCAACGCACCCTTCGTTAAAGTCGAGGCGACCAAGTTCACCGAGGTTGGTTACGTCGGCAAAGATGTCGAATCGATTATCCGCGACCTGGTCGATGTCTGCGTCAAGATGACCCGCGAGCAGGCCATGGTTAAAGTGCGAAGCCGAGCCGAAGATGCTGCCGAAGACCGCATATTGGACGCCTTGTTGCCGCAGCCAAAGTCCAGCCCTTTTGAGGAAGCGCCAGCACAGGACAGTGCCGATTCAGCGACGCGCAACCGCTTACGGCAAAAACTCCGCGCCGGCGAGCTGGATGACCGAGAAATTGAGATCGAAGTTCAATCGCAGGTCGGCGTGGAAATCATGGCGCCACCAGGCATGGAAGAAATGACCAGTCAGCTGCAGGGCATGTTCAAGAACCTGTCCAACAACAAAACTCAAAAGCAGAAACTGCGGATCTCCAACGCGCGTCCGCAACTGATAGAAAGCGAAGCGGCGCGCCTGGTCAACGACGAAGAGATCAAGCAGGCGGCGCTGCACAATGCCGAGCAAAACGGCATCGTATTTATCGATGAAATCGATAAGGTTGCGCGTCGATCAGACTACGGTGGTGCTGATGTTTCGCGCGAGGGTGTACAACGCGACCTGTTGCCATTGGTGGAAGGGTCCACGGTGACCACGCGCTATGGCATGGTCAAGACCGACCATATGCTGTTCGTGGCCTCCGGCGCATTTCAAATGACCAAGCCGTCCGACCTGATTCCAGAGCTACAAGGCCGGTTTCCGATTCGCGTTGAGCTACGCGCGCTGACGGCTGATGACTTTGAACGCATTCTCACCGAACCCAATTGCTCATTGACCGAGCAATATACTGCCTTGATGGCGACCGAAGGGGTCAACCTGGAATTCACTACCGAAGGCGTCAAGCGGCTGGCCGAGGTGGCGTTTGAGGTCAATGAGCGCACCGAGAACATTGGTGCGCGTCGACTGCATACGGTGCTGGAACGATTGCTCGACAGCATCTCCTTCGACGCGCCCGATCGCTCGGGCCAAACGGCCACCATCGATGCCGAATACGTCGATGAGCACCTCGAAGAGTTGTCCAAGGATGAAGACTTGAGTCGCTACATCTTGTAGCGGCTTTAACGCACGAACCAGCGTGCAGGGAATTGACCGGTGGTACCAGGTTCGCCCGGCCCATGTGTAGTGCTGATCAACAGCAGTAATGCGATCAAATGTTTCATGGTTCGGTCCCTTTGGTTGAAACGATGCACACTGGGGACTTGAGATCATGAAAAAATTCATTCTGATGCTGTTTACGCATGGCCTGGCACTAGCGCTTGGATTTGCGTTGGGTGTCTATTTTTTGCCGATACTTACCGCACCGGCATCGGCGAGCGCCGAGCAATTGCGCACAAGCATGGGCCAGGCGCGGTTTAGTGCTGAAGTCCGACCCGACCTTCGCGGCAGCGATTTTCTGCACAAGGGCGAAGGGACTTTGCTGGTCAACGACGCTGACATCGCGTTCATAGGCGAGTTAACGCCGGGGCCGGATTTCCAGCTGTATTTGTCGCCCGATTGGGTCGAGGATGCTGACGACTTCCATCGCCTGAAAGAGCGCATGGTCAAGGTGGGTCCGGTCCGCACCTTCTCAAACTTCCAGGTGCCGGTACCGCAGAGCATTGATGTTGCACAGTACACAACCGCGATCGTCTGGTGTGAGGCCTTTGGTGCCTTCATCACCGCCAGCAAATACCAGTGACATCTGCTTACGGCTCGATAGCTGTGTGCTCAGACAAATAATCGGCGATGGCGGCACCAATATGCAGCTGTGGTTCGGACGGTTCGTAGCCTTCGCTGAGCTCTCGTTCAGTCACGGTGGTGCGGGCCATCTCCCAGGCAGCCCGCAGCGACCGGGTTGAACCTAGTGCCTGATCGACAAAGGCCTCGCCAAAGTACGAAAGCTCGGCATCGTCGGTACAACCGAAGGAGGTGCGATCGGCCCGAGCGGCGGTAATGATAACCGTGTTGTCGTCGGCCAGCGGCTCAACAAAACCGCCCGAATAGCAGGAGGAGACCACCACAACGCGCCAGGTGAAACCGCTGCTGGCTAGCGCTTGCTGCAAATCCAGCGGCCGCAACGGGTTCAACGGCAGGTTGGCCATCTCCACGTTGAGCGCACTGTCGGGATGGCCGTGACTGGTTATGTATACAAACAGCAGGTCATTGCGGTCCGCCTTTGCCCCCAGGCCTGCTAGTGCCTGCACCAGATTGGTACCGGTAGCCAGCGGCTTTTCCGCCAACGTTCGATCATTGTTGACCAAGGCCAGCGTCCGAGCCTGATCCACATTGAAATGCTCGGTCAGGCGTCGTGCCGCCAGTGCGGCTTCGTTGGCAAACAGATCTTGAGAGCCATAGGCAGCGAATGTCAGCGCGAAGATATCAACTTGATCGGAATCTGATGCCACAATGGCCTCCAGACTGGCCTCGACCATTTGCGATTGACGAGATAGCAAGGCTTCTGCATCCAAGGTGGCGACCGGCGCCGTCCAGTCTTGCTCCCAGTCGGTGATGAAGTGCTGCTGTGGATACAGGAAATGAACCGGCGTCATCAACAAAGCTGTCAGAGCAACCGCCAGCACAGCTTGCCACCAGGCGAATTGACCGGTGCTGCCCCTGAGTACT
>BQJN01000004.1 GCA_021604725.1 Lysobacteraceae bacterium | reverse complement strand
TTCCGGGTGCCGCTGCTCCGAAACTGGTGACGCGCAGCCATATCAGGGCGATGCGACAAGGCTCAGTAGTCGTCGATGTAGCAATCGATCAGGGCGGCTGTTTTGAAACGTCGCGAGCTACCACCCATGCCGAGCCTACATTTGTGGTTGATGAGGTGGTGCATTACTGCGTCGCCAACATGCCGGGCGCAGTTGCTCGTACTTCGACCTTTGCGTTGAACAATGCGACGCAACCGTTTGTATTGGCTCTGGCCAACAAGGGCGCTCACAAGGCCCTGGCAGACGACCCGCATTTGATGAACGGGCTAAATGTGGTTGGCGGTAAGCTGACCTACAAAGAAGTAGCCGAAGCGATGGACATTCCCTATGTGCCGTCAGCCGAGGCCCTGGCTGGCTAAGATGACAAAAAACCCGGCTCAAAGCCGGGTTTTTCTCGGAGTAAAGTGCAGTCTAACGGGTCTTGAATGCCCAGGCGCCCAAGGCCGCTGCCAGAACCAACAGCCCGATGGCGAACGATGGAATCAACATCAACATGGGCACGCCGATGGCAGCCGCGGCCAGCGCTATGGCTGCTGGGTCGATAATCGGAGACTGCGGTGGATTGTCAGTCAGCTTTCGCAACAACGCGTCCAGACTGAGCTTTCCAGGGCCTGCGAACAGGATAGTGATCAGCATCAGGAAATACAGCAGAGGCAGCTTGAAGTTGCCAAAGCCTTTGTCGCTGATTTCGTAGCCTTTCCACAACTCGGCAATGCTGGCCCACTCACCAGGCCAGTGCACCGCGGCGACCGCGACGACCGTGATCATGATCAGTGAGAATGCGGCGAAACGGGTGAACAGTCCCAGCAATAAAAGCACTGAAAAGATTATCTCGCCCCAGGTGGCCATCAGCCAGCTAAGATCGGCGCTGATTGAGTTGAACGGAAACGGAAAGTTGTCCTGAATACGGCCGAACCAATTATTGCCGTTCAGCTTCTTCATTCCGGCCGTCCAGAACGCGTGAAATAGAATTGCGCGAAGCAAAAATGCAGGCAGGTAGGCGGCGATACCGTCCAGTCGAGCGACAGTTGCACCCCACAGGTCCACGACCTTGTTCATAAGTTTCTCCCGGTTCAGTTTGTTTTAAGCGTGATCGCGCTTGAGGCTTATCGTGTTCCGAGCACGATGTCTCGTTGCCTGAATGCCTGCAGCGCCTGCGTTCCAGCATCCAAGATGCTATTAACATCTGTGGACAGCTCGTCGGCGATGATCTTCAAACATTGAAGACCGGTGCGACCGCTTTGTTCTTGCACCAGGTTGAGCAGTCGTGCCGTTACCGCGCTCAACTCCATGAACTTGAGGCGGTCATCAACAGTTCGATAAACCACTAACCTTGTTGCTTCTTGTTCTGACTCGGTGGGGATAAAGTCAGGCCCGATGCGATGCACGGCGTAGTTGTAGCCGGCCAACACTGCAACCGGCGAAGGCACCGGCACATTGTCCAGCAAATCGCCGTCTCGATCGCAGATCACCTCGTTGGGATCGGCTTCCAGCAAACGAACTGCAAGCTCCAGCCATTCGTAGTGCGCAAGTTCCAGAATAAAGGGCGGGTCACCCAGTTGTGGGCCACGCTGCTGCTCAATGTACGTTAAAAATTCTCTTGGCAACTCGGGAAACAGGGGAGTCTTTGCCCGATGGTGAGCATAGAACTGGCGAATCAAATAGCGCCAACGTTTGTCGCCCAGAACCAACGCCAGCACCGGATAACTTTTGGCCAGAAAGTTGCGCACGTTGTTGTAAAACAAGCGTCTGTAAATAGCCAGGCGCCGCTCTTCGATTCCAGGTGGGGCAGGGTTGTTGTTTGGGTCACGCAGGTGCGCTGCGAACTGCATTTGCAGTGCTTGAAAGTCCGCCAATGGTTCGCTCATGCCTGGGCCTGAGTCGTCTGCGCTTGACCCTGATACTTGTCCTGGATGTGCGCTATCTTGTTTACTTCCTGAAGCAGCACGGGGACCGCTGGGATATTGAAGTCACGCTCTAGCAATGTTGGCAATACGCCAAACCGTTGATATGCACGTTCCAGCAAGGCCCAGACAGGATCGATAACATCTGCACCATGAGTGTCGATGATCAGGTCATCCGCCTCATTGTAGTGGCCTGCGATGTGACAATAGCTCATACGATCGGCTGGTAACCGATCCAGATAGTCGTTGGCATCGTAGCCGTGGTTGACGCTATTGACGTAGATGTTGTTGACGTCGAGCAGCATCTTGCAGTCGGCTTGCTCCAGCACGGCGGTGACGAAATCTATCTCGTCCATTTCCTGGCCCGGGGCTGCGTAGTAGGACACATTTTCAATCGCCATTTGGCGACCCAGGATTTCCTGGGCTCGCATTACACGGCTGGCTACATGGTTGACTGCAGCCTCGGTAAACGGAATGGGCATCAGGTCGTACATGTGCGCGTTGTCGGTGCAGGCGCTCAAGTGCTCACTGAAAAAACAGATTTGATGTTCGTCGAGAAATCTGCGGATCTTGTGCAGAAACGTCTCATCCAAAGGCGATGGACCGCCTAGAGACAGTGAAAGCCCATGGCATGTGAAGTCATAGCGCTCCGTGTAACTGCGCAGTTGTTTGCCCAGCGTGCCACCAACGTTGATCCAGTTGTCGGGGGCGACTTCCATAAAGTCGACATCAATGTCGCCATGCTGTTGCAGCGGGCCCAGCAGGGCCCGCCGCAACCCGAGTCCGGCGCCATGGAATGGCCGGTTACTCATTAGGCAAAGTTATGCCTGACCGCCGCAAGAGCCTTCAGCGTCGCCGCCGCAAGAACCCTCTGCATCACCGCCGCAGGAGCCTTCGCCCTCTTCGCCGCAAGAGCCTTCACCCTCTTCGCCGCACGAGCCTTCGCCTTCGCCATCATCGTGGCCGCCGCACTCGCCTTCGCCGCACTCACCTTCGCCTTCCTTTTCGCCGCATTCGCCTTCGCCGCATTCACCTTCGCCGCATTCGCCTTCGCCCTTGTCCTTGTCGCCAGAGGTCATATAACCCTGGTCAAGGTCGGTCATGGCAAAAGTGTTGTCAGCAGAAGCAGTTTGGCTCAGTGCGAAGGTCGCGATGAATGCGCTGCCAACAGCAATGGTCAGCGGCTTCAAGTTAGTTTTGTCAGTCATGGTCGGTCCTCCGATAAAGACTCGAGTTGAAAATGTGAGGTGCTCACACCTTGGGTTCGAAAATACCCATACATAAATTAATGCGAATGTGAACACGAAACAAGCGTCTGGCTTGTTCTCAGACGTGCTTCGAGACAGTAAGACCGCATTATGGGTTGAATGCTTTCAACCGTGTTCCATGTCCGTTTTGCCGTTGTACTCGCAAAGGTCAGCGATCACGCATTCCGAGCAGGCGGGTTTTCGAGCCTTGCAGGTGTATCGCCCGTGCAGGATCAGCCAGTGATGTGCGTCAACCAGATAAGGTTTGGGAACCACCTTCAGCAGCTTCTTCTCAACCGCCAAAGGGGTTTTTCCCATAGCAATCCTGGTGCGGTTGGAGACCCTGAAAATGTGCGTGTCGACAGCAATCGTGGGGTGGCCGAATACGGTGTTTAACACGACATTCGCGGTTTTCCTGCCAACACCCGGCAGTGCTTCAAGAGCGGCTCGGTTTTCCGGTACCTCACTATCGTGCTTGTTGATGAGTTGTTCGCAGGTGGCGATTACGTTGCGTGCTTTGGTGTTGAACAGACCAATGGTGCGGATGTAGTCGCTTAAACCGTCAACACCGAGCTTGAGGATTTTCTCTGGCGTATTGGCTTTCTTGAATAACGGACCTGTGGCTTTGTTGACGCCGACGTCGGTCGCTTGCGCACTGAGGATTACCGCGATCAGCAGTTCGAATGGTGAATTCCACTCAAGTTCAGTGGTTGGTTTGGGATTCAGCTCCTGCCAGCGACGGAAGATCTCTGCGCGCTTCTCTGCATTCATCGATCAACAGCCTGTTTCAATGCAATCAACGCGGCGAGTCCAAAAAAGGCACCAGGGGGCAGGATGGCCAGCAACAGCCCACCTTCTTCAATACTGGTGGTAGCCTCGCCGACCAGCAGATGGATATCGGAAAAAACCGTGCCGAGACCAACGAACTCGCGCAGCATGCCTAACACGGTCAGTACCAGGGCGAATCCAAAACCAACCGCCAAACCGTCTACTGCTGAAGCCAGCACGTTGTTGCGGGAGGCAAAGCTCTCAGCGCGCCCGATAATGGCGCAGTTGGTGACAATCAACGGCAGGAAAATGCCAAGACTTCGATACAGGTCGTGGGCAAAAGCATTGATCAGTAGTTCAATGGCGGTGACTACCGATGCGATGATCAATACGAATACCGGGATGCGGATCTCGGCCCGCAAGGTACCACGCAGTGCAGAAACGATAATGTTGGTGGCGGTGACGGTAAATAGTGTGGCAATCCCCAGGCCAAGTCCATTGCTCGCGGTGTTGGTCACAGCCAGCAACGGACACAGCCCCAATAGCTGGACCATGCCTGCATTGTTATGCCATAGCCCGTCGAGGGCGGTTTGTTTAAGGCTGAGTGTTGGCATCAGTCAAATAAAGCCTGTCTTGATTGTCATTAACCCATACCAGGGCGCGGTGGACCGCCTGCACCACGGCGCGAGGTGTGATCGTGGCGCCAGTGAACTGGTCGAATTGCCCGCCGTCACGTTTTACGGCCCATTCCGAGTCGTTCGTGTTCGCCAGGGACAAGCCGTCGAAACTGCTAATCCAGTCGCTTTTGTTGCGGTCGATTCGATCGCCCAGGCCGGGCGTTTCGCGGTGGCTGGTGACACGAACACCACTAATTTCGCCGTTAGTCAGAATTCCGATCATCATGGCGATATCGCCGGAATAGCCATCTGGCGCGATGGCTTCAATAGCCACGGCCACTGGCTGGCCTTCGCTGCGGCCGCGGAAAACGCGAAATGGACCGTTGCCGCCCAGCTCTGGCACATCAGTGAGAACGATCTGGTCGACAAACGGGTCGTTGTCATACAGTTCGCTGGGGATGACCTGGTTCACCGCGCGCAGCACCGCGCGCCGCTGTTGTTCAATGATTCGCTCCTCGGTGAGGTCGAACACGAAAGCCAACAGGGCGGTGCCGACGGCCGCGAACAGGCCGAGTAGCAATGCGCTTTTGGCGATGCTCCTGGCGTTCACTTGCCGAAGGTCCTGGGGTTCACATGTCGGTCAATAAATGGCGCCGCCATGTTCATGAGCAGCACGGCGAACGCGACACCGTCGGGAAATGAGCCCCAGCGCCGTATGACCAGGGTCAACAATCCGACGCCAATGCCGAATATCCATTTGCCACGTCGTGTTGTGCAACCGGACACTGGGTCTGTGGCGATGAAGAAGGCCCCCAAGATGAGCCCGCCAGTGAAGACGTGCTCAAGCGGGGCTGGATGAACATCTGGGTTGGCCAGCCAAAATGGCGAGGAGGCGATAATGGTCGCCAGAATCATTGCCACCGGCACATGCCAGGTGATGACTTTGCGCCACAGCAGGAACAAGCCACCAAGCGCATAGCAATTGGCAATCCACTCCCAGCCGCGGCCGCCGAAATCCCCGAAGATGGCATCGCCACGAATTTCCGGGATCATGATGCCCTGTGATGCACCGGTGCGAATCACATCCAGCGGCGTGGCCTCTGAGATGGCGTCCCAGGTCATCCCACCGGGTGGAATTTGGAACAGAATTGCTCGGATGACATCTTGAAAATCGGGCGTGTACATCGCAATGCCAGCGGGGGCCAACCAATGCGTTGCATGGACTGGAAACGATATCAGGACCACGGCGTAGCCGACCATGGCCGGGTTGAATGGGTTGTGTCCCAGTCCGCCATACAGGTGTTTGGCCACCACGATGGCAAAGAACATGCCGGTCATGCTCGCCCACCAGGGTAGCAGTGGCGGCAGGCAAAGCGCGAACAACACCGCCGTTAGTGGCGCTGACAAGTCAGTCAGGAATAGTCGCATGTCGCGACCGCGGAGTTTCAGCGCGGCCGCTTCAAAAAGAAGCGCAAAGCTGACCGCCAGAATGATCTGAATCAGTATACCGATGCCGAAAAAATACCAATGTGCCAGTACCCCCGGAATCAAGGCCAGCAGCACATGCAACATAACCCCGCGGATGGAGGTCGGAGGCGCCCAGTGGGGTGAGCCCGCTGATTCCAATCCCTTCATTGCTCTGGCTCCTTGGTTGCTGGTTTGGTCGCCGCCTTGCGTTCCTTGGCGCGAGCGACTGCCGCCGCCACTGCATCACCATCTGGTCCGCCAGCGTTAAGTTTCTTCTTGCGGCTTTCCAGTCGTTGTTGGCGTGCTTGTTCTTTAGCCGCGATGCGTCGCTCTCGCGCCTCGAAGCGTTGTCTGGACCGGGTGGCTCGAATGGCCTCCTCGCGGCGATGCTTGATCTCAGCCTTGCCGTGACGATAGTAGTCAACCAGCGGAATATGACTGGGACAAACGTAGGCACACGCACCGCACTCGATACAGTCAAACAGGTCATCCGCCTGCATTCGTTCGTAGTTTTCTTCGCGAGCGAAGAAATACAACTTCTGTGGTTGCAGGCTGGCCGGGCACACGTCTTCGCAGCGACCACAGCGTATACACGGCATCTGCGGTTGTTTGCGGCGTGTTTCTTCCCAATCCAGTGCCAGAACGCAATTGGCCGCCTTGGTGATCCCAGTGCTGGTGTCCTTGACCGTGAAACCCATCATCGGGCCGCCAATCACCAGTCGACTGACGTCAGATTTCATGCCGCCAGCGGCCGATATCAGGCGCTGCAGTGGCGTGCCAATGCGTGCTTCAAAATTCCCCGGCTTTTCAATGGCGGGGCCGGTCACTGTGCTAACACGACTGATGCAGGCTGCGCCATTGGCCAGTGCTTCATGCGTTGCGGCGGCAGTGGCCACGTTGTGGCAAATGAGGCCAAGGTCAATCGGCAGGCCGCCACTGGGCACTTCCAGTCCAGTTAGCACTTTAATCAGCTGCCGCTCGCCACCCTCAGGATAAATGGTCGGTACCTTGACCACAGAAATCAACGCTTTCAAGCCCAACCGTTTCACCGCGTCCATAAGCGTGCGGCGAACACCCCCCATGGTGTCTTCAATGCCTATGACACATCGGCTTGAGCCCAAAGCCTTGAGCATCAGCTCGGCGCCCCGCACGATCTGCTCTGGGCGCTCACGCATCAGCATTTCGTCACAAGCAATATAGGGTTCGCATTCCGCACCATTGAGTATCAGGACGCTGTCCTGATCGCCACCGCCGAGTTTGGCGTGGCTGGGAAACAGTGCGCCACCAAGCCCGACTACGCCACGCTCAGCCAGCGCTTCAAGAAGCACCTGCCTGGAGGCCGATTGATCCAGTTTGGGGTAACTGAACCAATGATCCTTGCCATCAGCTTCGATGATCACGCAAGGTCCCGGTCGCGCCGATGCGTGCAGCGTGGGTCGCTGCTCAATCGCGACGACGGTTCCAGATGTGGGAGCGTGCAGAGTCACCGATAGCGGGTCGCTACCGCGAGCAATTGGTTCGCCGGCCAACACGGTTTGCCCCGGCTCCACTACAAACGTCGGCTCTGGGCCGCATTGTTGGTCCAGTTGCACCCGATGCAAGCCCGCCGGTTTGATCCTTTGAATCGCCGATTGGCAAGCCATTTGCTTGAAATGGCGCAGGCGCAAGCCACCCGGAAAGCGCCACAGGCGTTCACCAAATTTTTCCGGCAGCGCAGCAGTCATTGCGCAACGTCCGGTTTTGGCCAACGCCAGTTGTTGCCGTCTACTTCGATCAGATCGATGCAATCGACGGGGCAGGGCGGCAGGCACAGTTCGCAACCGGTGCATTCGTCTTCGATAACGGTGTGCATGCGTTTGGAGGCGCCGATGATGGCGTCGACCGGGCAAGCCTGAATACACAAGGTGCAGCCGATGCAGCGTTGCTCATCGATTACGGCGAGCAACGTAGGTTTGGTTTCACCGTTTTCGGGGTTGAGCGGTTTGGGTTCACGGCCCAACAAGTCGGCCAACGCTTTGATGCCTGCTTCTCCGCCCGGTGGACATTGGTTAATGTCAGCATCGCCAGCGGCAATCGCCTCGGCATAGGGCCGGCATCCGGGATAACCGCACTGTGCGCATTGTGTTTGCGGCAAAATGGCGTCGATCTGCTCAACTACCGGATCAGATTCAACCTTGAAGCGTTTGGCAGCGTAGCCAAGCACCGCGCCGAAAACGATCGCCAGGGCGGTCAGTGCAACGATCGCGCTAATCACAGCTTGCCCAACCCGCCAAAGCCCATGAAAGCAATGGCCATCAAGCCCGCAGTGACCAGAGCGATCGGGGCACCCTTGAAGGCTGTTGGAATGTCGGCTAGCACCAGGCGCTCGCGGATGGCGGCGAACAACACCAGCACCAGTGAAAAACCAAGCGCGGCGCCGGCACCAAAAAGTGCAGACTCGAACAAGGAGTGCTGCTGCTGGACGTTCAACAGCGCAACGCCCAGCACAGCACAGTTGGTGGTAATCAGCGGCAGAAAGATGCCCAGAACTTTGTAGAGTAATGGGCTGGTTTTGCGCATCACCACCTCGGTGAACTGCACTACCGCGGCAATCACAAGAATGAAGGACAAGGTGCGCAGATACTGAAGCTCGAGCGGCGTCAGCAAGTAGGTGTGCACCAGATAGCTCAACATCGAGGAGAGGGTCAGGACAAAGGTGGTCGCCGCCGCCATGCCTGACGCGCTGGTGTACTTGTTCGACACCCCCATAAAGGGGCACAGGCCAAGAAACTTGACCAGCACGAAGTTGTTGACCAGTACAGTGCTGACGATGATCAGGAATGCTTCGGTCATGGCCTTAAGCTTAACCTGCCCTTTGAGTTACTTCACGCGCATTCCGGCCTTTGCACCGTCGCCCGGTGATATGACATGGATATCCTTGCCGCCCGGACCGGCTGCGAGCACCATGCCTTCGGACACACCGAAGCGCATCTTGCGAGGAGCCAGGTTTGCCACCAGTACCACATGTTGATTGACCAGGGCATCAGCATCGTACGCGGCCTTGATGCCAGCAAATACCTGCCGCTGGCCCAGTTCGCCAACGTCGAGTTTTAGCCGCAACAACTTGTCGGCCCCTTCGACATGACTGGCCTCGATGACTCTGGCCACGCGCAAATCGACCGCCATGAACTGGTTGATGTCAATGGTTGGCGTTTGCTCGACGGCTGCGACCGGTGCGCTCGGTTGCAACGATTGCTTTGACGCTTCGACGACCTTGTCGACGATTTTGTCGTCTACTCGAGTCATTAAAGGCACGAAGGTCGCGATTTGATGATCAAGCAGCGGTTTGTCAATGCTGGACCACTGCAACTGGCCATCGTTTAGAAACAGCTCGGCTTTCTCTATGGTCGCCGGAATCACCGGCTTCAGCCATGTCGACAACACGCGAAACAGGTTGATGCCCTGGGTACAGACAGCATGGACTTCGTCTCGTCGGCTTTCGTCTTTGATCGCCACCCATGGTTTGTTGTCATCGATGTACTTGTTGGCCTGATCGGCCAGCGTCATGATGCGCCGAATCGCTGCAGAATAGCGCCGGTTCTCAAAATCAGCTGCGATATTCTCTGATTCGTGGAGAAAACGCTGGTACAACGCCGGGTCTGGCAGCTCCGTTGCCAATGTTGAGTCGAAGAATCGTTTTACAAAACCGGCGCAGCGACTGGCAATGTTGACCACTTTACCAACCAGGTCGGAATTGACCCTGGCCACGAAGTCTTCAAGGTTCAAATCGATATCCGCCAGACCATCGCTCAATTTGGCGCAAATGTAGTAGCGCAAGGGGTCGGCGGGCAGGTGCTCAAGCCAGGTTTCAGCACTGATAAAGGTGCCGCGTGATTTCGACATCTTGGTGCCGTTGACGGTGAGGAAGCCATGCGCAAACACCGCTGTAGGTTTGCGGAAGCCGCCTCCGGTCAACATCGCCGGCCAGAACAGGCAATGGAAGTAGATGATGTCCTTGCCGATAAAGTGATACAGCTCGGTTTCGTCGTCGGCACGCCAATAGGCGTCGAAGGCCTGCCCTGTTTTGTCGAACAACTCTTTGGAGGCAGCCATGTAGCCAATGGGGGCATCGACCCAAACGTAGAAGTATTTGTCCTCCGTGCCCGGAATTTGAAAGCCAAAATAGGGCTCGTCACGTGAGATATCCCAATCTTGCAGGCCACCCTCAAACCACTCATTGAGCTTGTTCGCGACCTCGTCCTGCAGACGACCAGAATGCACCCAATCCTTGAGCATCGGCTCGAACTTCGCCAGCTGCACAAAATGGTGATCGGACGGCCGCTTTTCCGGCGTTTCGCCAGAGACTGCAGATTTCGGGTTTTTCAGGTCATTGGGCGAGTACGTGCTGCCACAGCTCTCGCAGCTATCGCCGTATTGGTCAGCCGTTCCGCATTTCGGACATTCGCCTTTGATGAAGCGGTCGGGCAGGAACATGTTCTCCTTCGGATCGTAGAACTGTTCGATACTGCGAACATCGACATAGCCACCATCTTTCAATGAGCTATAGATCTGCCGCGACAGAGCCCGGTTGGTGTCAGTGTGGGTCGATGAGTAGTGATCGAAGGAGATGTTGAAACCTTCAAAGTCGCGCGTATGTTCTGCGCGGACGCGGTCGATCAGCTGTTGCGGCGTGATGCCTTGCTTCTTGGCGTTGAGCATGATCGGCGTACCATGCGCATCTTCGGCGCAAACGTACTGGCACTGATGACCTCGCATACGTTGAAAGCGCACCCAGCTGTCGGTCTGAATCGCTTCCAGCATATGCCCCAAATGGATCGGGCCATTGGCATAGGGCAGGGCGCTGGTGACAAGTATTTTACGAGGCTTCGACATGCTGTTTTCAATCGCGGAAGGACAATCGGAAAGGATGCCAGTCAACGCCGCAACAGACAACCGGTGATTGCAACTATGACACTGCTGTTTTCGCCCATTATTGTGTCGAATGGGTACGCCCCTTCCTCACGGCCCTGCTACAATGCCGACCCGCAATGACACAGACTTCATTTCAATGCTTGAGCGTGACACTGTTGCAGCAGCGATAGACCAGTTGGTGGATTCAAACAATGGTGCGACCCTGGGCCAGCAACGGGCCGTTGCTGCGGTCGCGGTTGAGGCCAATAATGTGGCCGTTGAATTGCGCATGTCCTACCCTGACGATGCTGGTCACGAACGCTTGAAAACCGTGATCACCGAACAGTGCAGGGCACTCGGGGCCGAGGCAGTTTCAGTGGACGTCACGACGCGTATCCTGGGGCGGAAGGTACAAAAGGATCTGCCACCGTTGCCAGGTATCGGCAATATCATCCCTATTGCTTCGGGCAAGGGTGGTGTGGGCAAATCTACCGTCGCCGCCAATCTGGCAATGGCGCTGAAACAACTGGGCGCTCGCGTTGGTTTGCTCGATGCCGATATTTACGGCCCCAGCCAGCCACGCATGATGGGCGTTTCCAGCAAACCCGAATCGGAGGATGGTCAAACCCTGCTGCCAAACATGGCGCACGGTATTCCGACCATGAGCGTCGGTTATATGGTGGAGGAAGATACACCAATGATCTGGCGCGGGCCGATGGTGACGCAGGCCCTGACCCAGTTATTGCAGCAAACGGCGTGGGGTACCCTGGACTATCTGATTGTCGATCTGCCGCCCGGTACCGGTGATATCCAGTTAACTATGGCGCAGAAGATCCCGGTAGCCGGTTCCGTGATCGTGACCACACCTCAAGACATTTCCTTGCTGGATGCCCGCAAGGCATTGAAAATGTTTGAAAAGGTAGAGATTCCGGTGCTCGGCCTTGTTGAGAATATGAGTACGCATATCTGTAGCAACTGCGGTCATGAGCAGCCGATATTTGGTCATGGTGGCGGCCAACGCATGGCAGCCGAATACAACGTTAACCTGCTCGGTTCGGTGCCTTTGGATATCGCCATCCGAGAACAGGCGGATCTCGGAACCCCGGTGGTCGAAGCAGATCCGCAAGGGGCGATTGCAGACAGCTATCGACATATCGCCCGGCGCATGGCGGCTGCTTTGGCGCTACGGCCCAGAAATCTGAAACTGAATATTCCCGATATTTCCCTGCAAAGCTAGAGGCAAAGGGCGAAACAAACATGAGTATTAAATCTGATCGCTGGATTCGAGAAATGGCTGGGCAAGGGATGATCGAACCCTTCGAGCCGGGGCAGGTGCGTACCAACAAGGGCGGAGATCGTGTCATCTCCTACGGCACCTCAAGTTATGGCTATGACATACGTTGCGCAGACGAATTCAAGATTTTTACCAATATCAATTCCGCCGTCGTCGACCCAAAAACGTTCGACCCCAACAGCTTCGTCGACATCAAAGCCAATGAGTGCATCATCCCGCCGAACTCCTTTTGTCTGGCCAGGACCGTTGAGTATTTGCGCATTCCGCGGCGGGTGCTGACCATTTGTCTGGGCAAGTCAACCTACGCGCGGTGTGGCATTATTGTTAACGTGACACCGCTGGAGCCGGAATGGGAGGGCCACGTGACGCTGGAATTTTCGAACACAACGCCGTTGCCTGCGCGCATCTACGCCAACGAGGGCGTGGCACAGATTTTGTTCCTCGAATCCGATGAGGACTGCGAAACCTCCTACGCCGATCGTGGCGGCAAGTACCAGGGTCAAACCGGCGTGACCCTGCCGCGCGCCTGATGGGCAAGCTCAACATCACACTCATCGTCGTCGTCCTGGCTGTCCTGGCCTGGTCAGCCATTAACCCAAGTGACTGGCCGACCTGGGCGCTGGAAGCTGGGCCGGTGATTGTCGGATTGCCGTTGCTGTTGCTGACTGGTCGGCAGTTTCCGCTGACCCAACTGTTGTATTTCCTGTTGGCAGTCCACGCCGTTATTTTGGTCATTGGTGCCCATTACACCTACGCTCACGTGCCAGTGGGCTTTTGGGTTCAGGACATGTTCGACCTGTCGCGCAACCACTACGATCGCCTGGGTCACCTGGCGCAAGGCTTCGTGCCGGCGATATTGGCACGTGAGATCTTGCTGCGAACCTCGCCGTTGCGACCTGGCAAGTGGTTGTTCACCCTTGTGCTCAGTGTTTGCCTGGCCTTTAGCGCTTTCTATGAGTTGCTGGAGTGGTGGGCGGCCTTGATCATGGGCGAGGGTGCCGATGAGTTTCTTGGCACACAGGGTGATCCCTGGGACACACAAGCCGACATGTTCCTGGCCATGACCGGTGCGATATTGGCGCAGTTGAGCTTGTCGCGGCTGCATGACAAGCAACTGGCGCGGCTGCCATAGCCCCGCCAGCGAGCCCGGATCGGTGTGCAAGGAATTGACGCTCAGACTTGGCGTTTGGACACGACGACAGTAGACCAGGCAAGCAACAAACTGAGCAAGCACACAGTGAGCCACGACAGGGTTGGAATGCCAACTGGCTGACTTCTACTGGGCGCTGCGCTGACAAAGCGAATGGAAGAGTAATTAGCGATTCCCTGTGCTCGGAACTCTAGCTCTTTCACCTCGAGAATCTTGAGCGTTCTCGCCTCCAGCTTGAGCAACCGGCTTCCGGCAACGGAGTCTGTTAGTACGAACAAATCGTCAGATTCCCAATCCGCTGAAACACCGATGACAGACTCGATGCCTGGAATTGGCTCTGTGGAGGCGGAAACCGGGTTGATGGTATAAACCCTCTCATCTGTCCCCAGTCCAAAAAGTTGACCAGAAACCGATTCGGTAAAGCGTTGGATTGGCGCGCCTTCGTTCGGCGACTGGGTGACTTCAAGGCTGTATGGATTTACGAGCGCGACTCGTCCGTTTCGAAGACCAAACATCACCATGTCTCCGGACCGGGATTGGTGTGCAGAGAATGGCCCCCCAGCGATACTGATCATGCTATGGATGGCGTACTCGGATAGCACGACAACCTTGTCGTCGTCAGGCAAGGTAAGGAAAACGCGATCGCTGCCTGCTGCTAGCTGTCCAGTTGGCGTCTCGAAGTAATGGTCGATGTAACCTCCAGGTCCGGACACCCTCAATTCGTGCGGCGTTGTGATGGGTGACGAATCCTCCCAATTACCCGAAATGTACCTGATCTCACCCTGTTTCAAAAAGTCAGGGTCAAACGTTGCCAGAAAGTCCTGAGCAACGAAATCGGCAATCAGTGGGTTGAAATGCCCAAGGCTGGTGACCGTTCGTCCACCATGGCCGTCGTCCAACTCGCGCTGATGCTGAAAATAAATAGAGTCGGGACTGTTCGTGTCATTGGCTTTGATTGTTCCCGATGGAACGCGCACGGTCTTGGCAGTTTGGAGTGAATCGGTTCTTATGACATGTATCGCGCTATCTTCGGCATCGCCCACATAAAGGAACGTCGTTGAAAGCGCCGGCTCATTCGCCATCGCTTGAACTTCCAGTGGAGCCTGACCTTCGCCGCGCTCGAATTGCAGGGTCATTTCTGCTGGAAGTGGGGCAGATGCGGGCCAGTTCAAAGTTGTTAGTTGGTAGGAGTAAGTTGTAGTGGAAAAGGTACACCCAACATCAGTAAAGAGATTTGCCGTTGTATTTCCGAAAACGTAACCCGCTTCGCTGGCGGTTGCATTGGAGGGTCGAGGCGATATGTTTTCCAAGCAGGGAGAGACGCCGCTGACAGAGATCTCTACGCGTTGACCTGGGGTCAGCTCAATCACGTCCACGTCAACTGGCCTACTGACACTTAAGGTGGGATGCACCAGCGATGCCAATAGCAGTAGGTTGGCCCATCGATTGGGCGCATTGACTTTGGCGTCAAAAGCGCTGGCACCTTGCTGCAAGCATCGCTTCATAAATACCTCCTCGCTACGCGAAACCCGGCTCATTCGGTGGAACACCTAACAGTCCTACGAGGTGCATGTCCTTCCCACCCACTGGAGCTGAGAGTACTGGATTGATCTTCGGTTGAGCGACGCGTCGAAAATCTGGGCTGGCGTCAAAAGATAAATCCTAACTAGGTTAATCTGGCGGGTTACCGCACTGGACAGAGGTCGAGAGTGTGGCTAAGTTGTTCGCGTTAATAGGATCCAGCGGGTCGGACCCTACCATCTCCCAACGAATATCGACGGCATTTGCACTGTTGAGAACCCACTGAAGTACAAGGTTGTCGTTTGGTTCGAAGTTGCTGAGTGAGCATTGCAACAACGAATCAGAGTTTATCCAGGTGCACTCAGACGGCAATTCAATCGGGGGGGTAGAAGTTACACTACCCGTGGCCGAAAACTGTAACTCCAGCGTAGCCGATGTGAATGGTTGATGGCCCACGTTGGTGACAGTGGCTCCGCCCCAACACCCAATCCCACTGTCGTACGTTTCGATGGCCAATGACAAATCTAATTCTGGCCGGAAGGCCCATTCCCACGCTGCCTCACAATCGAGAACAGGAAAGCCTTCAGATTGAGTGGCGGAATGGGAAATCGCTTCCCTCAACTCAAACGGATCAATAATTCCATCTTCATGCAACAAGCTGAGGCATGCCGCAACTTGTGGTGTAGCCTCGGAGGTGCCCCAGGTATCCATAGTGCCCCCTCCAAGTGCAGAGGTGGTTATTATCGCACCGGGTGCCAATACATCAGTGAGGACTACCGGGAGACTTGAGAAACACGGAATCTGATGTTTACTTACCGGTGATGGATCCTGACAGAACAATCCTTGGTCCGGGTCAAACGCCCAGTAGAAGGGGGGGGGCGACTGGAAATCGTCGTCATAGGAGGCGGCAACTCCAATAGCACTCGACAAGCAAGCTGGTGGCGGGGCTTGCTCGTCTCCGTATGAGTAATTTTCACCATAGTTGCCAACAGCTGCGACCATTGAAATGTCCTGCTCCAAGAGTAGTCTACGAGTTGCATATGTCCAGTGATGTAGGTCCAACTGGTTCCTGTCGCTGGCGTCGCACCACCGTATGGCCGGGTCGGTGTAGGGGTATGAGTTAGTGTCGGTATAGGGCGCCCACTTGCAGTCGCATTCGACTTCGAAATAATACTTATCTGGCTCCGAATACTCGTTTGGTCTTAGGGCGATACCAAAACTCATCGAAACGATGTCGATGCCGAGCCCTGGGTTATCGATAATCCACTCAAGTGCCTTCAGCCTGTCCGTTCTAGTATTTGCTCGAATCGCAATGACTGTTACGTCAGGGGCGGCGTCAAGAGCGATGGCGACCATTCTTGTCCCATGGCCTGTCCCGTTGTCGGCTGCGGCACCAGGACCCCAAGATGCGAAGCCATTTCCTCCGGTGCCAGCGGGACAATTGCCATCGGCATCCCAACATCGTTCATTATTTTGATCCACACCAGCTGTGAGTGTAGGATTTGTTCTATCGTACCCACCATCGATCACGGCGATAGAAACACCATCGCCAGATAGCCCATAGCCTCCAATCGAAATTGGGTCGATTAATACCTGAGTGTTGGATGCTGTGAGTGCCTCTGACATGAAATTTTGGACAACTCCATCGGAGGAGATGTATTGGACAGTTGGATGGAGCGCCAGCTCCGAGACAGTATTCGCATCGCCATTAAGGGAAACAAGCGCCAAATGGTCGAATTGGTACCGAATTGAGTAATTGGCTTTTGGCCCCAAAGATCTAAGCACGTCATCCGTAGCTTTTTGAACGGTTTGGCCTTGGGCTGGCGAAAGATGGACTACCAAGCCCGTCTGTGTGCTTGATGAAAGCTCTTGAAGAACGATAGGGTCTACTTTATTCCCGGCGAGGGAAGCAGTTGATACGCTTAAAAGCAACGTCGCGAAAAATTGCATTAACTTCAGCATGGGGACACCATCCTTGTTTTTATTCATAAATCCAATACTGATAATCGCATGAATTTGGCCATTCGATCAAGCCTAATTGAGCATTGAGTCAATCTGACACACAACACAATAACTGTCAGAATCGCAATGTGTCAGATCGGTTCGCGACTACTACAGCTATGCGTGTTCGTTCTAATGTAGACTGTTGCAGTCCGCCATTCGCACCACCAAGCCTTCGAGCAACTATGGCGGGCTGCCAGAAGGAGGCACTTGTGTTTAGGTGTGAGGGCGTGATTGTCGCTACAGCGTCGCGCCTAATGAGAAACATTGCTGATTGGAATGAGACCGCTCTTTATTCGATAACTCCAAGCACGATTCCCGTGCTCCATTTCTCCTTGCGTAAAAAGGTATGGGTCGCCCCTTATCGAACAGACATCCGATACCGACATGTTTGCCAGACGTGAACGCATCACCTATACTTCGCGCCCTCGCAAGACCGGCGATCACTTGTTGGTCAAGGGCGATATTCAGGTTGCCGATGTAGCTCAGTTGGTAGAGCAACGCATTCGTAATGCGTGGGTCGGGAGTTCGAATCTCTTCATCGGCACCATTGTTTATCTGTTGGACAGGGCTTCCCTGCCGCTGCCAACAGCCGCAACTCGATAACAAGTGAACGAGTTGCTCCCGCTCCCTTTCGTCCGCGTCCGTGCATCCATGCACGGGTTGGTTATCTGACAGATTGGGCATCCTGCCGCAACTGTCAGGCGCTGACCAACAACCAATAATTCGTCGGGAACGAATTATCGCGACCAGCGGGAGTCCCAACGGGACGAGTATCAGGACGATACGAGCAATAATTTTCCAGGAGAAAATTATCGCGACCAGCGGGAGTCGCTACGCGACGCGTATCAAGGATGATACGCGCAACATCACACCACCCTATGAGCGGCATGGCCTTCACGGACGGCACCCTACAAAAACCACCGGAACGAATTATCGCGACCAGCGGGAGTCCCAACGGGACGAGTATCAGGACGATACGAGCAATAATTTTCCAGGAGAAAATTATCGCGACCAGCGGGAGCGTCAGACTCGCCATTGATGCCACGTCCATCGCTCACTACACATCCGATAGCTATTGGCAGAGCGCACCTGGCCAACTCGCGCCAATCCCAGTACCAACGATCGGCCTCGCTTCGTTCGGTGCGTTGACTGTCTTGGTTGCGCTGTCGGCCTTCGTGAGTCTCACGCGTCGGCGCCAGACTATTCGAATATAGAATCGGCTGTGACACTGCGGCGAGTAGATCGTTTAAATCTTCCGTTTCCGGTACGCTGGCAACAGTAAGCTAAACAACGATCGCCAAATGTCGACACTCAAAGTCATCAACCTGATCGCGGTGGGCGGTTGGTTTATCCTGGTCACGGTCACATTTTTCACCAGCTCATCGTCCGATGCGGCGGGACGGGGTATGGCCTTCGGTTTTGCGCTGGTTTTGGCCGGTGTGGCGACAGTGGGTTTTTTGTTGGCATTGATCAATACCTGGGCAACTCAAATTGTCGCGCTTTGCGTGTTGGGGCTGCCGGTCGTTTATTGGGGCCATCAGCAGTTGCAAGG
Organism: Lysobacteraceae bacterium; assembly: GCA_021604725.1. Taxonomy (GTDB): domain Bacteria; phylum Pseudomonadota; class Gammaproteobacteria; order Xanthomonadales; family BQJN01; genus BQJN01. The sequence goes on along the minus strand of BQJN01000004.1, from coordinate 52,266 downwards.
CTATCAATGGTCGCAACAGATGAAGGCACAGGCCGATGGCAGCGCCTACTTCGATGAATCACCACGACGGGCACTGGCTGCTGCATTGAGTCAGCCCGATCTCCAGATGCTCGCTCAGTTGCTGCAAGCACACAGTGAATTGATCAATGACACGGGCAGTGGAGAACTGCGTTTGCTGGATATCGCAGTCGATCGTTACTACTTCAATCGATCAGAGGCGATGCTGCAGGCCATTGATATGTTGCTGCAGCATGGCGCCAATCCGAACCTGCATGCCGTTGGCGCCGAACCATTGATCTTGAACAACGACGTCATTATCGAAATGCCGATATTCAGCTCAATGCTTGAACACGGTGCTGACCCGAACAGTGTCGACCAGCAGGACAGGACGGTGTTGTGGAAAGTAGTTGCTCAGTTTGGCGAGGAAACTGAGAAAGTGCGCTTGTTGCTGAGGTCTGGAGCGGACCCCGATGTCAGTGGTGGTGGCGAACCACCGCCCATCGCCATAGCGGCCCGCCGCATGCATTGGAATAATGCTTTGGCATTGATAGAGGCCGGAGCAGACCCGCACCATGCTGAAGCTACAGAGTTCTGGCAACATATGGACTATCACAGCCGCAGCTACGAGAAATACCGCGACGCACCCGAAGCGTTTACGGCACTGCGCGAGCGGTTAAAAGCAACTGAACCGGAATAAGTGGGTGTGACACCGGTGTAAGTTACGATAGCCAATGATTTTCAAGAAGGGGACCAGCCAATGGCGAAGCAGTGGAGCGAGCGAAGGACAATAACGGCCGGGGTGGTTGGCAACGTTCTTGAATGGTATGACTTTGGTGTTTACGGGTTTTTCGCCTCAGTGATCGCCACCCAGTTTTTTCCATCGCATAACCCGATGCTTTCGTTGATCGCTGCATTCGGTGCGTTTGCCGCCGGCTTTTTGATGCGTCCGGTAGGTGCGGCCATTTTTGGCCATATCGGTGACCGTTACGGACGCGGACATGCGCTGAAGCTGTCAGTCTTGTGCATGGCGGTGCCGACCTTTTGCATTGGGCTGCTACCGACGTTTGAGACATGGGGTGTGATGGCGGCCGTGTTGATGGTCTTGATGCGTATGGCGCAGGGCGTGGCCGTTGGTGGCGAGTACACCAGTTCCATAGTCTTCCTGGCCGAGCGTGCACCGCCCGGGCGACGCGCTTTTTTCACTTGTTGGAGCATGTTCGGTGCCACAGGAGGGATCTTGTTGGGATCTGCGGTCGGCGCCTTGCTCAGCAGCCTGATGTCGCCCGAAGCGTTGAATGACTGGGGCTGGCGCGTCGCTTTCCTGGCTGGTATTGCGGTCGCGGGGATGGGTTACTTCATTCGTCGTGGTCTGGAAGAACATCCTGTGGCCGCTGGAGAAAAGTCTCCCTTGGTCGAGGCTGTCCGCAACCATGGCAGGGCTTTGGCACAAGTGATCGGCTTGAACGTAGTACTGGCCGTCACTTTCTATTTGATGTTCGTGTATGCGGTCACCTGGATGATCAAAAACGTTGGTGAGGCTCGCTCAACTGCATTGGACATCAACACAATGGCCATGTTGGTGCTTCTTGCAGCGCTGCCCCTGTCGGCGAGGTTGGCCGATGCGTTTGGACGCAAGCGCATGATGCTGTTGGGTATTGGTGCTACTGCTGTATTGGCGTATCCACTGGTTTCACTGATGCATCACCCGAACGCATTGTGGATTGCCTCTGGCCAGATTGGTTTCGCTTTGCTGGTGGCTGTATTCGCGTCGTCAATCCCGGCGACCATGACCGAATCCTTTCCTCGCTCAGTTCGAGTCACAGCAGTGAGCGTCAGCTATAACCTCACTTTTGCCGTTTTGGGCGGCACCAGCCCCATGGTTGCCGTGTGGTTGATTGAGCGCAGCCATGATGATCTGGCTTTTGCCTGGTACATCAGCGCTGCCGCCGTGGTGTCATTCCTGTGCGCATTGAAGGTTACCGATAGAGGGAAGCTCCCTTTAGACTGAGAACGCGGTGAGCACACGGGGGCGTGGCAAGAAAGTCGGTAACCATGCTGGCCAGTCCGCACATCCATGTGCGGTCGTTCATTGTCTATTCGATCCGCTCTGAGAGCGGATCACTCAACGGGCAATTGTGAGCTAGAAGCGAGCAACGATACGAAGGTTTGCGCCGTCATAGCCGTAGTTGACGTTGCCGGTCCACGCTTGCTTGTCGAGGTCGACGTCCAGGTCGAAGTAGTCGTAGCCGACGCCGAGGCTAAAGTTGCGGTTGAACCAGTACTCAACCCCGATTGCAGCAGAAACAATACTGCCGTCGTAGTCACCGACATTTGCCGAGAACGCTTGCAATGAGCCTGTGAACATCCACTGGTCGGTCATCATGTGATCGACACTGAATCCAATCAGCGGCAACGGGCCGCTTACACTGCTGAACTCATTCAGGGTAGTGCCGGTTGCGTTGATTGCAAACTCCAGATCCAGCCAGTGCACGCCGCCGCCAATACCAACTTCCGTTCTCGGTGTTTGATAAATCGAGTATTCGTAGAAGATCGGTACCACTGTAGTGTCGAAGCTGGCGTTGACTACGGTATCAATGGGATAGATTTCACCGTCAATCTCCAGATCGCCCTTCAAGGTGGTGCGACTGCTGCGGTCAATGGCGTAGTAATCGACAAAAATGCGGTGTTTCTGTGCGGGACGCCAGAACGCGGTTAGTCGACCGACTGTGTCGTCCTTGTCGAAGTTCAGGTCGCCTTCGAGGTCAATGCCAGTTCCGATGTCTGAGTTGCTGGCGTCGACACGCAAGCTGGTGTCTGCTGATGGAAAGAACACACCGCCGCCAATACCGAATTTTGAGTCATAGACGTTCTGTGCGAGCACGGAACCCGACAAAACCAGGGCAGCACACCCCACTAGATACCTGTTCATTGCAACCTTCCGTTTGAAAAGAATTTGGACTTTGAGCCCGACAGATTATATACGAATCATGCTGCTCGTATCGTTGTTCTCGCTCAAGGTTAACGATTCCATTAACCATTGATCGTTGCGGCCTTCGCTAACAACAACAGTAATCAGTCGCATTTCGTCACCACACAACAGATGCCGTTACAATTTGGCCATGTCAGCAACGACCAAGCCAGCCTCGCACCAACGACGGATACACCTGATAAAGATGGCCACATCGGCATCGGTTGGCGTCGCCATTGTGTTGGTTGTATTGAAAGCCTGGGCCACGTGGCAGACCGGAGCGGTAAGTGTTCTGGCGTCGTTGGTCGATTCGTTTCTCGATAGCTTGACATCATTGACCAGCGCCGTGGTTGTTCGTTATTCACTGGTGCCTCCAGACCATGACCATCGCTTTGGTCACGGTAAAGCGCAAGCACTGGTCGGTTTGTTGCAAGCGGCGTTGATTGTCGCCTCAGCTTTGTTCCTGATATTCGCAGCCTACCAGCGGCTACGAAGCCCTCAGCCGATCACGGCTTTGCCGTTGGGCCTGGCTGTGATGTTGCTCAGCCTTGGCTTGACCATTGCTCTGGTTACATTTCAACGGCATGTTTATGCACAAACCGGCGCGATTGCGATCAAGGGCGATGCGGCACACTATGTCAGCGATATCCTGGGTAATGCTCTGGTGTTGTTGGCATTGCTGGCAACGGCAGCGGGGTGGGCTATTGTTGATCCTGTATTTGCGTTGCTGATCGCGGCTTACATCATTTGGAGTGCCGGGTCGATCGCTCGCGAGGCGATTGCAGAGCTGATGGATCGAGAACTTCCAGAAGCTGTTCAACAACAGATTTTGCACGCTGCAGAATCGGTTTCGGGCGTGCATGATGTCCATGATCTGAGGACTCGCCGCTCCGGTCACATTGACATCATTCAGATGCACGTCGTGCTGGATGACCACTTACCCGTGCTGGACGCCCACAAGATCGTCGACCGAGTGGTTGAGGCAGTCCTTGAAATCAGGCCCGGCGCCGATATCCTGGTCCATCAGGATCCGTTGAGCACGCTCAACTAGCGCAGGCAAGTCGGGCGCATCGCATTCCTTTCGCAGGCGCGTCTGACTAGTCGAAGTTGCCAACAAAAATGACGTCCTCCAAGCCAAAGCACGCGCCGGCAACCAGGGCCGAGCTCAGCTCGATATCGTCCAGGTACCAACCTTCTTCGGTTTGTGCGCCATCAGTTGAGAAGCTAAAGCGGAACTGAACCTCTGCACCGTTGTGGGCACTGAGGTCAAACACATAGTTGGTCCAATCGAGGTTTGTGCCAGTAAAGGCACCGGTGCCAGAGGTGTAGCCACAGGCGTCGGTGCTAGATCTGAAGGTATTCGGGTAGCCACCGACTGGTGTCAGCAAGGACCAGTTATCCCCACCATCAGTCGACAATTCGACAACGCCACCGTCCCAGCGCGGTTCGATATCGTATGCAGTCCACAAGGATAGTTCACTGCTTTTACCTGGCGCCAAGGTCAGCGGTGGCGAAATCAGGCGGCTGCATTGGCCATCGTTGTAGGTAGAGAAAAAGCTGCGCAAGCCCGTTCTGGCTCGAGCCGTGTCCAACTCCCAGCCAATATGTCGGTTACTGCCCTGGGTCATTGTAGGATCGCCGATTTCCGCTCCCGTGGCCCAGGTACCAGTCGCTTCGGGTCCCGTTGGTATTGCTGACAGTTGAACGCCGTTTGAGTCTTCTACGCCGTTGGCGACATCCACTGCGCGTACCTCATAGAACTTTGGTACCTGTGAAATCACGTTGTTGTCGGTTGTGGTGAGGGCGGTCAAATTGGAGGCCACCACGTTGGTGTTGCCTGGCACAAAGCCCGCGTCGTACGAGCCGTAAAGGTTGTAGGAAACCGACGCCCCACAATTGGCGTTGGCGGCTGGCCAGGCAACGTCAAGGGCGCAGCTCTCAGTGCCGACATTGCTTACCTCCGCAATGCCGGAGAAGCTTGGTGGAGCTGTGCAGGCACCGGTGGTTGATGTAGCACTGCAATTGCTGCCCACAGAAGTGCATAGGCCAGTCTCGTCTTTGGCGCGTACTTGATACGAATAGTCGACCTGACCGGAAACGGTGTTGTCAGCGAACTGGGTTCCTGACGCATCGGAGGCAATCAGCTCATAATTTTGTCCGGGGCAGGTACCAATGCTGCGATAGATGTCGAATGTGCTGAACAGCGGTGCAGGATGCGTCCATTCAAGGTTGATGACATGGTCACCCGCTGCTGTTGCCATTAGTCCAGTGGGCGCGGCCGGCTCATCGCACAAGATCGGCCGCAGGACAAACAGTCCATTGCTGATATCGCTAACAATCACTGTATTGCTGGAAAAATATGGATAAACGCTCCAGGCGCCCTGGGTTCCGTTATTGTCGCCAGCGGGGTAGGTGTCAAAGTACGCCACCTCGGTAAGCTCGCCGCCAGCTATGTCATCCAGATTAAGAATGCGCAAGCCCGCCTGGTAGTTGGCCTGATAAACATAATTGTCTTTGACGTAAAGGTTGTGATCTGACGCGGCCATGTGGCTAAAGAACTCGCCGATCACCAGCGGTGAATCAAGGTCTTGCATGTCCCATATGATGGTCCGCGTATTGTGGCCTAGCCCGATTTCATCCGTTTCGTCGTTGAGCAGAAAGTAACGATGGTCCTCGGTCAGCCAACCCTGATGAGTGTAGCCAACGTTGTTATAGCCGGTCCTGGAGATTTGCAGAGGGTTTGCCGGGTCAGTGACGTCGACCACGGTGACTGTGTCCTCGTTGGCGTTGAGGCAGATAGGGTTACCGCTATAGGCGCTATCTGGTCCGTTGTAAGTGACGCATTGGGCATCGTGGGTATAGCCATCTGTTGAAAAGCAGCCAAGAAATGTCGGGTCAAGAGGGTCGCTGATGTCAATCATATGAAGCCCGCCATTGCAGGTTTCACTGCCCTGTTGCGATCCGACGCCGAAGGCCAACGCCGCGTCTTCATTGATGACGATATTGTGAGAGCGACCAAAGCCATCGTAGTGGGTTGTTTCACTGAAGGTGACCGGCGGCGATGCAACATCAAGCAACTGGTTCAAATCAAAGACCTGCATGCCGCTGTTTTCGGCCTCACTGCCAATGAATGCGTAATGACCAAAGGTCTTGATGTCGCGCCAGGACGAGTTGTTGGCGTGAGGTGGCAGGTTACCAAGATACAGAACATGATCTGGGTGACCGATCAGCTCGATAAATGCGGTTCCGTTGCTGCGCCCCATCAAAGCGAACTCGCGGCCACTGACCGGGTCAGTCCAGCCCCAGATGTCGCTTCCCTCACCGCCGCCAATGTCAGCAAGCGGCAGGTGAGCCAGAAGATCGACATTCTGGCAGGCGTGGCCAGCGGCAAATCCATCCGTACAGGCTTGAAGGTGACGCACGGCGCGTTGGTGATAAGGGGGCTCGGCAACGATTTGTTTGTGCAAATCGTTCGGTGGGTTTGCAGCCGGCAAAGTCGAGGGCAAAGCCAGTGATATGGCGCAAAGTACGATCGAAGCCTGCTGCATGGGACGGCCCACTAACTATCGGGAAACGGGAGCATACACGATCGCTTGTGAAGAATGTGTGCCGCCTTGCATGAAAGCCGAACGCTTGTTAGAAGAGGCTGTTCCTCAACCGCGCGGAAGCAGAAAAAGCCAATACGGTTTGCTGCCATGACCATTCGCACTGGAGCCTGGACTGACTGAGTGAAACCCTGGTTAGGCGTTGATAACACAAGGTACGTCCAATTGCGTCTTTTGTTGGCGCTTGCGATCGCCACCGTGGTCACCTTTGATTCTTGTTTGGCTTCGGTAGCAGCTGCGGCTGAATCGCTTGAAAATCGACTGTTGCGAACCATCGCGCAGGCTCATCTGCCAAATGCTGACGGTGCCATGGGGCGCAATCGTCGAGATTACATTCATGTCCGTTTTCAGTACCGGGCGCACCTTCACGCGCAGTTGGCAGCTCAAAGCCATGACCAGGAAAGCCTTAGCCGATTCGTGTCGGCGCTGGAATATGCTGCGGCCAGGCAACAGGCGGATGGCGCTTACGACTTGCAGATTCCGCGTTATCTTGCCGGCCATCGTGCCAGCACGGGCGACCTGGCCAGCGGAACCGCGTTTTTTTTTGGCATCCGCTGGGGTCGGCATGTTGTTACTTGATGACTCAGCCTGGTTCAAATCGGAGCCTTCTGTTGCCGATTATCGTCGGCGCCTCGATGTGTTGAGACCTGGTCTTGAGCGGGCGACGAAGTGGCTGTCGACTCAGGTCGCGACCTTGCAGGCATACGATCGTCAGGCGCCAAATCGGCTGCTGATAAACGCTTTGGCGTTTCTCAGCCTGGGGCGCTTGAGCGACGACCAATCGTGGCAAATGACTGGCCGAGACTTCTTCAATAGTGCGCTCGAGCAGCAGCATGAGCTGGGATATTTCATCGAGGGTGGCGGCTATGACTCCAGTTAGAGGTCGTCCACGATTAGCCATCCATGGCCAACGCGGACACGGGTTTCAAGGAGCGCGGTCATTGAAACCCTCCATTTTCAACAAGTTGGAAAATGCTGGCACATCCGTGTGCCAGGGCGAGCGCGTCAAAAGACCTATCCGTGGACGCGCTCTAGTTATAACGGCGTGGCACTGGCCATTGCTTTGAGGTTGTTGCAGCTCGGTTTGGTCTCCGAGAATGCGGCTGACCCGCTTGTTCGATCCGCTCAATGGCAACTGACTCGAGTTAGCAGGAATGGCGAGATTCGAACTGAAGGTAATGCCCGGGTGCATGGCTCCGGTGAGTCCTTCATGGGCAAACTCAAAAGCGTTGATGTGGCCCACACCGTAGAGGCTTTTTTACTGGCCTCAGAGCTGTTGGCTGATGAAGCTTATCTGAATACCGCTCACTCGATCTGCCAGTTCTACCGTTGCCAATAACGCAAGTTTTCTCGCGTATGCGTTGTCGTTTTTCTGGTCTTGGGCGGCCTAGACCTTGAGGATTTTGAGGGCTAAGGCGCGACCATCTGCATCAGGGCTCCGGTCAACAGCGCGCCGTAGGTGCCGACTACGTAGCCGAGGACAGCCAACAAGACGCCAACCGGTGCCAATGATGGGTGAAACGCGGCCGCGAGCACGGGGGCTGAAGCGGCGCCACCAATGTTTGCCTTACTGCCTACCGCAAGGAAGAAGATGGGTGCATTGATTAGGCGGCGAACGATAAACAACAGCACGATGTGAATGGCCATCCATATGCCTCCTACCAGGAACAACCTCCACTGATGGTAGATTTCTTTGACATCCATCTTCAGGCCAATGGTAGCGACCAATATGAAAATGAACACAGTACCGATGTTGGATGCACCCACTCCTTCCAGCTCACGCGCACGAGTGAACGACAGCAGCAGACCGATCGTTGTGGCAATGACGATCAGCCAGAAAAAGTGACTGACGTACGGTGACGATGACGCCGCGCCCATGCTGGTAAACCAGCCAGAGATGACATCCGCGCCGAAGTGGCCAATGCTGGTGGCACCAAAACCGACGGCGAGCAGGATCATCAAATCCTTGCTGGTGGCGATGCGGGCAATCTTTTTGTGGAATGCTTCGACGGTTTCAACCAGCTCATCAATGGCTTTGACATCGGCACCGCTTTTCTCGTCGATCTGGCGATGTCGACCGGCCATGATCAATAGGGCAGCCATCCACACTTCGGCGACAATAACGTCGATTGTCACCATCACAGAAAACAGCGCATCACTGACGCCGAAGGTCTCTTTCATTGCTGCCTGGTTGGCACCGCCGCCGATCCAGGAACCGGCAATGGTGGTCATGCCGCGCCATACCGCGTCCGGGCCCTGACCACCGACAATGCTGGGGTCGAACACAGAAATGAGCAGGATCGCCAATGGTCCGCCGATGATGACCCCCACCGTGGCAGTCCCGAACATGATCAAGGCTTTCGGGCCCAGCGCCCAGATGCGCTTGAAGTTGACGCTCAATGTCAGATAGACCAGACAGGCTGGCAACAAGTATCGCGAAGCCACGTAATAAAGGTTCGACTCAGCGGGGTCGACAATGTCGAAGGTGTTGAGCAGCGAGGGCACGAAATAACACATCAAGATGATCGGAATGAAGGTGTAGAACTTCTTCCAGAACGATGTTTTCAGTGATGCGGTGTAGAAAATTAAACCGAGCATCACGGCCAGTACGCCAAACAGAACGGTATCGCTGGTGATCATTGCGGTCCCTTTGTCATTATCTTGCGACGCATCATCGCCGCGTTTTGATTCGGGCACCTTACAACGCCAGCCGTGGAAATGCGAAATTTCGTCGCCGCAGCTTCCTCCCGTCAGCAACCGACACATTTTCTGTTAGGCTGATCGTCGACCAGTATCGACCAAATGGGGCAAATTAAATGATCAATCGTATTCGACTCGTCGGGGCTTCTGTGTGTGTCTTGTTTTCAATTTCAGCCGCGCAAGCCAACTGCTTGAGCATGATGGCCAATGAGGTCGGCAATTGTGGTTTTGAGGACAACCCGATCGGCATGACGTGGTTACCAACTACCGCTGACAGCATTGCCCGAACAACGGCAATTCAGCGAAGTGGCGCCGCCTCCCTGGAAATTGACGCGTTTGAAAGTAGCCCTGGATTCGTCTATGTCGCTGGGGCGGAGAGCGAGTGCTTTGCGGTGACTGCCAGCGCCGACTATGGATTTGGGGCGTTTTTCCGCCTTGACGCGGTCACTGGCCCCACGCCTCAGTGCAATGTGGGCTTTCAAAGTCACAATCTTGCAGATTGCAGCGACACCGTGGTTGACAACTTGACCACCGGCGACATCGACTTAAATACGACAACATTTACGGAAATAAACTCAACGGGGAACACAGTGTCGGGAAATTTCGCCCAGTTGAGTGTCGGCTGTCGATTCGTAGGAGCGGCGAGCGACTTTTTGATGTACGCCGATGATGCCTATGCCGGCCCATCACTGATGCCGGTAGATTTGCAGTCCTTCAGTATCCAGTAACAGATTTGCGTGTGGTGCGATTGTCGCCACACGTCTATCTTTTATTGAGCTTCGATCAGCCTGCTTTTGAAGAAGGCGACCGTCCGGCTCCACGCCAGCTCAGCCGCCGCCTCGTCATAGCGCGCGGTTGAGTCGTTATGAAAGCCGTGATTGGCGCCTTCATACATGTGCATGACGTAGTCAACGTGATTGTCTTTCAACGTGGCTTCGTAGCCTGGCCAGCTGGCGTTGACGCGCTGGTCCAGCTCTGCCAATTGAATCATTAGCGGCCCTTTGACATTGCTTTGCAGTTCTTCCGCCGCGGGGGTTCCATAGAAAGGAACACCGGCATCAAGTTGCTCGGGAATCACAGCGGCCAGCATGTTGACGATGTAACCACCAAAGCAGAAGCCGACCGCTCCCAGCTTGCCATTGCTGCCTTCAACAGCCTTGGTGAATTTGGCGGCGGCAATGAAATCCTGTTCTATCTTGGCTCGGTCCATCGAACGCTGCATTTCTCGGCCTTTATCGTCGTTGCCCGGGTAGCCGCCTAATGGGTGCAGTGCATCTGGCGCGAAGGCCATGAAGCCAGCCTTGGCCAGGCGTCGAGCGACATCCTTGATATACGGATTCAGTCCACGGTTTTCGTGAATCACCAGCACGCTGGCCGTTTGGCCAGCCAGGTCACGCGGTTTGACCAAATAACCGCGTCCTTCACCGTGGCCATCGGGTGAAGCGAAGGTCGCATAGCTGGCAATAATCGCCTCATCATTAAATGAAACTTGCTCGGCCTGTGCATAGTTTGGCATCAGGGCCGAACCCAACACGCTCATCGATACACCGACCGCTGTCAAGCTAGTGAGTCGGCCAAGGAACTCGCGGCGATCAATCAGGCCATGGGCATATTCGTCGTACCAGTCAAAGGCTTCCTGGGGAATTGGGTGTTTGTGATCTGGCATGACGGTGTTTCCCTGGTGTATTGACACTGAGTATAGCTCGCCCGCCACGCCAGCGTTGCTGGGCCATGGGCCAACACACTCTGCTAAAAAGCGAAAAATCATAATCAATTCACCGTTTGGTCATGATCTGTTCGGGCGCTACTTCTACGGTATCTGGCAACGCTCAAACGACATCATTGGTGATGGCCATGTTTCGCAAGGTATCGAAGATTTTTTTTCTTTTGTGTTTGGTGGTGGGCATAGCGCCACAGGCCTCGGCGCAGGCTTTGCACTGGGTTTCCGCACCGCTGGGCGACCTGGGGTTGGTTCACAATGGCGAGCTCGACCCCACCGCACTATCGGCGAATGGTCGCTACCTGGCTTTCAGGTCCGGAGCCAGCAACATCATTGCCGATGATATCAATGGACGAGATGATCTGTTCGTCAAGGACCTGCAAACTGATACCACGGTTCGAGTCAATCTAAACGCTGCTGGGCAAGCTGCAACCGATGGACGAGTACTCTCGTTCAGCGCGCCAAGCAATGATGGGCGTTACGTGGCGTTCACCAGTGATGCGTCGAATCTTCCCGGCTACACCACGCCCAACCAGTTCCCTTTGTATGTCAAGGACTTGCAAACAGGGGCAGTGGTGGTGGAGAGTCTGGACGGTAGCGGTCAACCTTTTTCAGTTAGCTACCCGGTGGACATGTCCAGCGACGCTCGGTATTTATCCTTTGGCACCTTCGTCAATGCAACCACTGGCGTCGCTGATGGTGATTATGTCTATCGGAAAGACCGCCAATCTGGCAGTTTTCAGTTGGCCAGCATTGATGCCTTCGGCGATCCGTTCATTGATGCAAGCTATCGGGCTGCATCGCGCAATGGTCGCTACATCGCGCTGTTTTCCGCTGATACCGACACGCCCACCGGTTTGGACACCAGGCTGTACGTGCGTGACATGGACTTCGCGACCACGCTCTCGGCCTACGTGACCCCCTCTGGGATGCCCTCTGCCGCCGATGCGTCGCCTGGCGAAGTTGCTGTGTCCAACAATGGATACGCTGCCTTCTGCAGTTATGCCAGCGACCTGGTCAACGGCGACACCAACAATGATGGTGATTACTTCGTTTTTGATGGCATCAGCAATACACGCATTTCCGTTGACGAGAATGGTGACCAGCTTGGCGATAGCGGTTGTTTTCAGGAAGATGTCGCGATCGACAACCTGGCGACTCGAGTGCTGTTTCGCAGCGATTCGCCCGAATTGTTGCCCGGTGTCGACAACGGCTACCTGCACGTGTTTATGCGCAACCTGGCCGGCGAGACAACGCGGCTGATTAGTCGCTCCGAGTCCGGTGATCCGGCCAATGATTCAGCCTACTATATGGCTTTGTCCGGTGATGGTTCGACGGCGCTATTTGCTTCGGAGGCCAGCAACTTAACCGCCGAGCCGATCGCCGCGGTGTATCGGTCCATGTACCAATACGACGTGCCCATGGATCAGCTATCTTTGCTACCGATCGCAACACGTGCGCCGGCAGGTATCATCGGTGGTGTCGGCGCACCGGTGATGTCGAGCGACCACAATTGGGTGGTCTATAGTGCCGCCGGGCCCAATGCAACTGAGCCGCCGGAGTTTGACGGTACGACGGACCTTATTCTGGTCGACCGAGCGAGCGGCGATCGCAGTAGAGTCGCGCAGTCCTCCACTTCCGGAAACATCGGCACCAGTTACGACATATCGAGTGATGGGCGTTATGTGGTGTTTGCCAGTGATCGGTTTCATCCGGTGACCAGCATTGTTCTGGATGATTTCAATGTGTTTCTGTATGACCGGGTGCTCGACAGTTACGCCCAAATTGCGGTGGGGGAAGTGCCTCGAGTCAATGTTGATGGCAACGTCGTTTTCCAAAGTGATGCCGATGACCTGGTGGCTGATGACAACAACGAATCGGCTGATATTTTTATCTATGAACGCCTTGGCCAGACCATTTCTCGCGTTAGTGAGGGGCCCGGTGGGGTAGCGTCTGATTCGTTTAGTTGGGGGCCAGACATTGCCGGTTCCGGTGCCGCGACCTGGATCACCTTCGCGTCTCGCGCCAGTAACCTGACGGCCACCGATCCTGACACCACAGACCTGCAGATTTATGCGCGCAACTGGCCGGCCGGACCGACCGTTCTTGTCAGTGAAGCCGAGGATGGTTCTGCTGGCAATGGCGATAGTTTGTATCCGCGAATTTCTGGCGATACACAGACCATCGTGTTCGCCAGTGATGCCAACAACCTTACTGACGACAATTATGTTTTCGGCGGCACTCAGGTGCTGGCCTTCGATCGTGTATCAAGCTCGATGGAGGTGGTGACTCTGGATACTGCTGGCTTGCCGCACCTGGATCCGCTGGGATTCGGTTTTTTTATCAGGCCGACCACGTCTTTCGACGGTCGCTATGTGTCGTTCGCCAGTGGCGGCGATACATTGGTAGATGACGATGACAACGAAGCACTGGATGTGTTTTTGTTTGATCGGCAGTTGGATGCCATGAAGAAGATATCCCAAACTGCGGACGGTTCGGTTGATGCATTCGGCGCCACCAGCGGCGAGGTGGCAGTCGACAGCAGCGTGTCGCCGCCACTGGTTGGGGTGGCGATGGCTGCCAGCAGTAATATCCTTGGTCTGGACCCCGCGCCGTTGGGCACGCAAGCGTACGTCTATCAGCAGGGTGGGCCGGGTGTTAGCCTGGAAATGCAGGTCACTGGCAATGGTCAGGTGGCAGGTAATCTTGGATACAGTTGCGATGCCAACTGCAATGATGTTTATCCACTCGGAACTACTCTGGATCTGGTGGCTATTCCTGATGGCGGGTTTTCGTTTCTCGGTTGGTCGGGCGATGTCTGCACTGACGCGTCACCGACTTGCGAGGTGCTACTTGATCGGTCAGTGCAGATGCAGGCGATGTTCGAAAGCAGCGGCTCAGATGATGTGATATTTGGCGACAGCTTTGGGTCCGGTGGCCCGCCAGGTGCGTTTTGAGCGCTAGGCGAAGCAGGCAGCGCTAGTTAGAGCGCGTCCACAGTTTACGTTTCTGGACCAGCTCGACCGGCCCACGGATGGGCCGGCATTTTCAAGCCATTGAAAATGAAGAACTTTCATAACCACGCTTCTGAAAGTTTGTGTCCGCGTTAGCCATGGATGGCTAATCGTGGACGACCTCTAGTTAGAGCGCGTCCACAGTTTACGTTTCTGGACCAGCTCGACCGGCCCATGGATGGCTAAACGTGGACGACCTCTAGCTACTGACTCTGCGCTCGCGCTGCAATGGCCATCTCTGATAAGCGGGCCTCATCCTCGCGGGTCCACAGATCGGGCACCTTTTGTTTGCACTGGTTAGCCAGCTCAAGTGCTTCGACCGGCTTGCCCATCTGCATCTGTGCCCATGCCTTTAGCATCAGATACGGCTGAGCGACCGGGTCATGAGCTGCGGACTCGGTAAGGGCTGCCATGGCCTTGTCCGGTTGCTCTTGCTCAAGAAAGTGTTCGGCCAGCAGGTTGTTGATATTGATCAATGATTCGCCATCACCGGTTTCCCTGGCCTGTTGTCGTGCTGATTGCAGCAAGGCGATAGCCTGTTCGTCGTTTCCCTGGAGAAAGTATAGTCGCGCCTGATGCTGGTCGATTCGAGGCTGAAGTCGAACCTCAGCCTCTTGGTCAATGTGAGCTTGCAGGCTGGTGATGAGCTCAGCGACACCGTCAACTTTACCCTGGTCCAAGGTTAGATCCAGGGTGAGAAGTCGATTCGCAATCAATGCTCTGCCGTTACTGCTGGCCTGTGCCAGTTCGAGGTGTTGTTGCAGATAGACCTCGGCGGTCTCCCAACGTTGTTGGGCACGAGCCATATCTACCGAAAACTGTTTGGAAGCCAACAGCATGGCCGTGTAATCAATGTCCAGTGCGATCTGCTCAAGCTCCTGATTGAGCTCCCAGGCCCGGTCATGTTTGCCCTGCGCCATCAATGCGTAGATCAACTCATTTAGCGTTGCGCCGATTCCAAGAGGAAAATTCAGCTTCCTGGTGATGGCAAGCCCGGTCTCCAAATGGTGAATCGCTTCGTCATAACGTGCTTCATGGTTGGCGATTCTTGCCAGCAGTGAATGGGTTTTGGCGGCACCCAGCAGGTCACCCAAGTCTTCGAACAGGCTCAGTGCCGTCTCAGCTTTGATACGTGCTTGTTCATTGCTGCCATTGGTTTGCTCGATGCGCCCAGCCAGGTGCAGCACATCAGCCATCAACTCAGGGTCTGAATGCCGTTTCAGGCTCCGCTCTATCAGTGACAGTTGCTGCAGCGCCTGTCCACTTTCAGCCAGGGTTGCATAGGTCAGTGCCAGGTTGAAGCGAACATCGTTCAGCGCGGGTATCGGCTGACCCTGGTAAGTTTCCAGGACCTTAAGATACAAATCCCTGGCTGCAAGGTGTTCGCCCTTGGTGTCGAGGATGTAGCCACGTAAAGAGTGCACTGCCACGGCGAATGCGGGGTCGGAGCTGAGCTGCTCCAGGGTGTCGAGCAATGCCAGTGCCTGGTCAGGCGCACCCTGCCGGTCTTTTACTTTGGCCAATTCCAGTCGCGCCCAAACGAAACCTGGGTTCTCGGCCAGACAAAGTTCGAAAAAGTTCTCCGCCTTGTCCAGTTGCCCTTGCGCCAGGCTGGATAGCCCTCGCAGGTATAGTTCAACAACATAGGAATCGTCTGGTATCAACCGCTCAACATCATTTGCCGTGTCGAATCTTTGCTCGACCCACAGCGATGCGCGTCGCAGTGCAGTAGCTAGATCGGTCGCTGTGATGGTTTCCTTGTGCACATTCTGAGCGGCATCGACAAGGCTGAGGTTGACGACAGTTTCGTTACCGCGCTGTTCAATGGTAGGGGTGATCACCTGCATTTCGGGTGTCAATGCCCACTGCCTCTGCAAGAAATCGTCGTCGGCAAGGTGGCCCGGTTTGCTGTCTTCGGCATCACGCAATTCGGCGATGTTGGAATACTGCAACAACTGTCGAAAGAAGATGTTGCCGCCTGTTTCCGCCCAGTCGACTTCGCTACCGTCAGATTTCGCTGGTATCAACATCACCACAGGTGGGTGTGCCAGCGCTTCGCCGCTATTGTCTCGATAGGCGACCCAAATCGCGCTGATGCCTAGCAGAAGGGCGAATGCAATAGACCAGCGCCAGCTGCTTGCCTTGCCCTTTTTCGGACCGGTCTCAACCCGGGGCAAGAACTTGAACCCTTGTCCATACACTGACTCGATGTATTCGGACTTACTGGCCTGATTCAATATGCGACGGAGTTTCGACACACTCTGATCGACTGTGTTGTCAGCGACGATACGGCCGCTCCACACATGCTCAATCAAGGCGTCCTTGGAAATCACCGCATTGGGGTTGCCCACGAAGTACAACAGCAGGTCGTATGCTTGTCGGGTCAGCGAAACTTGGCCGCTCGATGCGGTCAGGGTTCTTCGTTCCGTATCGAGTTCAAAGTCAGAAAAGCGGTAGATCATGCAAACTGCTTTTGTCGGTCAATTGGCCGCGATCATAGCACTGAACAAGAGGCAATTTGATACAACTCAAATGTGCAATGTCTCGATTTGCGCAGGGCAATGTTTGGGTGCATGATTGGGAGGGAAATTTTAAAAACGCACGAGTGGGAGCGATCAGTATGAGGAAGTTCGGGTTTTTAACAGTGCTTGGGTTGAGCGCCGCGGTACTCAGTCCGTTGGGCAATGCCCAGCCAATTACGGTGCCCGGTATCGGCGACCGAGTTGAGTTGGTTTACGACATTGCGGGCGTTCCGCATATCTACGCCAACAACGAAATGGATGCGGCTTTTGTACAGGGCTATGTGCATGCCAGAGATCGCTTCTTCCAGATGGATTACACGCGTCGCGCAGCCAGTGGTACGGTATCAGAACTGGTTGGTGAAGCCGGCTTGGCGAGTGATATCGAGCTAAGAACACTGGGTTTGAGACGCGCTGCATGGGAGTCCTACACGGCGCTGAGTTCTGAAACACGGTCGCTGTTGCAGGCTTATTCGAACGGTGTGAACTTTTGGCTACAAAACAATGATTTGCCGCCAGAATATGGTGCGCTGGAGTTATCTGGTGCCGCTGCCTGGACGCCAGTTGACAGTGTCGTTGTCGGCAAGATTCTGGCACTGCAGTTGTCGTTCGACCTGGACATCAACCTGACGATTTCGTTGGGAACCTATCAGGCCGTTGGCGATATCGTCGGATTTGATGGAACGGCGCTGTTCTTCGAAGACACTCATCGCTCACAGCCGCCGGATGACAGCGTTACCGTCCCCGGCTTTCTTGACTCCATTGGTGGGATTGGGCAAGAGAGTTCGGTGAAGTCGGCGAAGATGCATGAGGGCATCGCCAAGGTATCGCCCGATGTAGTCGCGCAGCTTCAAAGTTACCGCGATCGTGTAGCAGATGTGGCGTTGTTACAGAAGCCCCTAAATCGCATTGACTCCAACGTCGGCAGCAACTGGTGGGCCATTAGTGGCGACAACACCACCGACGGGTACCCGATATTCGCCAATGATCCGCATTTGGCTCTGGATTTGCCGGCCATTTGGTATGAAGGCCATGTTGTTGTTGATGACGGCACGCCGATGAGCAATATCGGTGTTCAGCTCGCTGGCATTCCCGGGATCGTGCTCGGTTGCAACGACAAGAGTGGTGGGGCCGCAGAATCGGCTCCGTACCTTGATGGTTACTGCTGGGGTGCAACGGTCAACCCAACCGATGTATCGGATACCTTCGTTGATCCCGTAGTGCTCAATAGTTACGGCGTACCAACGCACACCGTACATAACGGCCAGCAGGAAGCGATCGTCTGGATCTTCCAAAGCTATTATGTGAACTCGATTGGCGATAATGAGCTGGACAATATTTCGCGAGCCAATATCGGCTACACAAACGGTGGTCTAACTTACATTGTGCCGCGACGCAATAATGGTCCAATACTCGATCTTGATGTGGCTAATCGTACCGCTATTACGGTCCAGTACACCGGCTGGGGCCCGACCCTGGAAATAGAGGCATTTCACGAAATTAACCAGGGTGAGTCGTTGGCCGACTTCGAGCAGGCTCTGACCAAATTTGATGTGGGAACCCAAAATTTCGGCTACGCAGACAGCGATGGGAATATCGCCTACTTCGCAGCCTCTGAAGTTCCTGTTCGAGAAGACCTGCAAACATTGATGGCTCCGGATGGTGGTGTTCCACCGTTCCTGATCCGCGACGGCAGTGGCGCATTGATGCATGAGTGGATGCCGGTGCAGAACCCGCAGCCTAACCAGATCGTTCCATACGAGATTCTTCCGGCCAATGAGCTGCCGCATGTGGTTAACCCGGACAGTGGCTACATTGCCAACGCCAACAACGACCCGATTGGCACCACTCTGGATAACAACCCGTTGAACCAATTGCGCCCCGGCGGCGGTATTTACTATCAAAACAATGGTTTCGCCAGTTTCCGAATGGCCAGAGTTGACCAGGAGCTATCAGACGCATTCGCTGCCGGTGAGAAAGTGAGCCGGCAGGACATGCGCGACTTGCAAGCCAACAACGAGCTTTTCGATGCGCAGATGGTCGTGCCACATATTCTTGGGGCTTACTTGAACGCTACAGGGGCCGACGCATGGCCAGGTGTGGCCCAGTTTTTGCTCGACCCTGGCGTGACCGAAGCGATCGACCGACTGGCTGCGTGGGACTTCTCAACGCCAACAGGCCTGGACACAGGTTATGACCCGGGTGATCCGTTCCTGCCCGCACCGCCGACCCAATCTCAGATCGACAATAGCGTAGCGGCGACGATTTTCTCGACATGGCGTGGTCAGTTTATGGCCAATACCATGGACGCAACACTATCGGCGATCGGACTGGGGAATGTGCTGCCGTCAAGCCGAATTGGCTATCGAGCCATGATTCATCATCTGGAGACCTTTGATCAGGCCAATGGTGTAGGTGCATCGGGCATTTCCTTCTTCAATATTCCGGACGCACCCGATGCGGCGTCGGCGCGTGACTTCATTCTGTTAGCGAGCTTGCAACAGGCACTTGAGTTGCTGGCCAGCGACGAGTTCGCGCCTGCTTTTGCCAATTCCACCAACCAGGATGACTATCGTTGGGGCAAATTGCACCGAATCGTGTTTGAGCACCCGCTTGGTGGGCCGTTCAATCTGCCAAACGGCTTGTATGGTCTGGTGCCGGCGGGACCAGGCTTGGATGGCATTGCGCGTTCCGGAGGCTTTGAGGCGGTTGATGCTTCCAGCCACAGTGCCCGAGCAGATGGCTTGAATGATTTCATGTTCGGCGCCGGTCCGTCGCGACGGTTCGTTGGCGACATGAACCCCAATACGGTGTTGGGGCTTGGACAGGCGATCGCTGGCGGTCAGAGCGGCGTGTTGGGCTCACCGGCCTATGCATCACAGTTACCGTTTTGGTTGACCAACAACTACAAGTTGCTGGCCTACTTGCGCCCGGTGCATCTGAACGACGCGACGATCGCTGAAATCGTAGAGTTCGAGCCGGTACCCTAAGGTGCTTTAAGGCAAACCAACCGATAGAAGGCCGCGTTTTCGCGGCCTTTCTATTTCCAGCCTTGTTGAGAACCAGTCCATGCCCGCGATTACACGAAACGGTCTTAAGTTGCACTTCGATACCCAGGGCGATGGCCCAGCCATCGTCTTGTGTCACAGTTTTTTGTGTTCAGGAAAAATCTGGCAGCCACAACTTCAGATGTTGTCGGAACGTCACACGGTCATCAATGTGGACTTTCGTGGTCACGGCCAGTCCGGACCTGCGGATGTGCCCTGTACTCTGAATGACCTGGTCGACGATGTCGTTGCCATTCTCGATCATTTACAGATCGATAAGGCCATCTGGTTCGGTTTGTCGATTGGGGGCATGGTTGCCATGCGCGCTGCGATCAACCATCCGGCGCGAGTTAAGGCTTTGGTATTGTTTGATACGGACGCTGGCGAGGAAGATCGTTGGGTTCGATGGCGCAATCGAGCCTTGGGGCTGGTGACCCGAATGTTTGGTATTCGACCGGTACTGCCCAAAGTTGAACAATTGATGTTTGGTAGCACTACGCGCCGAAGCCAGCCAGAGTTGCTTGAGCAGTGGCGAGCCGAATTCCTGGCCGTACGGGTAGCATCGGCCATGCGCATGTTAGGTGCGCTGAACACCCGCCAGGATCTGACTTCAAAGTTGAAGTCTCTGCAACTGCCGGCACTGGTGGTCGTGGGGGCCGAAGACAAGGCATTGCCACCGGATCGGTCGCGCGCAATTGCCGCTGCAATCAATGGCAGCCAATTTGAAATGATCGAAAATTCTGGTCATGTGCCTACGCTTGAGAAGCCTGCGGCCGTCAACAAGATTGTGCGAGACTTTCTGGACCGAATCGATGGACCTTGAAGCCCGCGTCAGGGCCAGTTTTGATCGTCAGGGGTTCATGCATACGCTGGGCGCCGAGCTGACTGAGGTCAGTGAAAGCAGCGTCGTTATTAGAGCGCCGTTCTCACCGGGGCTGTCGCAACAACATGGCTTTTTTCACGGCGGCGTCACGGCTACTCTGGCTGACAATGCGGCCGGGTTTGCGGCATTGACAACAATGACAGCTGAGCAGCAACCGCTCTCCGTAGAGTTCAAAATCAACCTATTGGCACCGGCTGCAGGCGAGTATCTCGAGGCCTGTGGTAGGGTGTTGCGCAGTGGCTATCGTGTCAAACACTGCCAGGCAGAGGTTCATTCAATTGAGGGCGAAAAGCGGACCCTGGTCGCGGTGGCCCTGGCGACAATTGCTGCTTCGCGGGCAGTGTACGAGCAGGATTCCAGTCTCCGGTAGAAGCAGCGTTAGTGCCCCGATTTGTCTTGTTCGGTCCATAGAGTAACGCGGTCACGGCCTGCTTGTTTGCTGGCATACATGGCCTGATCTGCATGGCGCAGGACCGCTTCGGTGGCTTCGCCATATTGTCTCTCGGCAATGCCAAAGCTCAGCGTAAGGGAGGGCAGGGAAGTGGCCAGCGCATGTTGAATTTTTGATGCGGTTTGTCTGGCCATATCTAGCGGCCCGCAAACCAGTGCGACGAATTCCTCACCGCCCCATCGGCCAACTGCAGCATCTGATGGCACCGCTTGTTCAATCGCATTGGCCACCCTGATCAGCGCGTTGTCTCCGGCTTCGTGGCCCTTTGAGTCGTTCAGCTTCTTGAAGTGATCAATATCCATCATGATCAGCGAATACTTTGCATCATTGCCTAGTTTGGACAGTTGACTATGAAACTCACGCCGATTGGCGATGCCGGTCAATGGGTCGGTGCGTGCCAGGTGATCTGCTCGGTCACGCTCGCGTTGCAGGTCAAATAACAGGCGCCCACGCACTCGCACCAACCAAAATGAAATCAACAGCAGGGGAATCAGGATGGCCATTGCGATCAGCAACACCATTTGGGTCCGTGCCTGGAGCTTCGAGCGTTGTTGCAGGTTGGCCATCGCCAGTCTTTCTTGTTCAATTGCGTGTAGCGCGGTGAGCTCTTCCATACGCAACTGCAAGGTCTCGTCTTTCAGGTCAAGGCTTAGCTTTCGGGCCTCGTTGGCGTATTCATAGGCTTGTGAATAATCGCCGTTTTCGGCCAGCAGCTCAGCCAGTGCTGCAGTGTTGTCCAGCGTGACCTGCCGCAAGCCAAGTCGCTGAGCCAGTGCCAGGGCATTTCGAGTATTGTCGATGGCTGAAGTCACCGCGCCGTTGCGACCGTAAAGCTCGGTTGCCGCCTCGTGGCAGTAAACGCGGGCACCAACAGACGCGGCACTGGTCACCGCAAAACATTCTTCCAGTGCCAAAGCGGCTTCCTCATACCGTCCTTGTTGTGCTCTTAGTTCAACCAGATTCACCAGATTGCTGATCAAGGTACTGGTTCTATTGAGTTTTCTCGCCAGTTCAAGGGATGCGTTTAGATGTGGCTCAGCCGACTTGAGATCACCTACCTCAATGTAAAGAACGGCAAGGTTGTTTTCCAGTTTTGCAACATTGCCTATGGACTGTTGGGCGCGAAACAGGGCTAGTGCGGCCTCAAACAGAGCCAGTGCTTGCTCGATCTTTCCTGTTTGCAGGTGCACCGCAGCCAACATGTTCTTTACGTGGCCCAGTTCGGCATCCACGCCGTGTTCTGTGGCACTCGAATCGGCGGTCAGTCCGGCACGCAACGCCAGATCCATCGCGCCCAGCCGGTAATGGTTTTGTCCGATGAACCGATGGGTGGCGACAAAAAGCCAGGGATCGTGAGTGGCGCTGAGCTGGTTTTCCAAGGTCTGTAATATCGTCAAAGAGTCCTGGAAATTGTCCTGGTAGTGAAGCGCCTTGGCTGTGATCAGTTGTCGCCACAGTTGTTCGCCACTGCCCGCTTCCGATTGCTGCAACTCGGAGAGGGCAGAGGCGGGATCGGTTTGGGCCAAGTCGTACAGCGTTTGAAGCGGTGTCGCTTTGGCCAATAGCGACACCGTAAACAGGATAGTAATGAGTAAAGGTTTGATGCTCGAATCCAAAGCGCTGCGTCGCTATGATCCTACGCACATTTGCGGCGACGACCAAGTCTTGCCGGTCAAATTTACCTTTTGTTTACTCGACTACGGAACATCCACGGTAATGCGGTTCATTGGCACATCGCTGACATTCCAGGTTGCGCTGTCTGGAGCTGGGTAATCGATGGTTGTGGAAACCGTACCGGTGTTGGCGTCGCTGTACGTTCGTGTCAATGTCCCTACCGGAAAGGTCTCGGGAGTGATCCATACTCGTCCAGGTGGGTGCGCCTTGAAAGAAAACATCTGCGCGGTGCCAGTTGCATTGTCGACAACGCCTTGAGCGACAGTTGGATCACCATTGTTGTCGTAGAAAAACAATACATGCGATTCGATATCGCCCTGGGTGACTACCGCGTCCCCCCAGTTTTGCCCAGGTGTGGCCCAGCCACCGGTGTAGTCGGTGGTCGTTGGCGCGTCGCTTAGAGACAGAAACTGCATCCGTCCGACCATTGAGCGGCCATTGTTGAATCGAATATGGTCGATGGCATTGCCAGCATCAATTTGCGTGATGCACACGCGCCCAGCCACCTCGGTTGTGGGGTCGATTCCCGGTACCCAAGTCCCATTCCAGTGGTACTCGATAAGGTCCGTGCACATTTGCCCAAATGGGCTGCGCTGACCTGCGGATTGATACCAACCGATATCACGGTTCTCGCGCCCGGTATACATGCCGAAGGCGAGGATGTCGGCGTCAGGATAGAAGTGCATATCGGTGGCATTGCCGCTGCGCAGCGGGTCGGTATACAAGCCCGGCATCGGGTTGACCATGACATTGCCCTTAAGTTGTGTTGATGCCGCGCTAGTGCATTGACCATCGATACCGACTTCACCCATGGAGATTCTGTGGTTGTAGCCATAATCCAGGCCTTGCTCGGCGACAACGCCAGCCATATCAAGCCCAAAGCCGTCGCCACATGGAAAGTCGGCTGGAATGTATATCTCGATTGCGACTGATTTGCTCTGGTTTGGATTGAACCGGCCCATTGCTGGGACAGGATTGACAATTTGAATCGCTTCGTTGAGAGGCTCGGCGGTCATGATGCAGACGGCGTGATTGTCCGGCATCGAATCGGGCATGTCGCAGGCGTAGATCAGGCCATCATCAGCCGCGTGGTTGAGCAGTCCGATGGTGGCGTTGGAGCCGAGAAAGATATCGCCACTGGTTTTTTGATAGATGATTTGGCCGCTATCGTACAAAACCGCTTGAAGGTCGAAGAACGGCGGTCCAGGTGCCGCAAAGTAGGCCACATCGTCCCATTGGAAAATGCTGCAACCCGTGTTGTCTGCGCCGTCCAGCGGCCTGGGGCAGCTGGCAAAATACTGATAGTAGCCATGGCTAATGACCAGGTCGTCATGCATGGCGTTAAGCCGGGCGGGTGCGCCGGCAGAAGGGCTGACAATGCCGCAGTCATTGTCATGATCAAAGCCGACGTCGTTCGGATCGGTTGAAAGGTAGCCATTGGCTGACATGGTCAGGGTGCTGTGTGTTTGGCCATAGAAGGGAAAGTCATGGCCCAACTGCACTGCGCCACTGGTGCCGTCGTCCAGCGCCGGAGCACCACCGGTGGTAGAGAAAGTCAGCGCGCTACCTGTGGCAGCGATATCAATAAAATCGTAACTGCATTCGGCGTCATTGGAATCAGAGAAAACATAGCCGAAGCCATCCGGCCCGCCGCGCCGTTTTGCTCTGACCGAACCGGTGCCGGCGGATGGAACAAACAGCGGGTGTACGTCGCGCGCGGTGGCATTGCCAACATTTTTGATCGTGACCTGAGTGGCCCAAGTCTCGCCTGGATCAATGCTCATGTCGCCGTTGCCATTGCTTTCGACAAGATCGCCCACGTTAGTAATTTCGAACTCCGCGCCATCAACAAATTGTTGGTGTTGAACGTAGGTAAAGCAATTCAGACTGTCTCGTACGGCCAGGCCGATGTAGTAGGTGCCCGCTTCAGGGTAAGCCGCTTGTGGGGCATCCAGATAGCTGAACTGACTGGTGCTCAGGTCAGACTCAAAGTCCCACTCGATCGTGTAGGGAGGTGTGCCATCAGTGATGGTCGCTGTAAAGGTCACCGCTTCATCTACCATTGCCGGGTTCTTGCTGGCGTGGATTTCGGCGCTGGGGTCGTTACAGCTACCCATCGGTTGCAACGAATCTGGTTTGTCCAAAGCAAGAATTTGACCGTTGGCTACCAGGCCAATAGCGGCATAGCCGACTTGTGCAATGTGCCTACGCATGTTCATTCCTCAACCAAGTGTGCTGCGACATAAGGTGAGTTGATGCTAACGCTTGCTGCTTGGACACGCGTTGCCCTGGCCGACAGGGCCATGTCTGGGGCCGACATTTCCTCGTTAGCGGCTGGCAGTGAGAGTATTCTCTGCAGTCCAGCCACCGCCAAGTGCGCGGTAAGTGAAGGCGATGGACCGCAGCCGATTCTGGTGGGCAGAACTGAGTGCCAGCTCGGCATCAAACTGCTGGCGCTGGGCGTCCAGTACATCCAGATAGCTGGATACGCCATTTCGATACTGCAATTCGGCCAGGCGCAAGTACTCGTTGGCTGCGGCCAATCGCTCAGCTTGCGCCTCTGTTTGCAGTTTTGACTGGGTGATCGCATTGAGACCGTTGCTGACTTCCCGCAAGGCCTCAAGTACGGCCCGTCGGTAGTCGATTAGCGCCTGGCGGAGGCACCTAATTCGACCCCGGGTAATGTTGCGAAGGTGACAATCAGCAGGACGATCGCGGCATGCGTAAGGCGCTGGCCTTGAATTGATGTTATGGCTTGGTGTTTCAACGAAATTTTGTGGTCGGGCGAGCGCAATGCGCTAGCTTTGCATGATTCTCAATGCAAAGTAGGGCGTCAGGCACAACACGATGGTGGCCAGCTTGTAGGCCGCGAGGTACTGAAAGTACAGCTTGCTCAATTGCTCATCGCTGAGTTTGAACATGCGTTGGTGGATGCCCTTGATCCAACTTTGCAGCGTCACCACACACAGTGCAATGATCACCAGCAGGCCGAGGTTGATGGCGCTCAACCAGCCAAAGAATACGGTGAGTTCTGCGATAGTCACCCTGTCCTCCCTACTGTTTTTGTCTGTTTGCCGTACTCTAGCATACGACTTGGCTGCCTGGAGATGGTGTGGGCAGGGCGTTACCTTTATTGACCATCAGCACGTGGAAACGTGACTTTGACGAAGCACCTTTTCATTTGCAGCGTCATGTCTACCTAGCCTTCATGAATAATGCAGGCTAGAGGTGACGGTTGTTGTGTAGAGCGATTGGTGCGAGCAACCAGGGGTACAGCGACAGCAGTGACAAGACGATAGTCAGACTAAGGAAGCCAAATGGGAAATGTGTGAGACCGTCCATCAGCGATGTGGCCGCCAGGACCAGGCCAGCACATATTAAAGTGGCAACAAAACGTGAACGTATGCTGGACCAAGGGGCGATTCGAACAAAGGCGCGCAGCAGCAAGATGAACCCAACCGATACGATGACGGCGAGCATGGCGAACACTGTTGGGTAATGAGTCAACAAAACGTCTGTCCAGTTCTCAATCAGCGAGAGCCTATAGGCAGCGAAACCGATGGTGACAATCGTGGCAACGGCGGCCACGGCCAGCGTTCGTTTGGTTCGACGGTTGCCGATCATTCCGACCGCCAGACTATTGCCGCACAGGACCCAGGCCAGAACAGGAACAACACTTGCCGCCAAAAAGACAGTGACCAGGGCACCCTCGAAACCGTGCAGCGATCTGAGCACAAGCCATGCCTGGTTCAGTCTTATTGCGTGGTCTGTCAGCCACCAGGCGGCGACAAGTGGAATAAAGCAAAGCAGCCATGCCAGAGCAACGCTGAACCCGGCCACCTTTACTTTGGCAAATGCCAATTGATGAGACCCAAGCGGTCGGCTCGCCCAGAAACCGGTCATGCTTCTATCGCTGGCTCCAACGTGGGATTTTCCGAGCTCAAAGCCTGCCAACGTTGCGATATATAGAAACATTCCGATAACGATTGCCGTTGCATTGATCGAATCGTTGGCAGCAGAGGGCAGGAACTGCGCGAAGAACAACAGGGCTCCGAAAAATAGCGCGGCCAATGGCAATAGCGAACCAAATACGCGCCATTCGTACCAAAACTGCGCTTTCTCCGGTGATCGAAAAAGACGACGCATGGCAAAGCCCGGCACCGTGAAGTCACTCCAGAAGATGGTCTGGCCAATGGTTTGGCCACAGCGAACTCGCTTCAGTGTCCAATAGGCAAAGCTGACGCCAACCAGTGCCAACAGCAGCAGTGTGATCAACGCCAGCCCAAACGGCATGATTGGCCCACCCGAAATCGACAGTGTGGAAACCATGGCGGCGCCGGTCAGGGCCAAGACCACAATCACCACAATGGCCGCTCGTATTGGGGTGCGGTTCAGGCCCCAGTTGATGGCTTGCATCCAACTCATGGCAACAATTGCAGCCAGGAAGAACAAGCAATAGTCCAAACCTGACATGGATTGGTCGACCATCAAGGAGGTGAGTATGATGGCGAGCGAATACACCGTGCAAACAGCGACGGTTAGCGGCGTTGCGAGGAGAAGCCAAGTGGGTGCCGGCAGTTTCATGACATGACGAGGAAACCCGGTCTGCAGGGACTTGGCAGAAAATTCTGCATAGGAAAAGATCATTACCAGGTAGGCGATGCTCCAGATGGCCAACAACTTGATCAGTCCATATCCCACCTGGAAAGCAGGCCAAACTGCGACGATTTGTTGAGCACCAAGCAACAACAATGGCACCCCAATCACAGTCGCTGCCAGTGAAAACCTATTGCGTGCCCACAACTCCCAGAGCAAGGCGCGAATTTGCCGACTACGCATGCGAGGGTGCCGCTTGCGAGAGTGAACGACTGCGCAACAAAAAGATCTCGTTGAGCGACAAGCGGTGATGGCTGAGCAGCTCAATGCCGGCTGATTGGGTATGCGCACGCAGCGCTTCCAGTGGACCGTAGCAATCGACTTGCCACTCATCTCCCAGGGCTTCACTGCGCAGCACCTGATCCAATTGACCAAGGAATGGCGGGGGCGAACTGGACTTGAATGTGAGTCGGTGGTGGTCGGATAACACCTGTTCCATCGGGTCCGACAGCATGATCTGACCCTTGCGCAACATCATCAAATGATCACTGACTCGCTCAACCTCCTCCAGCAGATGGGACGAGAAGATGACGGACCGGCCTTCATCAACCACCGTTCTTATGATCGCACTTAGAATGTCTCTGCGAACGTTCGGATCCAGGCCGGATGAAGGCTCATCCAACAACAGCAATCGAGGGCGATGCGCCTGCGCCAGGACCAGACCCAACTGCGCCCGCATGCCTTTCGACAGGTTGCGCACTTGTAGCGAAGTGTCGAGCCCGAACATTGCGACCAGCTCCGCGGCGTAACTCGAATCCCACCCCGGATAGAACGCCGCCGTGTAGTTGATCAGCTCTGAGATTTTCATCCAGGCTGGCATATCGGGTTGTTCCGACAGATAGCCAATGTTCGAAAGCACAGCCTCTGGCTGTTTGACCGGGTTTTTGTCAAAGACGCGGACGGTACCAGATTGTGCCTTGTACAAGCCTAACAGATGCTTGATCAAGGTCGTTTTCCCGGCCCCGTTCTCGCCGACGATGCCATACACCTGGCCTGGATAGGCCTGCATATTCACGCTGCTCAAGGCTGGCTGCTGGTCAAAAGTTCGACTCAGCTGATTTACGACCACCACAGGTCGGTCGAGCGAGTGGGTCATGGTTGGTCCTCATTGGGTTCAGGCGGCGAGTGCTTGTCGCGGTGGAGTTGATGAAGCAGGTCAATGACTTCTGCAAGAGGAACATTCATCTGATGGGCCTCGGCGAGGAGAGCTGATGCGCGCTCACCAAGGATGCGATTCTTTTCACTGTTGGACAGGGGAGAACAGCGCTCAGCGATATATGTGCCGGCACCACGCCGCTTGAATACCCAACCGGACTGTTCAAGGTCGCGGTAGGCGCGCGCGACCGTATTGGGGTTGATCAACAGCTGTTCGGCCAGCTTGCGGATGGGCGGGAT
This sequence comes from Lysobacteraceae bacterium, assembly GCA_021604725.1. Lineage (GTDB taxonomy): Bacteria > Pseudomonadota > Gammaproteobacteria > Xanthomonadales > BQJN01 > BQJN01. The sequence continues at coordinate 23,634 of BQJN01000004.1, read as the reverse complement.
TTCCTGGCCCGGTGTCAATCGACCACTGGCCACCAGATGTTTCACCTGTTGGATGATCTGTTGATAGACCGGGGTACCGTCCTGGTGATTCAGATGAAGGTTCAAAAGCTGTGCTTCAAGATTATTGTATTAGCACAATAATACAATGTTTGTGTGCGCCGCAAGCCTTTGAGCGCAATTTGCTTCCATCCAATGGGCTGAGATGAGTCGGTAACCCGGGTCATGCGACGTTGTTCTGCGGCTTCGAGATGAAGTCACATCGAACCGGAGCGCGTCCACGGATAGGTGTTTGGACGCTTGCCCTGGCACATGGAACGTGCCAGCCATTTTCAATTCATTGAAAATGAAGGGTTTCAATGACCGCGCTCCTTGAAAACCCGTGTCCGCGTTAGCCATGGATGGTTAATCGTGGACGATCTTTAACTAGGAGCAAAAGATGAAATACCTTTTTCTGGGCGCTGCCCTGGCCGTTTCGGCACTGCATTCAAGCCTGGCTCAGGCTCAAACAGCAGGCATTCCCTGCAGTGGGCCGGTGTGGTGGGCCGAGTCGAATGGGAACTATGCTGATTTCGACTTTTGGGTCGGGAAGTGGATGGTGTTTGATCGATCATCAGGTCTGATGGTTGGCTTCGATACCATTGAAAAAGGGCTGCAGGGATGTGTGCTAATGCAACATTGGCAGCACCTCAATGACATCTATACCACGCCGGGCACTGCGTTTCGGATGGAGGGTCGTAGTCACACCGCGTTGGGTGCAGATGGCAAGTGGCATCAAGTCTGGGTGGCAAACAATGGGTCATACTTGCCATTGCGAGGTGGTTTGCAACAGGATGGAAGCATGGTTTTGGAAACCGACTGGATTGAGTTTAATGACAGGCAGGGTACGCCGCGGCGCAGCAAGCATCGCTGGCACTGGAAGCCAATGGCCAATGGCAACATTCACAACTGGGGTTTCAACAAACAAGCCGGTGGCGACTGGACGCAATATTTTGATATCGAATACCGCCGCAACATTCCCGGTGGTCCGACCGCAAACTTAAACGAGGACGGATGAGGTGACCACACTACTGGGGTTGCTGGTATTGCATGGCACATTTTTGGCGCTGCTGCTGGCAACGGTCGGCAGGCGCCGTGCACCCGGCAATGCGGTGCTGGCAGCCCTGGTGGCGGTGGCTACGATCCTGGTCGCAGAAAGTTATGCCGGTGCATCCGGGCTACTGAACCGATGGCCGCATCTCATTGGCGTGTTTGTGCCAATGTGGTTTCTGATCGGTCCGCTCACCTACGTGTACGTTCAAAGGTTCTTGCGGCAACAAGCGCTGCGCTGGCCTTTGGTATTTTTGCCTGCCGGGCTGGTCGCGCTGGCCATGTTGCCGATCTACGCCATGGACGGGCCGGAAAAGCTGGCACTGCAACCCTCGGCAGGGTTGACTATGGCTGTGTATACGTTGTTCTGGGTGCTAACCGCGATCTGTGCGTGGTCCGCTCGCAGCGCTATTTCGCGCCAAGCAACTACCTCGGATGGTGGGTCGCGTCCCGCCTGGCATACCGCCTGGTTACGATTTCTTTTGTCCTTGTTGCTAGCCTATTCTGCCTTTGACCTGGCTCTCACCAGCTCGCTGATGCTGTTCGGCAGCTACCCACCGGTGGCCGCGTACGTCACCACCGCCCTGGTGGCAGTATTGATTTATGCGGTGGCGCTCCTGGTGGTCATGCCGGAAGGCTTGATGCAACGCATCCCATGCCCTGGAAAGCCGTATGCACGCAGCCAATTGCCCGATTCGGTAGTCAGGCAGCTGACTAGCCGCCTTGATCAAGCACTCGATGACCGACAACTGTGGCGTCAAGACAACCTGGACCATGCCACCTTGGCCCATGTGATGGAGATCACCCCGCATCAGCTGTCTCAGTTGTTCAGCGTCCACCTGAATACCTCTTTTTCAGAGTTGATCAACCAACGACGTGTTCAGGAAGCGCAGCGTTTGCTTTGTGATATGAGCAGCCGGCAATCGGTCATGGATATCGGCCTGGAGGCAGGGTTTGCCAGCAACGCAACCTTTTACCGAGCATTTAAGAAGCATACCGGCATGACCCCTCGACAGTACCTTTCCAGTCAGGCCAGTAACGATATTGAGTCAATTCGTCGGGCTTGAAGCTGTAGGGCTTGTCACTGGCAGGTTTTGGCTGCTGCCGAGGCCGACATCCGCACATCCATGTGCGGTGCGGTTGTTTGACAAGCGTGCGGGCGTGTCCAGCTCGGTGCAAATAGCGATCTCAGGTGTCGAGCTCTTCGACGATTTGCAACAAGGTAACTTTTAGCTGCTCGGCCTCGGCTTCCAGGCGGTTGAGCGCGACTTGATTAATCTCGGGCATTTCAGCCTCGATGGCGCGCATTTCCTTCTCATGGACTGCGATTTGTTGTTCAAATACGCGCATTTTTTCTGACATGGCGCGGGCCATTTGCTCAAACTCACGGTGGCTGATCTTGCCATCGGTGCGATCGATGTCGATCTCAATGTCGTCAATGCCATCGGCAGCGAGCTCAATTTTTGCTGCTACCTTGTCCATCTGCTCGGCCCACTCATCGAGGCCTTCGGTGCTGGCCTCAAACTCCTTTTCTGCCGCTTCAAGTCGCCTTTCAATGGCATCGAGCCTGGCCCATTGCTGCTCTGTGAGGTCATCGCGACCGAACACGCGGTCGCCAACGCGGTAGCGTCGGTTGTTGCGTTCTCCCATCACCTGAATCTCAGCGTCGTGGTGCGAGAACACCATGGCGTGCTCACCATGGGCCTGGACGCCACTGCCAGCCATCAACACCATTCCCAGCGCAGCGCCAAATGCACTTAAGCCGGCCTTTATCGTAGTCAGTTCGCTCATTCGAGATCTCCTTTGATAGACATTTCGTTTCAAAGGCTGGTGTGCTTTGCCGCGACTAACGAGTTCTGCACTTGCCTTTCAATAACGTAGACGTCACACATCGGGAAACGGTTAGCACGGACCGCAATTTGGGCCGCCGGCCTTCAGGTCTTCAATGCAAAAGGCAAAAGCACCGCAGGTGTTGTCCCTGTCGTTATCATTTCTGCCACAGCTTCACCGATCGCGGCGGAATGTTTGAACCCATGGCCCGAACACGCAGAAACGATAAGCATGTCGGCTTGCTCTGGCGACCAATCAATAATGAAGTCTGAATCTTCGGTGCAGGTATAAAGGCAAGAGGTTGCGCGCGTGCACCGATTACTCACGCCGCGTAGTCGAGAAGCGAGATGCCGGGCGTAAAAATGGACGCATTCATCTTTGTCGATATGCCGCTCAACGTTGTCGGGTGCTGTGCTTTTGCAGGTTTGTTCGCTTGCCACTTTGATTTCAGGCTTGGGTCCAATCTGCGGAAATCCGTAAAACACCTCATTCTCGCCAGGCCCCCAGTGCCAGATAAATATTGGCGTGTTGGTTCGGTAATCGACGGTCCCATCGAGAGCGAACCAAAATAGTGATTGCCTACGCACGGTCAGTCTCGGCGAAATGTACGGCACTGCCTGCGGTAACCATGGACCCAGGGCTAAAACGACTTTGTCGACATAGAATATGTTCCCATTGACCGAGATTGCGAAGCCTGCGCCAACCTTGGACCAGGTCGCCTTGCTGCCAGTGATTACAGTCGCGCCAACAGACTCGGCCAAAGACAGCTGTGCCGAAATTGCAGCTTCCGGGTTGAGGAAGCCGGCACCAGGCTCGTAATAGCCGCATTGGTAGTCATCGACTGCAAATTGTGGGTGTTGTTCGGCGATGGTTTGGGCAGCGAGCTGTCGATGGAGAATGTTGTGCTGGATTGCCTGGTCAACGGTGGACCGGAGAAAGTTGCGCTGGCCGTGCAAGGGCGAATCAAGACCACTGCCGGCGATAATCAGACCACCACACTGCGTGAAAAGCCGTTTTCCACTGGCCGCTTCAATCTTGCGCCACAGCAGGTGCGACCGCCGTGCCAACGGTACGAATTGTGGACCTTCGCCAATCGCTTCGCGAGTGATACGCGTCTCACCATGACTTGAGCCGTGGGAATGGGGCGGGTCGTGCTGATCAATGCCAAGCACCCTGATACCCTTGTTGGCCAATTGATAGGTGGCCGCAGCGCCCATTGCCCCCAGCCCGATTACCGCAACCTCGTATTGTTTTTGGTCGTTGTCCACGCGGCACTCCCGGTGTAGATTGCACTTGCGAAGTATATTGCGGGCAGTCGGTTTAGAACATCGGCCCTGCCGTCACCGCCGTCTGGCCGTTGGGCTTGCTCAATTTGGCTGCCAATGCACAAGGATTCGATTTTTGAGAAAGATACTACGCGAACCATTATTTCACTTTGTCTTGATAGGCATTGCGATCTTTGTCGTCAACGAAATAGTCAACAGCGGCGCGCCGTCGATTGAACAGCAGGAAATCGTGTTGACTGAAGCGGACATCAAGCGACTTCAAGAGCAATTTGCACGCACCTGGCAGCGCCCGCCCAATGCTGATGAGCTGGCGGGTCTGGTCGACAATCGTATTCGCGAGGAGGTGTACTACCGTCAAGCGCTGGGCTTGGGTCTGGATCAGGATGACCTGGTGATCAGGCGCAGGCTTCGACAGAAAATGGAGTTTCTAAGCAACGACCTGATCGACGTGGGTGAACCCTCAGAAATAGACCTGGAGTCATTTCGACGGGACCATGCCGAATTGTTCACCTCCGAGCCCATATTCAGCTTCGATCAGGTCTATTTTGATCCAACCAGGCACGATAACGCCGAACAGGACATGACTGATCTTCGTGAGCGTTTGAATACTGGAGCGGTCAGTGCGCCGCTTGAGTCACTGGGTGACAACACCATGCTGCCAGCAAACTTTGATCATGTGTCCGGTTTTGACGTGGCCCGATATCTTGGCCGGTCGTTTGTCGATCGACTTGAGGCGCTGGAAATAGGCGGCTGGCAGGGGCCGGTGCAGTCAGGCTACGGCCTGCACTTGGTCAATCTCAAACAACGCAGTGCTGGCCAACTGCCACCGTTGGCAGATATTCGCGAAAGGGTCATCCGGGAATGGCAAGATCGTGCCAGGGAGAGCGCAAATGAGGCGATGTACCAGCGCTTGCTCGGTCAGTATCGAGTCATTGTTCGCGGTGAGGTGGTGATCAAAGAGCAGGGCGACGCCAAATGAGTTGTTGGCCGCGCTGTTTGACTCTGCTATTGATCTTGATATCGAACCATGCAGGTGCTGATCCGCTAAGGCCCGCTTACCTCGAACTGGAGCAGAACAGCGAGACGGCCTATGCGGTGTTGTGGAAAGTTCCGTTACTGACAAACGGCCAGCAGTCGCCCATGCAGCTAAACCTCCCCGTTGGCACGGTTAACTTGACCCAGCCGAATGCCACGCTGCTCAACAATGCAGTCATTGAACGGTGGATGATTCAAACACCAGGTGGGTTGGCAGGCCAGCAGATCAGCGTCACTGGTCTGTTGGACTCGAGTAGCGGTGTCCTGGTCCGTTTGGAACTGTTGGAGGGCGGGTCGCAGGTCGCACGAATGACACCTGGCAACCCAGCGTTTACGGTCGAATCACAACCCAGTTCCTTGCAGGTAGTGAGCACTTACACAGTGCTTGGTTTTGAGCATATTCTGCTCGGATTCGATCATCTGCTATTCGTGCTCGGCCTGTTGTTGATTGTGGGCCTGCGTTGGATGGTGCTGGTGAAAACCATCACCGCATTCACAATCGCCCACAGCATCACGTTGGTACTGGCGACCATGGGTGTGGTAAATGTCCCATCGACCCCGGTAGAGGCTGTCATCGCCTTGAGCATAATGTTCGTGGCCGGCGAGATACTGCATGCCAGGGCAGGGCGACCAGGTATAACCGCCCGCGCTCCATGGATTGTTGCCTTTGCGTTCGGTCTACTGCACGGATTTGGTTTCGCCGGTGCATTGATGGAAACAGGCCTGCCGCAAAACGCGATACCCCTGGCACTGTTGTTCTTCAATGTAGGCGTAGAATTGGGCCAACTGGCATTTGTCGTAGTCGTTAGCGGTTTGATGATAGCGAGCAGACGGCTCTACCGCACCTTGCCGAAATGGTCCGGAGCAGTGGTGCCGTACGCCATTGGCGGACTCGCTGCTTTTTGGACTCTGGAGCGGGTGGCCGCGATGTGAAAAGGGTTCGCCGACGACGCAAGTATCCTCCGGGCGAATTTGTCGAACCCGTAAGGGAGCTCAACCCAATCACTCGGTCACAAAAAAACCCGCACTGGGCGGGCTTGTTTGTGGCGGAGAGAGAGGGATTACAGCGTACATCCGTGTACGCTGCCCTTCGGGTTCCTTCGCGGCGCTCGTCATTCTAAATTCGCTCCGGGCGAATTTGTCGAACCCGTAAGGGAGCTCACCCCAATCACTCGGTCACAAAAAAACCCGCACTGGGCGGGTTTGTTTGTGGCGGAGAGAGAGGGATTCGAACCCTCGATGGACTTTTGATCCATACTCCCTTAGCAGGGGAGCGCCTTCAGCCGCTCGGCCACCTCTCCGTTCTTTAACCGTAGAAACGTGTCAGCGTTTCGTTGTATTGCCACTGTATTGGCGGCGCTCCGGGGAACGCGTTACTTCGGGCATCCTGCCCTGCGCCCCTTTTGGGGTCGCATCTTCCGTTGGTCGTTGCGATGATAAATCGTTCCGGACGATTTATGCAGTAGCGCCGTACCTCCGCCGCTCTTCGCATCAAGCGGGAGGCCGCGCATTATACGAGAGCGTGTCGAATCAATCTAGTGCTCAGCCAACAGAATTCCAGAGTGTTTTATACTTTTGGGCGACCGGCATGCGGTCATCGGATGGCGGAAGCACGCTTCCGCCAGCGAAGCTTAGATCGAAAACGGTCTCTAGGTGTTGGTATGCACCGTATAAACAATTCGCAAGCGCCCATCATCGGGGTCGAGAATCGGACCATGGAAGTCGTACCAGCCATTGTCCGGACCTCCCTGGCCTTGCACCATGTGCACCATGAACGCATCCTCGGTTCTTCGGTATCCGTCGATGACAACAGCGTGTCCCATGTCGCGCTGGTTGGTGAAGTAAAAATAGACTGGCCGTTTTGCACTGAGTTCACGTTCGACCAGCCACTCCAGTTTGCCGGCTGTGTAGGGATACAAGCCGTCGTAGGCCACATACCAATTGGCGTCTACTCCGAAGTGCTTCTTTAGGTAGGCCCCAACTTCTGTCTTGTGCAGTATAGAACCGTTGCCGGTTCCGAAATCTTTTTGTACCACCGCCGCCGTAAAGTAGTTGTACATTGCCATCTGGTCAATGGTGTCCTCGTCGCTGAGTTCATTGATCTCCGAAGTGAACTTGGAGAAGTCGAAATTGTAGGCGTCAAGATCCTCCTCGACGACGTAGCCGGTACTGGTTTCGTAGGCCACTTGCCCTGATGGTTTGATTCCGTAATGGAACATGATCTGTGCAAAGGCTGTGCCCCAACAACCGATGTGGTTTTGGCCGGGCGTAAACTTGTTGTAGCCTCCGGATTGTCGCCAATTCGTGGTTAGAAAAGGCTCGACTGAATCACCTACGTCACCTGATGGGTGAAATAGGGCGGTGAGATGGATGGTAGCGGCCAGTATGACGATGGCGAGTGCTGATGCACTGTAAATCAGGACTTTTCTCTTCATGGGGGTCTCCGGTGTTCAACTGCGATGAGCGCCAGTCTTCCATGCATGACCGCCAATTCCCTCTCAAAAGAAAATGGGTTACTCCCAAAAAAATTCGGAGGCTACAAGCCTTGCATTTCTGGTCCAGGATGGACTTGCAACACCCTCAACCGGCGATGGAGATCAGCTAGCTTGCAAGTGTTTCGGTACTGGCCTGTTCTCTATATTGTGTTGGAGAGATGCCGGTGGAGGCCTTGAACAGGCGATAGAAGCTGGACTCGGAGTTGAAACCGCTTTCCAGCGCGAGCGCCAACACTGAAAATCTTTGGTTGTTCGGATCTTGCAGTTTTTGTTTTATCGCCTTGAGGCGAAACTCATTGACGTAGCCGCGGAAATTTTTGCCCGTCGTCGTTTTGATCAACTGTGTTGTTTGAGCGGCTGACAGTTCAAGTTGTGCTGCAAGGTCATTGAGATTCAGGTTGGGGTTGGTGTAGAGCTGGTCTTCCTGCATTAGGCGATCTAGCCGCGCCATGGCAGGCGACCGGTCCTTGGCCGGCATGCTGTCGTCCGGCGCAATGGCTTCGGCAGCACCGCTGAATCTTGGCAAATCGGCCAGGCGGAACCCCAGGAAGCTGAGTACATACACCAATATCACATAGAACAGATAGGTTGCGCGGCGTATCAGGCTAGTATCAGATTGGCCTAACAAATGACCGGCCACAAAGCTCAGAATATTGATCAGCATGGCCGCCAACAGCAGGGCCATCAGCAACCGCAAGGTGTTGACCCAGGCGGCCTGGTGTTCCGGCAACCAATTGGCAATGCGTCGGTAGTATCGGTTGACTCGCAGCCAGATCAAAAGCCCCAAGACCGTGTTGATGACGATCGTCACGTAGTCCTCTACCGTCTTGACCTGACCAAACCGCCATGCTCTGGACATCAGGTCTTTGAGCTCGAGAGTCGGCTGATTGAAACTGGCAATGTAGACCGCTACCGAATAGACCATGAACAAGGCCCATGGCAACAGCCAATAGTAGTTTCGACGAATGATAGTCTTGTTGGCACCGGTCAGTGCAAGCGCGTACAGGTAAAAGAGCGGGAGAATGGCCAGATCGAAGGCCAATGGAATGCGCCTGAAAATGTGGTTGTCCCACAGTCCGGCGTGATGGCTCCACAGTCGGAGTAACGATAGGGCGAAAGCCAGGATCGCCATGGCGAGGAACCGTGTGCCGTTGCGTTTTCCGATAGAAAACCACAATGCCAATCCCATGATGATGCCTTGCAAGACGCCCAAGGCGAGCAGTGTGCTCATCAGGTTGTTGCTCATCGTTGTCCTTGCGAACGTGTCCGACAAATCAGTGGTTGCGTGTGGGTCGCATTATCGATTATTCGACTGACCCAATCCACAGCACGGTCAAGCTTACAATTCTCTCAATGCTCGTAACCACGCATCAAGCTTGTTGCGCAAGCGGTTTGCAACGGCCTGATTTCGGTAGTACAAATTATGTCGTTCTCCAAGATCGTTGCTGAGGTCGAACAGAAACTGGGTATGGCCGTGTTCCAGGTATTTCCATGAACCCTCACGGATTGCTCGTTGTTTACCAAAGCTCGTCGAATCCATGCGCCAAAAGAGTTGGCGTTGCAGCGAGTCTGGCTCATCGTTCAAATACGGAATCAGTGACACGCCATCCAGCGTTGGTATTACTGCATCGCGGCCAACTACATCGACGATGGTCGCGGTCAGGTCCATGGCAATCCCCGGCATCGCGAAGCGCTGATTGGCAGGTATGACGTTGGGTAGCCTCAACAGCGCAGGTACTCTGATTCCCCCTTCCCACAATGTGCCGAAACCATGGAACAGTGGGCCAGAATCAACGACATGCCGCCCGCCATGGTCGTACAAATAGATCACGAGTGTGTTATCACTCAAGGCCGTTTTGTCGAGCGAATCTAGGAGCCGGCCTATGCCATGGTCCATGCGCTCTATCATTTGTACATAGTCGCTGCGCGATGCCTCATTGGCGTCCCACCCCTGGTCCCACCGCTGCTCCGGTAGTCCGGGGGCTTGATAGGGCGGCAATCCGGCGTTATAGGCGAGAGTGAGAAAGAAAGGTTGGTTTTGGTTGCGGACGACAAATTCTATGGCAGCGTCGGTTAGAAGGTCGGTCAGATAGCCGCTACGTTCGACTACCAGGCCGCCTGAATAGAGCCCAGGACTGCCGTCAGACGTTCGGTGGTCGTAATACCCTATGGTCCAGGCGTGATGGCCGAAAAATTCATCAAAGCCGTGGGCCTGGGGGGCGTTGTCAGGACCACTGCCCAGATGCCATTTACCGAACAACGCAGTCTGATAACCCGCCTCTTTGAGCCAGCGTGGCAGCGAAGGGATACTGGCACTCAGTCCTGCTGTGTGTGGGTTGATGTTTCGTTCAAATCCAAGCCGTGCCGGGTACTGGCCGGTATAGAGCGCCGCGCGAGAGGGTCCACACACCGGAGCGGCGGCGTAGAAGTTGGTCATCGTAACGCCTTGCTCAGCCAGCCTGGTCAGGGCGGGGGTTTTCACGTCTGCAGCACCATAGGGCTGAATATCACCGTAGCCCATGTGGTCGGAGATGATCAATACAACATTGGGTGGAGCCGAATCAGTGGCGGCCAACGCGCCGTTTGTCAGCGTCAAGCACGCTGCAATCGAGAAAAGTGATCGAAGCGTGTTGGCGGCCGACCCGAGCCGGCGTTGCACCAATCTGGCTCTCACTCAGAACAGCCAGACTCGAATGCAGGCCAGGAGCATGGCGGCCAGCATCGCCAAACTAATGCCGAAGGTGATTGAGCGAAACAGCGGCCAATTGGCGTAATAAGCCGTCGCGTAAACCAAGCGAGTAACCACAAAGCCAAGTGCCGCATAGTTGAACCATACGGGGGCCGCACCCGCAAGCATGCCGACGATTGCCAGCAGGATGAAGACGGCGATAGTTTCATTGGTATTGGCTTGAGTGCGGGTGGCTCGAAACAGGAACGATTCAGGATCAGCCTGCACCGGTGATCCCGGTTTGTGCGCAACACGAATACCGGCGAAATCTGCGACCAGGGCTTGCACCAGCATGAGTGCTGCCATTGCCCCCATAGACCAAACTGTCAACGCGTAACTGCTGATATCAACCATGGTTTCCTCTTTGTTAAGGTTTGCATTGGCTCAGCCCACCTGACGGCTCTGGCGCCGGTGTGGGGTTCGAGCTTTTTGTAGTGAAAAAATGACTCGCGCCTAGCCGTTTTGAAGTTGCCCACGAACGACCTTACCGCGGCCGAGAAGCTTTGCCTTGTAAAGTGCTTTGTCAGTGGCGCGCAGGATCTGGTCTTCGGTGTTTGCAGGGTCGGGCACCATTGAAACAACGCCGACGCTGGCTGTGAAGGGTTCGCCATTCTCAAAGCAAATGTTCAACCTGCGCATTGCTTGCTCAATAGTGTCAGCAACGTGTTGAGAAGCGCTGTTGTTGGTTTCGCCCATGACCAGGGCAAACTCGTCGCCGCCTAGTCGAGCAGCCAAATCGGTTGGGCGTCTGGCGTGGGTTTGCAGGACCCTGCCAACCCGAATTAGGCAGTCGTCGCCTTCAACGTGGCCAAATTCGTCGTTGAATCGTTTGAAATGGTCCAGATCAATCTCCAAAAGGCTGATCGATGTGCCTTTGCGAATGCTTCGACGAAATTCTTGCTTGAGAAACATCTCAAAATAACGACGGTTGGCAAGATCGGTCAGGGGGTCGTGCATGGCAAGATATTCAGCCTGCTGCTCAACCAGTTTTCGATCAGTGATGTCGTGATGCGAAACAACAAACTGCTCGGGCGAATCTTTTAGGCGGACCATACGCATGATGAACCACCGCTGCTGGTCTGGGCTGTGACATGGGTATTCCAGATAGAATGACTCGCTGTGCCCATCAATGACGCTCTTCAGGCCCTGGACAGCTTCCTGGGCAAAGTCATCGCCGTTGGCAGACGAGTCAGCCAGTACCTCAAGGTAGTTGCAATCATCGAAGGAATAGCTCGCCTTCAAGCCGTTGCGCCTGCCAAACTCTCCCCAGGATAAGTTGGTGTCGACAATGTGCCCGGAACGATCGATTACGGCGATTTGTTCCTCCAGTGAATTGACGACCAGGGAGTGCAATGACCGTGAGTTCTCAGAGCTCAATGGTTGGCCCAACCTTTAAAATTGCTTGTAGCCAACCGAACCTCGATGTTGATTGTTTGATGCAAACGATGCATTGGTTCGGACGCGGCGCGTCACCGGACCCCCTGTGTGCGAAGAACACGGCATAACATACCACGGCCAAATGAGTAAATCTCGAGACGTGTATCGACGCTTCGTTGCACCAACCGTTCAGAATGAGAAGTCTACGATGCTGGAGGGACGTGCTAAGGAAGCTCTTGACCAAACATGATTCGATGTCCTTCCGGGGTGCGTATACCGAACTCCCTCAACCCCCAGGGTTTATTTGAGATTCGCTGCGTAAATTGGACACCGCATTCAGAGTACCGCGTATAAAGGTCATCGATTTCGGTGCAATTCACATAGGCAAAATACGAGTGATTGTGGGTTTCCTCTGCGGTGACTTCATCTGCGCAATGGCCTAACATCACGTGGAAACCTTGCAGGCTCAAAAAGACCCACCCTTGGGCCCGAAATCTGACCTGAAACCCAAGTTTTTCAACGAAGTACTGTTCCGACGCTTCCAGGTCATTTACGGCCAATACGTGCTGAGTCGAAATTACGTTAAAGATAATGCACTCCGAAGTTAATGATTGCGTCCAGTGACAGGTTTACTGAAGTACATATGCCATTGACCCTCTCTGCAATCAGCTCTGCTGACTAGTCGGCAATTTCATGATGTCGCCGCAGCGAAATACCCTCTCTTTGCTCTTTGGCCAGTTGGTGACTGGCATCTTTCGGAAACTGTAGCAAAGGTCGATTGTCGTCATAGAGCTTCACCCAGACAGGCTCTCCAGCTAGCGGTTCGTATCCGGGAATATCATTCGCCAGCTTACCCATAAATCTCTCCGTTTCATCGGCTCCACCGTCCCATTTCGAGAGTGCCAGGTCGAGCCCCTGCTGGTCGACCTCTACCCAAAAACCCCAGCCAAAATGCTCTTTGCTCTTGTAGCTCAGTGGGACGTTCAAAACACACCGCAGGAAGTGCCGTGACTCATCCAGCGTGCAGAAGTCGCTGTTGCTGCGTACGCGCGTGTAGCTATCGAGGTAATCAAGATAAAAGGCATCATCTGGCAATCGGAAGCCCTTGTCCTGGAGCAGGCCTTCATGCATTTTTCCGCAGACTTCACAGTGGAACCCGTCTTCTGATGTATCTACCATCCTCTGCTCCTGTTGATTGTTCGATCAATCTGTCCCAGACAAAGCGAGAATATCTCAGCTAAACCCAAGGTGCCCGTGTTGAAAACTCATATTGCAAGTTTTGTGACGATGCCGATAACTCGTCCGGAAGTCGATCTGAAAATGGTTTAGGTGTTTGGCGCGGTGCATGTAGAGTTTCGTCCAGCTGACTAGGGTCGTCTGATGCAGGCCTGTGGCGTCAGATAGGGCTCGCGGAGACGCGTTTCATATTGGCCTTTTCCGACAGCGGCAATCATCAGGTTCGGGGTCAGTTTGCCGGCTTTGAAGCCGGCTTCGTCGATCGCATGCACTTCGTCGATAAACGCTTGGTCGCTGACGGATTCGGCATCGAAATTTCCGCCAAACGCTCGGTCGATGAATGGGAAGACCACATTGCCGAACGGCAGAAATGTATGAAACGCAAACCGATCTACCAGCAGGGGAAGGATATCTTGAGCACGTACACCTTCAAAACCGTGGGTTGAGTAGTCGCGGTCAACGTATTGAGACTCGAGCTGTTTCGATTGGTTATTGTAATGGTATCGCTCTGGCAGGCGATTCCACAGTGGTAGCATCGCCTGCAAGGCCTCGGGCCAGCGTTGGTGGCCATTACGGCCAATCATGTCATTGATCAGGAACAAACCGTCTTCTCTGAGCGATGCATAAACGGCGTCGAAAAGGCCCTCAAGGTTGACCACATGGTGCAGGCTCTGGTTGGCCAGCACGACGTCGAATTGGCCTTCCGGCTTCCAGTCATTGAAGTCCTGCCGCACCCAATTCAATTTTTCCGAAACGCCCAGCTGGGCGGCATGTTCGGCACCTCGATCAAGCATGGCCTGATTGAAATCCAGGCAATGCAGTTCGAAATCATCGACTCCCGAATCGACCAGGGCGCGCGCAAGTTTGGCTTCAACATCACAGTTGCCTGAGCCAATACTAATCAGGCGAGCCGTGCCCGATCGGGTTTGCAACTGCTGCAGGCACATCACCAGGAAGAAGTTTTCCGGGTCGGTAAAGTGGTATCGCTCGAATACCGGGCGTAGGTATTTGTTTGACCAGTAATGAAAAATACCTGGAAGTTCATGGACTTCTGTTACTTTTCTATAGCGGAGTCTCTCAAGAACTGAGGCGACTCTGTAGCGGACCGGTGCCGGCATTGCTCGCAAGGCCATACGGCCAAGTTTGAGGACAATCCCTTTCCCGGTGACGCGCATTAGCGATAGCCGAGTTGCTTGGCCACCGTTTCGGTGGTGTCCGCCAGGATCTTCAGTTCATTCTCGTCAAATGCCGGCTTGTAGTAGTCCGGTTCGCTCAAGGTATCAACATAGTGCTGCCGCACGTCGGTGAACTGGTCAGCGGGCAAATCGCAATGCGCAATGATGCGATCAATTTCGTCGGCAGGGTGGGCACAAAGGTCCTCGTAGCGCACGATCAGGCAAGCGTTCTTGATCGCTGGGTCTGATTCGACCAACTCCAACACGTAGCGATAGACGCTTGACCAATACAGCCCCCATCCCAGAGCTTCCTGGCCTTGTTCCCAGGCTTGCTTGATTTTAGTGGCCACCTGGTCGTCGCCAAAATGAATGGCGGTTCGGTCCAGACCAAACTCGAAGTGGCCCGACGCCCCAAGTTGCGTACGCATTTTCGGATTGACCGTTTGTCCTTCACAAAAGAAACGGTGCTGCTTGGCCAACGACGCAATGTGATTGACCGGTTTGCGCACCGGGATGACAAACCGAGCGTCTGGGAACAGATCGAGGATGTAGCGAATACGCGAGATGTTGTAGTTGCCTTTGGTGAGATAGCGTCTGGCCTTGCGTACCAGCAGCAACTTGCGAATGTGATCGCGGTAGAAATCGTCAAAAGCCGCGTTTCTTTGATCCGGCACCAGGGCGTTGGTGACCGATGGATCATGCAAGTGATCAAAGAACTGCATCCACAAAACTTCTTCGACCGCTTCTGGGCTGTCGTTAGTGACCATGATGCGATCTTTGTGCGCCCGCTCGACCGGTTTTGGCGTGGCCACTTGCGCTCGATCGCGCAGATAGTTGCGCCAATACGGCGTATAGACCGGCGGGAAATCGCAATACCGATGCGAGGTCGTCAGCGGATGTTGACTGAGCATTTCGGTGACGATGGTGGTGCCGGAGCGCGCCAGACCGGTCACATACAGCGGCCGGTCGATGGGTGTTGCTTCGATATCGTCGCGCAACACGGCGCTTTCCAGGTTGCCGAGACGCCGCCATAGGCCCGCTGTCGCGCCAAAAAAGCGCGTGCTAGCGTATAGTCCGGCGGGAACCTGGAATTTGGCGTCGGTCACAGGCGCTCTAACACGTACGATGCAATATTTTCCAGCGCATCAATTTCGCCAGCTTCCAGTTCGAAGTTGGTAAACAGCACACCCGGAACTTTGGATGGTGCGATGCAGTGATCGCCGCTCCATTTTTTGTCGTTGAGCTCCACAAGAGCAGTAGGTGCCGCACCCAGGGTGGTTTGCCAGGAGGCGCGATAACCGGGCTCGTAGCCGACTACCAGATCCGGTGCATCGCCATTGGCGTTGCCAGGGTAGAGCACATCGCCGTCAAACATTTCGCCAATTAGTGGCACGCCGGTTTCGGGGTCGACGGCGGTGGGCAAGTCGCGCATTAAGGCGGCCTTGATTTCAGCTGCTTGTTGTTCGGTGACAATGCCCTGTGACTCTCTGCCCGCGCGGTTGATGAACAAACCGTTCAGGCCCAGCGCATATGCGGTGGATTGACTCCAGTCGACATCTGAAAAGATTACGCCAGAAGTATCTTTGCCGTCCTTAAGAACCAGGTAGCCATTGTCGACCAGCCAACGGTTTAGGTTGACCGCTTTGCGGAAAGGTGAAAATCCGTGGTCTGAGATCACCATCAGCTGATCGTCCGGACCGAGTCTGTCCAGCGTTTCGCCCAACACACGGTCTGCTTCCTTGTAGATCCACTCAATGGCTCCGCGTGCGGTCTCATCAGTTTCTGGATACAAGGGGTGCAGGGGGTCGAAGCCGCGATAAAACATGTGCGCAACTCGGTCGGTCTGGACGAATACACCGATCACCAGTTCAGAATCATTTTGATCCAGCGTGTCGTACCACATCGCTTCACGCTCAGCGAGAATGGTCTTGATGACGTCCAGATAGGCCTGGTCGGAGATATGCTCTTCGTTCAAAGACCAGGTCTCTTCAGGCATGCCAATAGTATGGAAATTGCCAATGCGTTCAGCCAGTTGTTGCACGTATTCCGGGGGCGACGACATCAGCACGGCCGGTTGCATGGGGTCGATGTGAATCGGCGATACGTAGAGGCGGATTCGTGGGTATCCAGCGACCAGGTGCAGACGAACCATGCCGCGAATGCCCATCAGCGGTCCGAGAAAATCGAAGTCAACCTTGACCCAATCTGACCAGCCACCCGGCTCGATGTCGACGCTGGTTTCACCTAACGTGATGGATGCACCGCCCTCAGAACCTTCCAGTGGACGAATTTCCATCGGAACATCCATGGTCCCAGCTTCTGGGTCCAACGGATGCTGTGGCCCAACCAATGTTGTTTCGATAATGCCACCACGACGTGGACGTACGCGTTCAATTCGGGTCGATGAACTCGAGCCGCTGCCGCGTACTGGTTGGGTGGTGTAAAGCGTATAGGTCCCCTGAGTACCGAGGAGGTCTGGCACTCCCATGCCGGAGAGCATGCGGTGAATGTTGTCTGGCGGGTAGGTGACCGGGACGCGCAGGACTGAGGCCCGATTGCCGCTTTCTTCTGCCGTCATCCAAAACGGCTTGCCCTGGCGGCGATTCAGAACTTGTCCGTCACCAACCGGGATATGGTAGCCAAACAGCTCCATGGTCTCCGGTGCAATGTTCTGCGATATGGAGAAGTCCGGAGCATAGGTTTCCGGGTCACGGCGCAGAAAGTCGTAAATACCGTGCTCACCAGCATGCTTGCCGATGGCAAAGTCCGACCAGGCAACCGGCGACTGCGGCGGGTTGGATGTGCCCAGTGGCTGGAAATGGCCTTCGTTTGCCAGTTTTGAGAAGTTGGGCAATTTGCCCTCATCCATAAAGCGCTGTGCAATCGCTGGATCCATGCCATCAAAGCCAAGGATGACAATGCGTTTCTCGGCGGGTGCTTGTGGGGCATCGCCACAGCCAGCCAATAAGGTCGCGGCCGCAATGGCCAGTAGGGTAGGGTTGAATTTCATAGTCATTGTCCGTCTTCGTCGACGCCTTGCAGGTAGCCGATGGATTTCAGGTGTTCGATTTGTTCGGCGTCCAACTCAGGTGCTTCCGCCACGGCCGTTGGTTCGATCTCAGCGTAGTCACCCAGCAGTGGGTCGAACCGCAATACCAGCTCCGGGTTGTCAACAGGGCTCTTTTCAAGTGGGTCATTGTTGAGGTCGAATAGTTCGATTTGTTCGTTTCTTTGATGCCATACGGCTTTGATGTCACCGGCCCGCGTGGCGATTTGTTGCGGCCCATAGGCGATGCCCGAAGCGTACAAGTGACGCTCACCGGACCAATCCGGCTGGAACGATGGATCGGTGATTGCTGAGCTTTGCGCACCGGCAATGGCATCACCCAACAGGGTACCGGGCCAGGTGGCCTCTCCGAGCTCGACGCCCATCCACTGCATGACACTGGGGGCCACATCAACCAGGCTCACTGGTGTGTCTACGCGTTGGCCATCAATGCCGGGGTGCCAGACCAGTAGTGGCACATGCAAGAGCTCCTGGTGCAGGCTTTGACCATGGCCAAAGCCGTGAATGCCACGTGGGTCAATCTGATTGGCTACTGCTTCTTCAAGGTGATCGTGGAATTCTTCGCCGTGGTCAGAAAAAGCCAGCACTGCGGTATTGGCATCAGCACCCATTGCTGCAAGGTTGTCCAAAAAGGTACCGAGGCTGTCCCGTTCGACCCTAATGGCATTGATGTAGGCGAGGTACTTGCGACACATCCGCGCTCCGCGCTTCGCGCAAATGTTGGCGGGAGCCGCCTCTATCGCTGCCTTCGCCAGTTTGGGTGGTAGTGCCTGCGCGTGGTCTTTCAGTTCTTTGCCCTCGGTAAGGTGCCAATCGTGGGCCTCCATAAAGTGCAAATAGAGCAAAAACCGTTTGTCGACTGGCCGCGGTTTGCGGGGCGTGATTTTGCCATCAAGCCATTCGGTAGCAACTTCTACGATTTTTTCGCTGCCACGACGCATACCCATGCGACCGAAGCCACGCTCAAGACCATAACCTGAGGCAAACCATGGGTGGGCAACGTAGGCGGCGCTGGTCAGTCCGTCGAGGCTGGAGAGGCGCTCGGCAAGGTGCGTGCTCTCTTCCGGCAATGGCGTCGGGATCTCGGTTGAGAGGTTGGCCACGTCCCCCGGAAAGATGCCGGCACCATGTTGACGGGGATACATTCCGGTTAGAACCGATGCAATCGAGGGCACCGTCCATGGCGCGGTAGAACTCGCCTTGTCGAAATGCACAGCCTTTTCGATCCAAGGCGAGAGCTTGTCAGTGAACCCGGCCCGGTCTGCCAGATAGAATGCATCATGTCGCAAGGTATCCAGACAAACCACAACCAGGTTATCCACCGTTGGGATAGGTGTTGCACTCTGCGTTGCTGAATTGTTTGACACGTTTGGTGTCGGCGAGTCGCAGGCTGTCGCCGTAAACGCCAATGCAGTAGCCAGGGCGTAGTGCCGAAATGAATTCCGCGTCATCATCAGTCCGTCCTCGAATGGCGTGCCAGAAACTGCTCGAAAGCAGCTTCGTTGTAGTCGTCTGGCGGCAGGACATCTCGCAGCGACTTGAGCGCGGATTCCACACCTGCCGGAATTGCCCGTCCCATTCTTGCCTTGAATTGTTTGCCATCACGCAGCACGGCGTCGGCGGCCTCCTGGTCTCCCTGGATAAGGTAGTACATGATCTCGCCGACCAACTGGTTGCTTATGATGGCATCGGATGAGGCCCAAAAATCGTAGCCGCCATCATCGGCATCTGCCACTTCAAACTCACCGATATAGCCAAGTCCCTTAAGAGATTCATCCATCTCTCTTCGCTGGTCTTCTTCGGAGATCTCAACAGTGCCCGCAAATGAATAGGAACCGTAACTGGGCACCGTGGCCGGTTGACCGGCATCGGCCAGGCGGTCGCTCAGTGCGTCATACGGAACTTGTCCCGGCAACTCGTCAGACAAGGGCAAGCCCAGCAAGGTGGTCAGCAACGGCATCACTTCCAGCGTAGTCATACCGACCACACGGCCCGGGTTGATATCAGGCCCTACCGCAAGAAACAGGCCGTTTCGACGGTGATTGCCCGTCAAGTCCTTGGCGCGCTCTTCAGCCACTGAATAACGACCGGTTGCAGAGCCCATACCATGGTCCGACACCAAAACGATGTTGGCGTTGTCAGGCGCGCTTTTCAGGACGTCAGCCAGCATCTCGTCAGTGTATCGGTAGGACTCCGGAATGATGTCACCAAGCAGCGCCCTGGTTCCTTCGTTTGGTTTTTGGTCCCAGTCATCGTCCTCGAAGTAGTACCAAAGGGAATGCTGAGCGTAGTCGATGATTCTTAAATAGTTGATGAACAGGTCCCAATCGCGCGACTCGAGCAAGTATTGTCCGGCGCGCCGATAGAACTCGTCGGTGATGATGCGGTTGTCGACGCGACCAGTGACCAGTCGGCTCGCTTCCTGCTGCGCCGGTGGTTCATCGTCAGATCGCCTGCGAGGTGGTTCATAGTCCCACGGAAAAAAACGGCTCCACAGCGCCTTTCTCTTGTTCAGCCTGTTCAACTCATCAAGCTGCTGGCTAATTTCTTCAAGCGCGTTGGGCGGGGTGATCGCGCCGTCCAGCCCCTGTCTTGAGCGTTCCGAGACGAAAACTCCATTGATTGTGTCGGCTGGAAACGAGGCAAAGTAGCCGACAGCAGCGACCGACTTGCCAGCGTCCGAGGCTATATTCCAGATCGCCGGCACCTGACGATGGGTCGACTGGACAGGCTTCGCCGGACCCGGTTTGTATGGGTATGTGAAGTCCAGAATTCCATGATCGCGGGCGAAACGGCCAGTTGCATGAGTGGTCCAGATCACAGGAGACACCATTGGGCCGATTGAGATCAGCTCGCCATAGGCACCACGTGTCTTCAAATCCTTGAACGTTGGTAAGTCGCCGGCGGCGATCATGTCATCGATAACGTCCCAAGTTGCCCCATCGATGCCTATAAAGATCAGAGGGTTGGTTTCAGCTGGGCGATCGCTGCTGCCGCAAGCTGCCACCAATATGCTCAGCGACAGTGTACCGATGGCGCACACCCATGATTTTGCCGCGCCCATCGCACGGTTGCGCATGTTAAAGGTTGATTTCACGTTTTGCTCAATCTTGTTGCGTGGAAATTGCAAGTAATGCCTGGGAAGGTCCCGTCTACTGAATGTACCCAAGAGATCGAAGCTTCTCGATGGTCTCCGCATCAAGGTCGTTTTCAATTTCGACACCCTTGGTCGCCTGCACAATTGTCTCGCAAACCGTGCCACCAATCATGTCTTCCAACTGGTCAAACAGTTCTTCTGCGGAATCTGGATGATCGAGGATGATGTCGTTCAGTTCTCCTGGATCGCTGCGCAAATCGAACAGGTATTCGACATACTCTTCCGGTGGACACTCAATCAACATCTTCATGCCCTGCTTGCGGATCGCCATAGCACGATACTTGGAGTTCGTCATCGCTGTGAAGATGCGAGCCAGGTCTTCATCCGGCTGATTCTGCATCGGCACACCATCGCGTGTGGGTACGTACTCAGCGCCGACCATCGTCGCCAGTGTCGGCAAAATATCGGTATTGAGATGAACGTTCGATACCCGCTGTTGCGACATGTACTGAGGGGGGGCCATGATAAATGGAATCCTGATGACCTCGTCATAGAGCACTTTGTGGCCATAGGTGCCGTGGTCGTTGAATGCCTCGCCATGGTCGGCCGTAAGAATAACGAGCGTATTGTCGGCCAGCCCCAGTTGTTCAAGGGAGTTGATCACGGTCTGAAATAGTTGGTCAACGCCCCAGACTTCCCCGTCGTACAATTCCTTGATTCTTTTGGCGTCGGCCTCCGATTCGGGATTGGGCTGGCGACCGCTGGACCGGACGTATTCGCCTTCGTAGCCCGGCGTGTACAAGTGCTTGGCGTCCTCGCGATAGACATAAGGTGTATGCGGGGAGATAAAGTGGACCCAGCCAAAAAATCGGCCATCTTTGTGCTCAGCGAGCATGGCGTGCGCTTGTTCGGCTACGCTTGGGTCGGGTGCAACCTGCAAAACTTCGTAAGTTTCAAACCCTTGACCAAAGTTCCGCTCATCCACCAACTGCACATTGTTGAATATGCCAAAAGTCTTGAAGCCAGACCTTTGCATGACCTTGGCCAGCGTCTGGGTTTCTTCGAGTTTCCAGCCGCGAAATGAGCGATGCGGATACTGGCCAGTGAACGCGGCTGCGAATGATGTTGGTGTGGCTTGCCCTGCCGTGTAGAAGTTGTCGAAGACGATTGCCGACTCCGCCCAGCGATCAATGTTTGGAGTGAGGCCCCTTTGATTGCCATAAATGCCCAGGACGTCAGTTCGCAGTGCGTCGAAACTGACGATCAAAATATTCTGCTCTGCCTGCAACATTGGCAAGTCAGCGGGCGCGCCAATATCCGACTCGCCAGAATCAGTGCAACCCAACAGACAAAGGAGAAGTGCGGAGGTCAAAAGACGCGCAATAGTATTCAAGGCCGGGACTCTGCTCAAAAGCAGGCGATGATACCATATTGACGCCGTTTGATAGCTGGTTTTTGTGCCGGCTTAACCGCCAAATCGCTGCACTGTCGGGCGCAAATGACAGTGGTTGCATCACTGCCGGTCGAGAGTCCGATTCGGCATGGTCTGGTTTATGGCGACGGCTTGCCGCGCACGGAAGCACTTTCGGCCGACGTTTGATTGCGGCATGATGCATCGATCACCGAACGGGATAAGGGGAAATACATGAAACGGGGCATGAAGAGCATATTGAAGATCGTCGGGCTGGGGCTTGCGGGAGTGATCCTTCTGGTTGTTGGGCTGGCTGTTCACACCTGGTATTTCAAGCCGCTTTACATCAACTGGTTTTTCGGTCGAACGGCTTTGCAATTTGCCCTGGAAAGCCCGCAGATGCTTAGTTCCATTCGAGTTCTGGAGCCAATCGGCATCAACGGCCACAACGCCGAACTGGATGACGATTCGATGGCTGCTGGCGATCGGATGTTCGAACGACTGAGCGAGGCTCACGAGATTTTGCTGTCCTATGACGACGACGATCTGGACGAAGAAGATCGCATGTCGAAGAAGATTGCCCTGTCGCTGATGAATATCGCCGTCGATGGCGAGCGCTTCCGCTTTCACAACTATCCTGTCAATCAGATGTTCGGTGCGCAAAACGGCTTCCCGTCGTTTATGGAGTCTACCCACCAGGTGCATTCAGTCGAGGATGGCGAACACTACATTTCACGCTTGTCGAAGGTTGGGGTGAGCTTTGATCAGGTGATTGAAGGGCTACGACATCGAGAATCCCTGGGCATTGTGCCGCCGAAGTTTGTGATTCAGCGCGTTCTCGATGAAATGAACGGTTTTGTCGACACACCACCCGAAGAGAATATTTTGTATAACTCGCTGGCGGAGAAAACGACTGAAGCCGAGCTGGATGAGCAAGACCGAGATCGATTGCTGGCCGCGGCAGTAGATCAAATCAACACCACCGTGTATCCGGCCTATCAACGCTTGATTGCATACTTCAAAGAACTCCAGCCCAAGGTCAAAACCAATCACGGCGTATGGAAGCTGCCCGATGGTGATGAGTTCTATCAATTGGCGTTGCGGTTTTTCACCACCACCGACTACACCGCCGAACAGATCCATACCATTGGCTTGTCTGAGGTTGATCGCATCCAGGGCGAGATTCTGGCGATATTGGCTGGCGAAGGCCGCGATACCAGCGCTGGTTTTGCCTCGGCCATGAATGACCTCAAGGAAGACGAGCAGTTCTACTACCCGGATACTGACGAAGGCAGGCAGCAGATCCTGGACGACTACGCCGCGATGATTGATGAAATCGAAGCCGGACTGGACGGCGCTTTTGATGTTCGTCCGGAGGCTGATGTCATCGTCGAACGAATTCCCGAGTTCAAGGAAAAGACCGCTCCCGGGGCTTACTACAATGGGCCGGCGATGGACGGATCACGCCCTGGTGTGTTCTACGCCAACCTGTATGACATCAAAGCGACGCCAAAGTACGGCATGCGCACACTGGCCTACCATGAGGCGGTACCGGGACACCATTTCCAAATTGCCATACAGCGAGAACTCGAAAACGTACCATTCTTCCGGCGCATGATTCCCTTTACGGCGTACTCGGAAGGCTGGGCCCTGTACTCAGAGTTTGTCGCCTGGGAGCAAGGGTTCCAGGACGACCCGTACGACAACATTGGCCGGCTTCAGGCTGAACTATTCCGAGCAGTGCGACTGGTCGTAGACACCGGCATTCACCACAAGCGCTGGTCCAGACAACGAGCGATCGATTACATGCT